>JBDOIG010000041.1:0-5168 GCA_041082235.1 Thermodesulfovibrionales bacterium | reverse complement strand
TA
This sequence comes from Thermodesulfovibrionales bacterium, assembly GCA_041082235.1. Lineage (GTDB taxonomy): Bacteria > Nitrospirota > Thermodesulfovibrionia > Thermodesulfovibrionales > CALJEL01 > CALJEL01. The sequence goes on along the minus strand of JBDOIG010000041.1, from coordinate 5,166 downwards.
CAGGACAGTTGAGGTTGTAGAAAGAAGATTCAATCCCGGGAAGGTAAATGAAAATAGCACCCTTCCTTTTGATGAGGTGGCAAGATACACTGCCAGTGTCACAGGAGACCCTGATTCTGACAGAAATAGCCTCAAACTCATAGCCCTGAGCCCTGCTGAGTTTCCTGATTTAAGACATGCTTACAAAAAGCCAGATGGCTCGGAGCTCCTCATAATTGACACTACTGGTTATAAATATGGTGCATGCACAGGAAGGGTTATAGAGCACTGGCATTCTGGCAGTATGACTACAAGGGTTTCTGAACTGAGCAGGGCAATGCCAGGTGCTTATGTGGAGCTCAGTGAGACACTGGCAAAGAAGCTCGGCATAAAGAATGGTGATTCTGTTATTGTGGAATCTCCGAGAGGAAAGATTGAACTGCCTGCAAAGGTCCTTGATGTCACAAAGGCAACAGGTGGTCCAAGGTGGGACTATGTATTCATCCCCTGGTTTGATGAATACAAACTTATCAATATGATAATGCGTGATGCCTTTGATCCCTTCAGCTTCCAGGCAGACTACAAGATGTTTGCAGTGAAGCTTTATAAGGGTAAGACAAAGACAAGACAGGCTGAGCCAGGAAAGGTGATTGCATAGACAAGGCAGCAGGGCAGTAGAAGCATATTCTGAAGGGGTTGAAACCTCTTTCACCTATTAAACTGCCCTGCTGCTTTTGCTACTATTAGAAATGAAACTCACCAGACGGGAGTTTATAAAAGTATCAATAAGTTCTGCTTTAATAGCAGGTGATTTAATTCTCTTTAAACAAGCCATTGCAGAAGAGGAATCTGGTCCACTTCCAGATATTGAGCTGGGTGGTCTCATAAGGCCTCCAGGTGCCCTGCCAGAGAGGGAATTTCGTTCAAAGTGCATTGGCTGCGGTGTCTGTGCAGGTGTCTGCCATGCGATGAAATATGATGCAATTGCCATAGCAGGCCTGAAGGATTTTAAAAACTTTGGGACCCCTTTTATTAAAGATATGAGGGATTTTCCCTGTGGATTGTGTATGGAATGTCCAAAGAAATGTCCAACAGGTGCATTACAGCCTTTAAACAAGGAAGATGTGAGGATGGGAATGGCATTGATTGATTTCAGCCTATGTTTTGGCTGGAATGGAGATGTCTGCTTGAGCTGCAGTAAGGCCTGTCCCCTCGGCGCAAGGGTATTTGAATTTTTTAATGGTGAATGGGGAAATCAACCCTATATAAACGATAATTGTGTTGGATGTGGTCTCTGTGTGAAATACTGTCCCCTTGGAGGCTCTGCTGTAAAGGTGATAAGGAGAGAAAAATATTCAGAGGTCAGAGATAGATATACAGATGAATTCAGGAGGCTTTTATCCATGCCTCTTGAAGAACGATACAATATTGTTTATGGTGAGAATTTGCCAAAGATAATGGCAAGAGGCAAGGTGGTTGAGCGTGAATATAGATAGAGCAGTAGAGCAGATGAGCAGTAGAGCAGAAAATAAAAAATTTAGTATAAAAATCTCTAAACTCAGGCGCTTTGTAATGCTTGGGATAATAGTTTTATTTTTGTTGCAGTTCTTGAGGATAAAGGTTCTTGTTGGTGGGCTTTCAGGCTCTTTAACAATCTGGTTTGTAAAGCTCATAGATGTTTTTGCCTATCTGGAGAGTCTTGTTGCATCAAGAATTTTTGCAGTAACAGCCTTCTGGGCTGTGCTCCCTGTTATCGCTATTTATATCATCTCTGGCAGGGCATTTTGCGGATGGGTCTGCCCCATGGATTTTCTTTATGAAATAGTGGATAGGGCAAAAGGTGAGAGCTTAAAATTTAAGCTTCCATCGGGCACTGGCTATGCAATTGCTGGAATCCTGCTCCTTATCTCTGGCCTGATTGGAATCCCCTTTTTTACTAATTACATTTCCCATTTAACAAATTTCTTCAGATTCCTGACAGGAGGCTTTTTTCTTCTTTTCAGGCTTCCTGTGGAGGGCACTGTGATAATATATTCAGGTGGAATGATTGTCCTTCTTTTAGTTCTTGAGTATCTCTCTCCGAGACTATGGTGCAGGGCGTTGTGTCCTGTTGGAAAGGTCTATGGATTATTTAACAAGTTTAGCCTTATCAGGTTAAAATTTCTTGAAGGAGAATGTGGTGAATGCAATTACTGTGAGCATGTCTGCTATATGAAGGTAAAACTCACACCCTATCTTGACCAAAAGTCCCTCAGGGATTCAAACTGCATCTATTGTGGAAGGTGTGTGGAGGCCTGCAATACAAAGGCAGGTCTTATAAAGATAGGATTCTGGAGGAAGGCATGATTATTGTGAGTGGATTTATTGAGGTAGATGACATGGAGGCAATACCGTCAATTATTGAGGCATTAAAGGAAAGAAATGTGGAGGTCCATGATATAAAGGAGCAAAAAATAGTATTTCTGATGGAAAGGGACATTGAAGGTTTACCGGGCATGGAAGGAAGGATACGAAAGGAACTTGATAGCCTCAGGGAGATAGAAGGTATAAGTAATGTCTATCTTGCCTATTTCTGCCTTGATGATGGAGAGTGATTCATTCCTCAAAAATTGCTGTGAGATTATGGACAGGCTGCCTTAAGGCTGACAAAGCGACGATTTTTATTTATTATGTAACAAAATGTTTTTCCACCAGTTTGCGAAGTCAGATATGTATAGCAAACTAATTAATAACCTTACACTAAGGTGTCGCAGGTAAAGCCTTTTCGGTATCCTGCCCATTTTATTTCAAGATGATTTGATACATTCTATCAGCAATTGCGGTTCATTCCTCTCTGAACTTATATCCAGCACCAGATATTGTTACTATATATGAGGGCTCTGATGGATTATCCTCTATCTTTTCCCTGAGATGCATTATATGAACATCAATAACCCTGCTCCAGGAATAGAGCTTGTTCTCCTTCCAGAGCTGTTCCCTCAGCTCCTGTCTTGATACAACCCTGTCTCTGTTTTCTGCAAGATAGCGAACTAGGTCAAACTGCTTTGGAGTGAGTTCAACAGGTCTGCCTGATTTTTTCACGAGCCTTCTTTTGAGGTCTATAATTAGATCTCCTATCCTGATCTCTTCTTCTTTTGGTCTGTTTCTTCTGAGGCATGCCTTTATCCTTGCAATGAGCTCAAGGGTCTCAAAGGGCTTTACTATATAATCATCAGCACCACTTTCAAGCCCTATAACCTTATCCGAAAGCTTATCCTTTGCAGTGAGCATTATAACAGGAAGATAGGGATGACTTTTCCTTATCTCCCTGCATATCTGGACACCGTCACCATCAGGAAGCATTATGTCAAGTATTATGAGGTCAGGTCTTTTCTGGGCAAAAAGTTTTTTTGCAGAGGCGCAGGAATCTGCCGTGAGGACGGTGAAATTGTGAAGTTCAAGGTTTGCCTTCACAACCCTCAATATATCCTGGTCATCATCCACAACAAGTATAAGGGGTTTCCCCATTTTTACTTTGTCTTAAATCCAGAGACTTCCGTTTTTTAAGGCTTATCAGTCCTTAACCTGACATAAAAGGTGCTTCCACATTTTCCATCACTCTTTACACCTATCTCTCCACCATGGGCCTCTACAATGCTCTTTGCTATGGCAAGACCAAGGCCTGTGCCATCCTTTGATTTTTTATAAAACTTCTCAAAGACCTTATGCTGGTCATCAGGGGCTATGCCAGGACCACTATCAGATATCTCCACAGTAACTGTACCATTAAGCCTTTTTGCCTTTATTGATATACCTGAATCAGGTGGACTCCATTTTAAGGCATTTGAAAAGAGGTTTATGAAAACCTGCTTGATTCTTTCCTCATCTACTGAACATGGCAATGGTGAATCCATATCCAGTGAGAATCTTATCCTCTTTGAATCAGCATCAAGTTTGAAGTTATCAATGCATTCATTAATTATAAAGCACAGGTCTGATTCTCTCAAATGAAGTTCCTGAAGACCGGCTTCTATCTTCTCTATATCAAGCATATCATTTACCATCCTTATCAGCCTGTCTGTATTCCTTTTAATCATCTCCACAAACTCTCCGTCATCTCCATTAAGTCCGAGCATCTGGAGTTTCTGACTTAGATAATCAAGGGCACCCTTTATGGATGTAAGGGGTGTCCTCAGCTCGTGGGATGCCCTTGCTATGAAGTCTGACTTTCTTTGATTTGCCTCATTGAGAAGTCTGTTTGTCTCAATGAGTTTTTTATTTGTCTCTTCAAGTTCTTTAACAGCAGAGCTTATCCTGTCATGAAGGCAGTTATGGTATTCTGTGAGTCTTTCTGCCATCTGGTAAAAGGACTTCGCCAGCTCTTCAATCTCATCGCCTGTTTTTAAAAGATCCTTTGGTGGAGATTCCCCTTCTGAAAATCCCTTTATTGCCTCTTTTAATCTCTTAAGTGGCAGGAGCATAAGATTATTTACAAAGAGGTAAAGGGTAATCATGAGAATTGAAAGCGTGAGGAATGCGGCTATTAACATCCTCTTCCTATTCTCACTGATCTCATGGAATATCTTCTCCACAGGTATAGTCACACTTATTGCTCCTCTGACATCTCCAATCCTGTAGCCCTGTTTTGCATGGCATCTCAGACAGGACTCTTCCACATAGAGTGGAGAGATATATCTGAGATAACGCTTTCCTTCAATACTCTGGAACGCGGAGAGTTCTTTTCTACCCCTGGTTTCAAACTCCTTCAATGCCTGCCTTTCCCATTCATCAGGTGAATTCATTGGATTTATGAGTTTGAGGCTTGTGATCTTAAACCAGTATAACTCCCTCTCTCTGGCATATCTTGATAGCTCTCTTGTCACAAAGGCAGGATTTTCTTTAATAAATTTTCTGCCCATTATATCCATTGTCTCAGGTTCTTCACCCACCTGGCTGAGATAGGTATTTGGTTTTATCCATGGTTTTTGTTCAACAAATATACCTCCATGATCTGCTACCCATTTTCTTGTAAGGATTATCTGTCTGAAGATTGCCTTTGCCTCATTTTCTGCCTGTTCAAGGATCAGGGATTCCTGATGTTTTGCAATTATGTAAAAGGATATGCCAAGGCAGAGAAGGAGGAGTAAACCACTTGTGAGAAGGAATTTTGCTGATATGCTCAGCTTCATGTTATATTATAACTTAATG
>JBDOIG010000034.1:0-11816 GCA_041082235.1 Thermodesulfovibrionales bacterium | reverse complement strand
TTATGAATTCCCTCCTGTTCATATAGCCTCCTTAAAATTAATTATGTATGAGGTCCTCCAATGTTACTAATTCTATCAATCCCTTCTCTTTCAAAACCTTGATTAATTCTTTGTCGTTAGTCCATAAAGGTATCCTAAGTTCAAGACTCAAAAGCCACAAATGGTGTATCCTTTTCATCGACATCCTTACATATCTCATAAGCATTCTTCCAGTTTTCTTTAGAAATTGCGAATCCAGGGATGACAGTTATCTCTTCAAAAAGCATCTGTATAAATGTTCTGAATTCATTTTCTTTTAATACAGTCCTTTCTATGAGGCGGGTTTCGTATTTAGCTAATTCAAGAAATATTATATCTGGCACATAGATTTGATTTTCTCTGATTATATCAAGATAAAGTGTCTTTCCACTTATGAATGCAGAAAATAAAATGTTGGAGTCAATAACGCTTCTCACAACGGCAAATCCTTCTTATATTCCTGCCAGGCTTCCTCTTTCGCCTGATCCACATCTTTTTCAAATTCTATTTTCAGGCCCCCAATTGCGGTAGAAATATCTGTTAATAAACCTTTCATTTTCAACCATTTAAGTGTTTTTTCCATTTCTTCTTTTATCCTTAATTCTCCAAACTCCAGCAAATCCTTATCCCTAATTTCTACTATTATTTTACTCATCTTAATCACCTCCTCTTTTATTATACATTTCCCTTCTTCCTGTATACCACCACTCCCTCATAATACTCAGGGATAAAAAGGGCTGTTCTGCCCGTGATACTCTCAGCAGAACCTATAATAAGATAACCATCCTTTGAAAGACAGGTATGGATGTTCTCAAGCACCTTTATGATAGCCTCCTCAGTCATGTATATAAAGACATTTCTGCAAAAGACCATATCAATATTGATAAACTCAAGGAATGTGTTCTTATCAAGGATATTGCCCTCCCTGAAATCAGCAATCCCTTTATAGACCTCCTTAAGCCTGTAGAACCTGTCCTCTTTCACAAAATATCTGTTGATAGGGATTTCTTTATTCCGGAATGAATTCTCCGTGTATATTACCCTCCTTGCCTTTTTTATCGCCTCTGGATCAATATCAATGCCTGTAATATTTACATCCCTGCCAGGAAATAGAATCCCTCTCTCATGAAGGAGTATGCTCAGGGTATAGACCTCCTCTCCACCCGAGCAGCCGAGAGAAAGTATCCTCAGTCTCTGTCTTGATTTGAGCATCCTTTGAAGAAGTTTTACGGCTACCTCAAGCTGGGGCATCTCCCTGAAAAAATAGGTCTCCTTGTTTGTGATAGAACTCACAGCAAGGATGATCTCTCTACTGATTCCATCCTTTAACTCAGAAAGATATTCTTCAGAGGACATCCCTGTTATCTTCAGCCGTTCTTCAATAAACTCTTCAAGGAGCTCCTTTTTTTCATCCCTGAAGGCTATGCCAAAGTCCCTGACTATCCTTTCTTTAATCAAAGAGAATTCCCTTTCACTGAGCTTCATATTAATCCTCTACCTTTGTTTTGACTGCCAGCTTTATTATATCAAGGACTTTTAAAAATAAAATCCTTTGATCTTTAGCTCTATCCGTTATTAAGAAATGTATGGCCTTTGAGCCAGCAGAGGATACATGAATGCCTGCACGCCTCATGGCATCAAGGAAAAAGGTCAAATCTTCCCTTGATGGCTCCTTTTTATATAATATCTCCATCTTTTTATCTGCTATCTTCAGCCTTTCTATACCAAGCTCTCTGAGGAGCATCTTCATTCTTACAACCATAAGGAGATTCTCAACCTCCTCCGGTAAAGGTCCGAATCTATCTTCTATCTCTCTTGTCAACTCATCAAGCTCCTCCTCTCTTTTGAGCATGGAGAATCTCCTGTAAAGGTTTAATCTCAGATGGATATCCTCCACATAGCCTTCAGGTATAAAGCCAGGTATTGATACCTCAATTGACGGCTCTGTCTCCTCTTCTATCTTTTCACCTTTCAGTTCCCTGATCGCCTTTTCAAGAAGCTCTGAATAAAGCTCAAACCCAACAGTATTTATATGTCCTGACTGCTCCTTTCCAAGAAGATTTCCTGCACCCCTTATCTCAAGGTCTGTCATGGCAAGCCTTATACCTGCACCGAGGTAACTCAATTCAGATATTGCCTCAAGCCTCTTCTTTGCTGTCTCTGTAAGAACCTCATCAGGTGGTATGAGGAGATAACAATAGGCCTTTACATTGCTCCTTCCCACCCTTCCACGGAGTTGATAGAGGTCAGCAAGTCCCATCTCATGGGCCCTGTTTATGAGCATGGTATTTGCATTTGGTATATCAATGCCTGAACCAATTATATTTGTGCATACAAGGACATCTATCTTCTTGTCAATAAAGTCCAGCATTACCTCCTCTGTGAGTCTTTCATCCATCTCACCATGGGCAATGGCAACCCGGACACCAGGGATAAGCCTTTCAATGAATTTCCTTATCTCTCCTATATCCTTTATCCTGTTATGGACAAAAAATACCTGGCCTCCTCTGTGAAGCTCCTGCTCTATTGCCCTTTTTATGAGTTCCCTGTCAAAGGTTGCAACCATGGTCTTAACAGCATACCTCTCCTCAGGTGGTGTCTCTATTATGCTCATGCCCCTCAGGCCAGAAAGGGCCATCTGTAGAGTCCTTGGAATGGGTGTTGCTGTAAGGATAATGACATCCACTCCTTTTTTGAGCTCTTTTAATCTTTCCTTGTGCCTCACACCGAATCTATGCTCTTCATCTATTATCAATAGGCCGAGGTCAAAAAATCTTATCTTCTCAGAAAGCAATGCATGTGTACCTATAACTATATCAACCTCTCCCCTTGCAATAGCCTCTATGGTCTTCTTCTTTTCAGCAGGGTTCTTGAGTCTTGAGAGGTAGTCTATCCTTACAGGAAAGGCAGAGAACCTTTCCCTGAAATTTCTCAGGTGCTGCTCACAGAGGAGTGTTGTTGGCACAAGCACAGCCACCTGTTTGCCATCAAATACAGCCTTGAAGGCTGACCTCATGGCAACCTCTGTCTTACCATACCCAACATCACCGACAATCAATCTTTCCATTGGATAGGGAGATTCCATATCCCTGATGGTCTCCTCTATTGCCCTTGACTGGTCTGGTGTCTCCCTGTATTCAAAGAAGCTTGCGAATTCCCTGTGAAGCTCTCCCTCAGGGCTGAAGGCATAACCACCACAGATCTCCCTTTCTGCATAAAGCCTTATAAGCTTCTCTGCTATCTCTTTTATCCTTGCCTGTACCTTCTGCTTTGTCTTCTTCCAGGTCTTCCCCCCTATGGAATCTATCTGTGGGACAACCCCTTCCTGAGCCCTGAATTTATGGATCATAGAGATATTTCTTACAGGCATGAGCAGTCGTGCACCATCCCTGTATTCAATTATTATGAGATCCTCTACCACATCCTCTATCTTTAATCTCTGGACACCCCTGTATATCCCTATTCCATGGACCTTATGGACAACATAATCACCTTCTTCAAGGTCATCTATCTCAGAAAGTATCTTTGAGATCCTGTATCCCGGATGTTCCCTTGGCCTCTGGAGCACTGGACCGAATATCTCCTGCTCACTGAGAAGGAGCAGTCCCCTGAGATAAGCTCCTGAAGAGGGTGTTTCATTAACAATGCATATATTACCTTCATATCTTATGCAATCAGATAAAGGGATTACAGGAATAACTATCCCCTTTTCAAAAAAGAGCTCCTTGAGTCTCTTTGCCTGAGAGGGAGTCCTTGTCCCGATTATTATGGAATTCTCTTTTAAAAGAGGCCTGAGATTTTCTGGAAGCTTATCAATGGAGTTCCTCTCATTATAAAGTATGCCCAGACCTGAAAGACTCAGACCACCTGCATCTATCCCCTCACCAAAGGGAAGGTTGCTCAGGATTACAGGATCTTCAGGTAAATTATCAAGGCCTGAGACCTCTTCAGCAATGAATAAAGGAGCACCTTCAAGACCCGCAACCTTTATGAATTCAAAAAAATCAGTTTTTACCTCTGGCCTTCCCGCAGGAAAGATAAAGATTTCTTCCACTTCATCAAGTGACTTCTGGGTCTCTATATCAAATCTCTTTATGTGCTCTATCTCATCACCAAAGAATTCTATCCTCAATGGATTGTTGTTAGCTGTGGATGGATAGACCTCTATGGCAAAACTCCTTAAACAGAACTCTCCCCTGTTTATGACCATGGGAACCTTCCTGTAGCCCAGTCTTATGAGATTATCAACAAGCCTGAGCCTTTCTATCTCCATACCCTTTTTAAGATGGATTATCTCTTTCTTCAGAACCTCAGCCATCCAGAAGGATGTATCAAGTATATCCTTTGAGCAGATCAGGCTTCCCTGGCTTTTTTTGAATATAACCTCTGCCCTTATCCCCTCTGAAAAGGGGTCGTCCTCCGATGGAAGAAAGATCAGGTCATCCGTGGGAGAACAGAAAAGCCTTCTGTAAAAGACTATATCCTGAAAAGACCTCTTTGCACTTTCCTCATCCCTTTCAATCCATATAAATCTTTCTGTTAATTGAGAAAGAAAGAATTGCCTGAGAGAACCCCTGAGGTTATAGAGCCTCCTTTTTGAAGAAGAAAGTTCCCCCAGAAGGTTCTTCAGTCTCAGACCGTGAAATTTGAGCAATTCAGAGAGACTGCGGGCAGTGAGATTTATCTCCGAGGAATTAACCTTTGAGGGACTTAGTCCCTCAAACTCCCTTCTAAAGTAAATTTTAGTAACTCCTTATTCAGGGTTCTAAAGGGGCAAAGCCCCTTTGAGGGACTTAGTCCCTCAAACTCCCTATCAGAGCAGTAGAGCTTGAGAGCAGTAGAGCAGTAGTTCTTAGTATTGAATAAATTATCTTTCCTTAAATTTATCTACTGTACCACTGCTCTGTTGATCTATTTTCCGGGTTTTAAAGGGGCAAAGCCCCTTTGAGGGACTCCGTCCCTCAAACTCCCTATCAGAGCAGTAGAGCTTCAGAGCAGCAGAGCAGTAGTTCTTAGTATTTAATTAAATTATCTTTCCCTAAATTTAACTGCTGCACCACTGCTCTGTTGCTCAGCTGCTCTATTTTTGGGGTTTTAAAGGGGCGAAGCCCCTTTAAGCTCCTGCATAACAAAGCTCTTATGGTTTATAATAGCATAATGCCTGAAAAGGAAAAAGCACATGAGGAGATATATCTCTGCCCTCTCTGTGGAAGAGAACTCACTGAGAAGGAAAGGGCCATGGATACCTCAACAAGAGGCTGGCTCTGCAGATGTGGTGAGTTCATACCTGAAGGTACACAGATAAGTTCCTTTACAGGCTCAAGTGACAGGCTAACTGGAGAGCATCATAAGAGGCTCAAGGCATGAGAAAGAAAAAGGGTTATTATGGCCAGTTTGGTGGAAGGTTTGTCCCTGAGACCCTGATCCCTGCCCTTGAGGAGCTTGAGAGGAATTTCAAGAGAGCAAAGAAGGACAGGGATTTTCAGAAGAGATTTAATGACCTCCTCAGGGAATATGTTGGAAGACCCACTCCCCTATATTTTGCAAGGAATCTTACAGAAAGACTTGGTGGTGCAAGGATATATCTTAAAAGAGAAGACCTGTGCCATACAGGTGCCCATAAGATAAATAATGCCATTGGCCAGGCGCTTATTGCAAAGCTCTCAGGTAAGGAAAGGGTCATTGCTGAGACAGGTGCAGGACAGCATGGTGTTGCAACTGCAACAGGTGCAGCACTCCTCGGGCTCAAATGTACCATATACATGGGCTCCGAGGACATGAAACGACAGGCACTGAATGTATTCAGGATGAAGCTCCTCGGAGCTGAGGTAAGAGAGGTCTCCTCTGGTTCAAGGACATTGAAGGATGCTATAAATGAGGCACTGAGGGACTGGACAACAAATGTAAGAAACACCCATTATGTGCTTGGAACAGTATTCGGTCCCTATCCATATCCTGAGCTTGTGAAGTATTTCCAGTCTGTAATTGGCAGAGAGGCAAAAAGGCAGATACTCCTGGCAGAAGGTCGTCTTCCAGACATGCTTATTGCCTGCGTGGGTGGTGGAAGCAATGCCATGGGACTTTTCTATGCCTTTCTCAAAGACAATGTGAAGATGATAGGTGTGGAGGCAGGCGGAAAGGGCATAGAGACAGGGCTACATGCAGCAAGGTTTGCTGGCGGCAGTGTGGGTGTCTTCCAGGGAGCAAAGAGCTATCTACTTCAGGACAAGGATGGAAATATCCTTGATACCCACTCTGTGTCAGCAGGTCTTGATTATGCCTCTGTTGGTCCTGAGCATGCCTATTTAAAAGAACTCGGGAGGGTTCAGTATGCCTATGCCCTTGATGAAGAGGCCCTTGATGCCTTTGAGCTCCTCTCAAGCACAGAGGGCATAATACCTGCCCTTGAGTCAGCCCATGCAATCGCAGAGGCAGTAAAGCGTGCTCCAGAGCTTGGTAAAGACAGGATTATTATTGTCAATCTCTCAGGAAGGGGAGATAAGGATGTTGAGCAGGTATCAAGACTGAGACCGAGGTAATACATAGTAGTGGCGAGGTAACAGTTGAGGATACTTAAAGACAGGTCAGGGATTGAAGATTTTATCTCAAGGCTTACCACAAGGCTGCTTGAGCCATCTGAGGAAATTGTAAGATCTGTGAATTCAATATTAATGGATGTAAAAAACAATAGCGACAGAGCCCTCCTTGAATATACAAAAAAATTTGACAGGATAGAATTAAAGACACCACTTCTTCCAATGAAAAAGATAAAAGAGGCTGCAAATAAAGTGGAAAGGCCTGTGCTTAAGACACTTGAACTTGCTGCAAAGAGGATAAGGAGATTCCATGAAAAGCAGAAGGAGAGGTCATGGTCATACAAAGAAGGTGGTATTCTTCTTGGGCAGATAATAAGACCCCTTGAAAGGGTTGGTGTTTATGTCCCAGGAGGAAGGGCAGCTTATCCTTCCACTGTCCTTATGAATGTAATACCAGCACAGGTAGCTGGAGTAAAGGAAATAGCAGTTGTTACTCCCACACCTTATGGAATAATCAATCCCTATGTGATGGCAGCTATAGAGATGCTGGGGATAAAGGAGGTCTATTCAATTGGTGGTGCACAGGCAGTAGGTGCCCTTGCCTTTGGAACAGAGACAATAAAAAGGGTTGATAAGATTGTTGGACCTGGAAATATCTATGTTGCCCTTGCAAAGAAGGCTGTCTTTGGCATTGTTGATATTGATATGATAGCAGGCCCAAGTGAGGTCCTCATAATAGCAGACAGGTCAGCAAGACCACAATTTGTTGCTGCAGACCTCTTAAGCCAGGCAGAGCATGATGAGAATGCCTCTGCAGTGGTGATAACTGACTCCTTAGGGCTTGCAGAGAAGGTAAAGACCGAGATAGACAGACAGCTACAGGAACTGAAAAGAAAGGATATTGCCCTGAGCTCTCTCAGTAATTATGGTGCAATTATTATTACAAAAGATCTCAAGGAGGCAGCAGACATTGCAAGCAGGATTGCACCTGAACATCTTGAATTAATGGTAAAAAAACCCAGAACATTACTTCCTTATATAAGAAATGCCGGTGCCATATTCCTCGGGAAATGGACACCAGAACCCCTTGGTGATTATATAGCAGGACCGAATCATACCCTTCCAACAGGAGGCACGGCAAGGTTCTCATCACCACTTGGGGTTTATGATTTTATAAAAAGATCAAGCCTTATTGAATTCTCAGAAAAGGGGTTCAGAAGGCTTGCTCCTTTTGTTGAGACCATTGCAGAGGTTGAAGGCCTTGAGGCCCATGCAAGAAGCGTGAAGGTAAGGCTCTTTGAAGACAAAGGTTTTAAAAAATAAAGATAACAAGAAAAAGGCTGAAGGGCCCTCCATCTGTTTTAACAAAGATTGCCTCTTAAGAAAAAAGGCACCCTGTAAAGGCTCGGAAGGATGTCCTGGTTTCAAGGGGAAACCCTGATCCGAGATTTTATCAGATGATCTGGCTTCTTCCTCTGCGGGCAGTAAAGGACAGGACAGTCTTCGCAGTTTTCTTCATCTCTTATCTCAAAACCTGCTGGTATCCACTCTCCACATTCACAAAGCCATCCATCTTTCAAGATGCCCCTCTTGTCAAAAGTGCTATTACAAAAAGGACATTTAGGCATAAGAAATAATAACCACCGAAGATGAAAAGAGGTTATGATTTTAATCATGTCTTTTAAGAAGAGATTCGCTCAATCTTAAATGGGGATACCTGAGTATTGCCTCTACTATATCTCTTAAAGGATAATCTTCAAAGCTACCATCAGGTTTGACAACCCTCATATAGCGTCTTTTAAGAAGATATATCCTTCTTGTTTTCCCACGGCTGTTTTTGAGATTGATGATCACATATTCCTCATCCTCTTCAAGGCCATATTCTTTGATGAGGTCTTTTATCTCGTCTGCTTCTTCATGTGTCTCTTCCATATGGAATATTATACAACCTGATCTGGATGATGGATAAGTCGTTTCTGGGGCACCTATTGATAATAGGGGAAAACGGGTTTTATTCTCTATCCCACAACTTTTTAAAATCAATCAAGATATTACAACCCTTTATTTAAAAACCCTGGCTTAACTCTGACTCCTTCTGGAGATATCCCTTTTCTTCTAACACGAATACCTTTACCCTCTGTTCATTGGGATAGATAAGGACATAATAAGGAATCTGGCAGGCTTCATAAAGATCAAATTTTATTATCTCATCTATCTTCTTTGAAGATTCTGAAATTATCTCAAAAACCATTTCAGGCCTTTCAGTAAGTCTATTGCCTGGCTCACCACAGAAGATCAAGGCATCAGGTCTCACTACTGTATCTTCTGAGATATAATAATCAAGTTCTATATAGACAGCATAGCCTGTGCAATTTTTCAGTGCTTCAATAAGGAGCCAGCCCAATCTTGAGAGGATTTTCTGATTTAATGGAACAGGAGAGGCAAGGGGATAGGGAATACCCTTTCAATTCCCCGTCACCTTCCCACCTGTCTCTTTCTTCAAAGGAATTTTATTGCTGAGCCCATAAAAATTAATTTGCTGCAGGCAATGGATACACGCTGACCTTGAGTCTCTCTCTATCCTTGCGCTCAAACTTAACAATACCATCTATCAGTGCAAAGAGCGTGTCATCTCCACCCCTGCCAACATTAAGACCTGGGTGGAACCTTGTTCCCCTCTGTCTGACAATTATATTGCCAGCCTTAACCATCTGGCCACCAAATATCTTAACACCAAGCCTCTTTGCCTGGCTGTCACGACCGTTTCTTGTGCTTCCAACTCCCTTTTTATGTGCCATGGATTAACCTCCTATTATCTCCTTTATCTTAATAAGTGTATAGGGCTGTCTGTGTCCTCTCAATTTTTTGTGATATTTCCTTGGTATCTTTTTGAATACGAGTATCTTTTTGTCCTTTTTTGTATCAATTACCTCTGCCTTTACAGAGGCACCATCTACATAAGGTTTACCGAGGATTACCTCGCCATTGTCCTTTGATATGGCAAGGACCTTATCAATGGTAACCTCCTGAGACTTCTCAGCATCCAGTTTCTCTACCTTTATGGTCATATTGGGAGAGACCCTGAACTGATGTCCTCCTGTCTCTACTATTGCGTACACTGAAACCTCCTTCAAAAATAATTAACTACTAAACAGCCCGTTTTATCAATAGCTGGAAGTGAATTGATATATTATTAAAAAACATTGACTCCATAAATGTCAAGTTTTATACTCATTTATGGACCTCAATCTTGTTGATTCCTTTATAAAAAAGACCTGTCAGGGCTTTGATTATTCAAAGAGGCTCCTCAATGACCCTGTAGAATTCCCTCACAGGTATAAGGACAAAGAGGATATTGAGGTTGCTGGATTTATTGCAGCACTATTTGCTTACGGCAGGGTTGAGCTCTTTAAACCAGTGGTGGAAAGGATATTAACCAGGATGGGGAAAAGTCCCTATGATTTTCTCCTTAATTTTAAACCATCAGGGCAGAGAAGGCTTTTTGAAGGTCTTTATTATAGATTTCAGAAGCAAGAAGACATCATTAAACTCATAAGCCTCATGAGCTTATTGCTTCAAAAACATAATAGCATTGAAGATGCCTTCTGCAGGTTTTACAGGCCTGAGGATGAAGATACCTTCAATGCAATTGAGGGATTTTCAAGATACTGTCTGGGCCTTGTAAAAAATACAAAAGGTTTAAGACAGCTCTTTCCCTTTCCATCAGGTGGAAGCGCCTGCAAAAGACTCAACCTCTTTTTAAGGTGGATGGTGAGGAAGGATGAGATAGACCTCGGGATATGGAAAGGCATTCCTAAAAATAAATTGATAATTCCCCTTGATGTCCATATAGCAAGGACCAGTATGAGATTGGGATTAACCAGAAGAAGGACACCTGATATGAAGATGGCAAGGGAGATAACCAGTGCCTTGAAGAAGCTTGATCCTGAAGACCCACTCAGATATGACTTTGTGCTCTGTCATACTGGCATGATGAATTCAGACAAGTAAATGAATGTTCCCGAGTCTCACATTCTTTAAACCCTGCTCCTGAGCTATCTTTAAAAAACTCAGGGCATCTTCTTTTTTTACAAGTGGAAGGTCTTTCATATAAAAATGGGGATAAAAGGCAAGGAGGCTGTAGGGTATTTCTGGATTCAAGCATGCAATGAATTTAGAGATTCCCCTTATCTCCTCATCATCTATATAACCTGGCACAAGGAGTGTGCTTGCAATCAAAAGGGGTGGCTCTGGTCTTAGGTAAATATACTCTGATGCCTCTTTAAAATTTTCAAGTGTCCTTTTATTTGTAACACCTGTTAATGCAATATGGAGGTTTTCATCCCATGCCTTGAGGTCAAATTTTATGCAACCACCTGACTGAAGGCAGAGGTCAATCATGGCCTCAAGAAGACCTTTATTCATTGAGCCATTTGTCTCAAAGCATATTCTTAATATCCTTTCTTTATTTTTTTCAATTGCCTGTCTTGAGGCATTTATGGCAAAGGGCAGCTGTGGTGCTGGGTCACCTCCAAAATAACATATGCAAGATGTCCTTGAATTAATCGCTGAAACCAGTTCTTCTACTGACCTTGTCTCAGGCATTAATGTCTCTTCCCTGAAATGCCAGTTCTGACAGTAGAGGCAATTAAAAGAACAGGCATGAAAAAAGACAGCAAGGTTATTAAATCCATATTCAGGACCTCTTGAGTGGGCATACCTGGGATAACCTGAACCAGTGCCACCAGGGCACACCCAGTCTCCAACACAGTTTGTTGGAAGGGGATCATGATACCATGAGAGCTTTCCCTGATACTTTGTTACACCTGTGAGTTTACCTCTTTCATTTTTTCTCAATCCGCAATAACCGAGCCGGCCTTCAGGTATCCTGCATTCATTCACACAGAGATTGCAGGTTATGCCCTCAGGGTCTTTTGGTGGAGATTCCGGGAGACCGAATCTTCTTCTACTTCTCTTGTGGGCCTCCATTGACAGGTGGAGTGCTGCTGGATTATTCCTTATACAGTTCAGGCAGACTGAAAGCTCCTCTGATATAGAAGTTGAGACTGTGCTACAGAGCCTGCATCTACCCATACTGATTAAATTATAGCAGGATATGATATTATTAAATATGCCCCTTCTTCAGCTTGCCATAGACCTCATAAATGCTGAGAGGGCTATGGAGATAGCCAGAAAGGCAGGAAGATATTTTGAGCTCCTCGAGGCAGGCACACCCCTTATCAAATCCGCAGGCATAGAGAT
>JBDOIG010000024.1:0-1608 GCA_041082235.1 Thermodesulfovibrionales bacterium | reverse complement strand
GATTGGGGATATAGCAATAAGTGATTTAAGGTCTCAAACATTAATTTAGGATAACAATAAATCCTTTTGAAGTCAATGAGACCAAATCCACCTTCGGGATGGAAAAAGCAGGCTTTAGTTCAGGAAAGTACACGCTCCACCACAGGGATATATTCTTTTTTCTTTTCCATCCTTTTAAAAAGAAGTTTTACAATTAGAAAAGAGATTCCGAAGGCTCCAAGGCCAACTATGGCACTGAGGAGCTCAGGGTCAAGGCTTATAAAGTTTTTAAGAATCTCCTTTCCTATAATTGCACCTGCTATCAGGCATATGGTGGGTATCCCATATACAATGATTGAGCCTTTCAGGTAAGAGAAGGCCTTTAAGGATACATTTACCCTGTCACCGATCTTTGCACCAGCCTCATTTATTGCCTCAATAATAGAGCCTTCCTCGCCTGGTTTACATATACTACTTGCAGGGCAGCCCTCACAGGCAGATTTTCTCTCCACAGCCACAAATGCCCTGTTACCCTCAACCTTTATAACAAGCCCTGTCTCTTCCATGAAACCTTCGAACCTCTTTTCTTAAGAAAAAAGTGCCTTAATTTTATTTTTCACCCAGTTATAGGCCTGTTCCACCACCTCTACACCCTTCTTGATAACCTTTTCTTTTACAAATGTTCTCACTGAGTCCACTACCACGCTAATAACAGGTATTCTTTCCTTAATCTTCTGTGCAATTGGTTCTGTTACTTTATCATAGAGATTAGAGATAAAAACACCTATAGTTGTTTTAATCGCACTATTGACTTCCTGTCTTGCTTCTTCAGAGGTTATTTCCTTCTTTTCTTTTTTAAGGAGGGTTTCATGGATGTCAGAAGACATTGCACCAAGGGTGCCTATTTCAGATGGGGAGAGTTCTATATCTCCCAGAAGACCTGCCTCCTGTGCCCTCATATAGGCAAGACTGTATATAAGCTCGTAGGGTTTTAATTCTTCAAGACGCTCTTCTTCAGCCATATTTAATCCTCCTCTCTGATGAGCTTATCTTCAAGCATCTTTATATCTCCCTCAATTTCATTAAGGTCTTCCTGTTTAATCTTTCCTGAAGTCAGTTCTGAGAGCTTTAGACTCCTTGCCATAGACCTGTATGCTTTGATACCCTCCAGCATCTGCCTCAATATTTCTTTTGCTTCATTATCGTCTGTGCCTTTTATTCTTTTTATTACCTCTACAGCAAAGGGGAAGGGGTCTTCTTTGCACCTTTGCTCAAATTCTGTGCTTAACTCTTCTGCAATATTGGCAATCTCCTTTGAAAATTCAAAAGCTCCCATAGATAGTCCTCCTTAATTTGCCTGTCTTGCATTTAATTCTTTAAACTTTTCTTTCATTTCTTTTATCTTATTCTGCATGGTCTTAGCCATGGGTTGAAATTCACCAAGCACTTTATCTATCTCCTCTTTAAGGTTAAAGGACCTTTTTTCTATCTTGGATATGAATGCCCTTTCAATAAGCTCTATTATAATAGATTCAATATCCGCACCTGAATACCCTTCCATCCTATCTGCATAGGCATTAATATCATTTATCCATTCCTCTTTCTTTCTTTTGCGGAGATGTATCTTTA
>JBDOIG010000021.1:0-8635 GCA_041082235.1 Thermodesulfovibrionales bacterium | reverse complement strand
ACAAGCTCTTTTGAGGCAATATTCGGAGATGAGAGGAGCTTGAGAAGCACAGAATTAAAATCATCTGGAATTGGGATATCCTTGAGTTCAAGACTCTGGAGTTCATCCTGCCAGGCTGGCCTTCTCTGGGGTCTGCCATATCTTGGTGCCTCATCAGATATCTTTTTCGCTGGTATCTCAGCCACTACCTTATCATGCCACTTTACCCTGAGCATACCATCACCAGTGACCCTGCCGATAACAACAGCATCAAGATCCCATTTTTTAAATATATCCAGTAGCTCCTTTTCCCTGCCTGCCTTTGCAACTATGAGCATCCTCTCCTGACTCTCACTGAGCATTATTTCATAGGGTATCATACCCTCTTCCCTCAGGGGCACCTTTTCAAGCTCAAGCTCTATGCCAGTGCCTGCCCTTCCAGCCATCTCAGATGACGAAGAAGTAAGTCCTGCACCACCCATATCCTGAATTCCAGCAATGAGGTCCTTTGACATTGCCTCAAGACAGGCCTCAAGGAGGAGCTTCTCTGTAAAAGGGTCCCCGACCTGAACATTCGGTTTTTTCTGCTGGGCATCATCAGTGAATTCCTCAGATGCCATGGTTACACCATGGATACCGTCTCTGCCTGTCTTTGAACCAACATAGATAACAGGATTACCAATCCCCTCTGCCCTTCCACGGAATATCCTGTCTTTTTTGGCAATGCCGAGATTGAAGACATTTACAAGGATATTGCCATTGTAACAGGGATGAAAGTATATCTCACCACCAACAGTGGGAACACCTATGCAGTTACCATAGCCAGCAATGCCACCAACCACACCATGGAAGAGATGTTTTTGATAGGGATCTTTCGGGTCCCCAAATCTCAGGGAATTAAGGCTTGCAACAGGTCTTGCACCCATGGTGAATATATCCCTGAGAATTCCTCCAACTCCTGTTGCAGCACCCTGGTATGGTTCTATATAAGAAGGGTGGTTATGGGATTCCATCTTAAAGACTGCAGCAAGACCATCACCAATATCTATTACACCTGCATTTTCACCTGGGCCCTGAATTACCCAAGGAGCCTGAGTTGGGAAGTGCCTGAAATGGAGTCTTGAGCTTTTATAGGAGCAGTGCTCTGACCACATTACCGAGAATATGCCCAGTTCAGTAAATGTGGGAGTTCTGCCGAGGATCTCAAGTATCTTCTGATACTCTTCCTCGGTTAAACCATGCTCACGAATCAGATCTTCTGTTATCTCAGGCTCTTTCAAAAGGAGCTTCGCTCCTTTAAAAAATTTGAATAAAAATTTTCCATTAAATTTTTGAAGGACAAAGTCCTTCAAAAAGATATATTTATTTTAACACATTAATGCTAATGGGTGAGGAGTTCTGCACCCCCTCTTTCCTGTTATCGCGAAAGGCATCCATGGTGTCACGCACTAAGAAGTCCTCTTTCTGACCTCTTCTGTCTGAGGTCTTAGGTAAATCACAGAGTACTGGCTTTATATAAGAAATGCTATACTTTCCTTATGGAACTCAACCTCATTGAAAGGCTCATTGTCATGAATCCCCTGAGGTCATTTCTTCAGAAGGTCTTTGAGATACCCGTGTTTAAGAGGATGTCTGATGGTAGAATTTACAATCTCTGCCTTGAGATAGGCTCTGGAAGGGGCACTGGTGCCATTGCTATTTTTAAAATATTCAAGCCTGAAAAGCTTATTGCCATTGACATAGACCAGAAAAATATTGAGAAGGCCAGGAGGCTTCTAAGTGCTGAATTAAAAGAAAAAATTGAATTTAGATATGGTGATGCCATGGCACTTGATTTTCCAGACCAGACCTTTGATGCAGTCTTTTCCATAGGTGTTATCCACCACCTTGAAGACTGGAAAAAGGGAATCAAGGAGGCCTCAAGGGTCCTTAAACCCTCTGGAGATTTCTTTTTTGAAGAACCCTTAAGACCCTTTCTTGAGAGCCTTCCTGTAAGGTTTGCAACCAGACATCCTGAAGGTGGTATGTTCAGCCTTGAGGAATTTAAGAAAGTCCTTGAAGATGCCGAATTATATATAAAGAAAATAAAAACACTGAATTCTGTTGCCATTGCAGGGATAGCGAGGAAAGGATAGGATGAAATCACTTCTTGCAAGATTCGGGCTCATTGGCCTGATACTACTTCTGTTCTTTTCAGCCTATCTCTACATCTCCTATCACTTTGTTCATCACACAGAAGATGAGGCCCTCAGGATAAACATAGCTGGAAGGCAGAGGATGCTCCTCAGGAATATCTCCTACAGGATGATGCACGTGATTAATATAAAAGAACCCTCTGAGAAGAAAGGCTATATAGAAGGAATAACCAATATTATGAACCAATATGAGGAGGCACTCCATGACCTGAAGTATGGAAATCCCTCAAAGGGATTGGGACCGATACCTGAGCACAACAGGGAATTCATAAAAAGACTTGATGAGCTTATTGAGCTCTGGCAGAAAGAACAGAAACCAGCCCTCCTTAAAATAATAAGCCTTCCTTATAAAAAAAGGTCTGAGTCCTGCAATATCTGCCACGGTGTAATCAGGGAAAGACTCTCTGAGATTGAAGGCCTTGTCACCTCTCTTGAATCCCACTATAAGGATGACATAAAGGCACATGACAGGCAGAGGTTATATCTCTTTTTGTTTCTTTCTGGTTTATTCATAGCTGTTCTGGTCTATACAAAAAGGAGAATAGTTGACCCTATTCTCAGTTTAAAAGATGCAACCCAGCAGATAGCCCAGGGAGACTTTGATATTAAGGCCCGGGTAACTTCCTCATGTGAGATAAAGGAACTGGCAGACTCAATCAACTCAATGGCAAGCTCCCTTAAGACTACATTTAATGAAAACCTAAGGCAGACAGAGCAACTTGAGATAATAAAGGCCTTCTCAGAGACGGTGAATAAATCTCTTTCCCTTGAAGATGTCTGCTTGAGTGGCCTTGATACCATATTAAGACTTGAAGACTTGAGTATAGAAAGAAAAGGTGCCATTTTCTTAAAAGAGAAAATGGATGGTATGGATATGCTCAAGCTCTTCTGCCACAGGGGCTTTACAGAGGATTTTGCAAGGCTTGAAGCAAATGTGCCCCTTGGTGACTGTCTCTGCGGTCTTTGTGCCATAAAAGGAGAGGTAATAATATCTGAAAGTGCCATTAATGATAAAAGACACACCAGAAATTATCCTGGTATGGTTGAGCATGGCCATATAGTGCTTCCCCTTAAGGCAGGTGATAACCTGATTGGAGTGATCTGCTTTTATCTACCGCCTAAAATGAAACCACCCGAAAATGAAACAGGCCTTTTAATCTCCCTTTCCAATGTCCTTGCTGTTGCAATACAGAATGCCCTGAATTTCAGAAGGATTGAACAGCTCTTAAGGGAGATTGAAAATCACGAAGAAAGACTGAGGGCAATGATTAATACTTTACCTGATTGCTTAAAGGTCATTGACACGGAGGGAAGACTCATAGATATAAATCCAGCAGGACTTCAGATAATTAAGGCATCCTCACCAGAAGAAGTCCTTGGAAGGTCTATAATCCCGATGATAGAACCTGAACATCGCGAAGATTTTGCAAGAACTATCCAGAGGGTATTTAATCAAAGAACCACAGAATACCTTCATCTCAAGATAAGGGATTTAAAGGGAGAGGTTCATTACATAGAGGGACGGTATATGCCATTAAGAAATCCAGCAGGTGAGACAATTGGCATACTTTCCATATCAAGGGATATCACAGAATACAAAAGACTTGAATCCCAGCTCTATCATGCTCAGAAGATGGAGGCAATAGGCCAGCTTGCTGGAGGCATTGCCCATGATTTCAATAACATGCTCAATGCCATAATTGGCTTCGGCAGTCTTATTGATATGAACCTGAAAGAGGATAATCCTAACAAATCCTATATCAGGGAGATATTAAAGGCAGCAGAACGGGCAACCCATCTCACAAGGGGCTTATTAACATTCAGCAGAAAGCAGCCTGTTAGATTTGAGACCATTGAATTAAATGAGCTCATAAAGGGCTTTGAAAAGATTTTAAAAAGGATAATAGGAGAGGATATAAAATTAAAGACCATACTTTCAGAAAAGCCAGTGATAATTATGGCTGACCCAGGACAGATAGAACAGGTCCTCATGAACCTTGCAACAAATGCAAGGGATGCCTTGCCAGATGGAGGCACTATTGAGATAATGACATCAACCCTTCAAATAGATGAAGACTTTATCAAAAAACATGGTTATGGAAAACCGGGTAGCTATGGGCTGATAAGATTTTCTGATACTGGTATGGGCATGGATGAAATAACCCTTTCAAAGATCTTTGAACCCTATTTCACCACAAAGCCCTTCGGCAAGGGTACGGGCCTTGGTCTTGCAATAGTCTACGGGATAGTAAAACAGCATGATGGATATATAAATGTGGAAAGCTCTCCAGGGAAAGGAACTACCTTCAGCATATACCTTCCCCTGACAGAAGAAGAAAAGAATGAAACCCAGACAGAGGCAAAGGAGATACCTTGCGGTAAAGGAGAGGTCATCCTTGTTGCAGAGGATTCTGAAGAGGTTATGAATGCCTTAAGAGAGATACTCACAAGATTTGGTTACAGGATAATAGAGGCAAAGGATGGGAGAGAGGCAGTTGAAAAATTCAGTTCTCATAAGGACGAGATTTCACTACTGCTCTTTGATGTAATGATGCCTGGCATGAATGGTCTTGACGCCTGGGAAGAGATTAAAAAAATAAGAGATAATGTCAAGGTGCTTTTCATGAGCGGCTACACAGATGATATTCTTATAAAGAAAGGGCTATCTCAGGATAAGATAAATCTTATATCAAAACCCCTCTCTCCAGAAGAACTCCTTAAGAGATTGAGGGATATCCT
This sequence comes from Thermodesulfovibrionales bacterium, assembly GCA_041082235.1. Taxonomy (GTDB): domain Bacteria; phylum Nitrospirota; class Thermodesulfovibrionia; order Thermodesulfovibrionales; family CALJEL01; genus CALJEL01. The sequence continues at coordinate 3,722 of JBDOIG010000021.1, read as the reverse complement.
TAATTCCCATTGATACTCAATTCTGTGATTTCACCTTCAGAAATCTTCTCTTACCTACCCTGATGATATATTCTCCTTTTGGAAGCCTCTGGTCTGGATCTCTTATTATCTCTCCATTTACCTCAACTGCTCCCTGTATTATCAACCGCCTTGCCTCTGAGCTGCTCTTCACAAGACCTGAATCCTTGAGAACCTTAGGAAGCCACAGCTCCTCTTCGCCCTTTATCTCATAGACAGGTATATCCTCTGGTATATCCTTCTTTCTTATCACCCTGTCAAAATACTCCTTTGCCTTCAGGGCCTTTTCCCTACCATGGTATCTTTCCACTATCTCAAGGCTGAGCCTCTCCTTTGCCTCCATGGGATGGACTGAGCCCTCTTTAATACCCCTTTTTAATGCCTCAAGTTCTTCATTGGAGATATGGCTCAAAAGCTCGTAATACCTGAGCATCAGCTCATCGTTTATTGACATGAGCTTTCCAAACATATCCTCTGGTGCCTCATTTATGCCTATGTAATTGCCAAGGCTCTTTGACATCTTCTTTACGCCATCAGTGCCTTCCAAGAGGGGCATGGTGATAATCACCTGGGGTTCCTGGCCATATTCCTTCTGAAGCTCCCTTCCTACAACAAGATTGAATTTTTGATCTGTACCACCAAGCTCAATATCTGCCCTGAGCACCACTGAATCATATCCCTGTATGAGGGGATAGATGAATTCATGAATGCTTATGGGTGTCTGACTGTGGAATCTGGTTTTGAAATCATCCCTTTCAAGCATCCTTGCAACAGTATAATGGGAGGCAAGCCTGATGAGGTCTTCAGCATTCATCTTTGAGAACCAGTTTGAATTAAACTCAACCACTGTCTTTTCCGGGTCAAGTATCTTGAATATCTGCTCCTTATAGGTCTTTGCATTCTCAAGTACCTCTTCTCTTGTGAGGGGCTTTCTTGTCTCACTCTTTCCAGAGGGATCGCCAATCATGCCAGTGAAATCTCCTATAAGAAACACCACCCTGTGGCCAAGCTCCTGGAACTGCCTGAGCTTTTCAAGAAGCACTGTGTGGCCAAGATGGATGTCCGGTGCAGTTGGGTCAAAACCTGCCTTTACAGTCAGGGGTTTGTTTTCTTTATAAGAGCGTTCAAGCTTGTGAAGGAGCTCCTTTTCAAGGATTATCTCCACAGTACCCCTTTTAATGATCTCAAACTGTTTTTGAGGGCTGACATCCCTCAAAATCCCTTTCCCCATGTTCGCTCCTCTTTAACAGAAGCTTGGAAGTCTTAGCTCTAACTCTGCTACTCTAATCTTTAGTTTCAAAGGGCTTTACCCTTTGAGGGACTTTGTACCTCAAACTCCCTTTTATCAAAATAATTAAAAATCTTTTTGGGGTTTTAAAGGGGCGGAGCCCCTTTAAGTTCCAGCATAGGTTATTATAATAACTGATAATGAAAAAGCTTGCAATAACCACAGGAGACCCTGGAGGCATCGGGCCTGAGGTGGCACTGAAGGCAGTCATAAGGCTCAGGTCTGACTTTATACCAATTATAATTGGTGACAGGGTAGTTATTGATGAGGCATTAGAATTATTAAAGGCTCAAAATTTAAATCTCCTCTGCATAAGGCCTGAACAGGTCAGCACCATAGATTTTAATCCCTCAACTATCTACTTCATTGATATGGGTCTGCTTAAAGAGTTCAAAAAATGCATACCGTCACGGGAAGGTGGCTATGCCTCAGTGGAATACATAAAACTTGCCACAGACCTTGCAATGAAAAGGACTGTCCACGGGATTGTTACAGCACCAATATCAAAGACCTCTCTTAAGATGGCTGGGTTCACATGGCCAGGCCATACAGAGATGCTTAAGGAGCTTACAGGTGCAGATGATGTAGCCATGCTCTTTTATGCACCACCCATAGAATTTAATGATTTTCTGAGCATCCCTGAAGGTCTCAAGGTGCTCCTTACCACCATTCATGTAGCATTAAAGGGTGTGCCTGCATTGATTACAGAAGACAGGGTCTTTAAGACTATACTCTTTGCCAAAAAGGCAACAGAATTATTCGGGATTCCTTCACCGCGAATCGGGGTCTCTGGCCTCAATCCCCATGCAGGAGAAGAAGGGCTCTTTGGAGATGAAGAGATAAGGGCTATTGCACCTGCGCTCAGAAGGGCAAAAGAGCAGGGACTGGATGTCTACGGTCCCATTCCGCCAGATGTTATATTTTACAGGGCAATCCATGGAGAATTTGACATAGTGGTCTCCATGTATCATGACCAGGGCCTTGCACCACTGAAGCTCATCGCCTTTGAAAGAGCAGTAAACATCACCATAGGCCTTCCCATAATAAGAACTTCGCCAGACCATGGCACTGCCTATGATATTGCCTGGAAGGGAATTGCAAATCCATCAAGCATGATGGAGGCGATAAGGGTAGCATTGAGAGTAAGATTAAAGCACTGAAAGGCTCAGGGGGGGCACGCTAAAAGACGTGCTCCCTGAGCCTTTTATTTTTAGTATCTCTTAATTGTCTTAAGTTCTCTTGCCTGTTTTGCGAGATTAATTGCCTCTTCACCACTTGGAAGATAGGCCTTCCCTATCTCAATATATTTCTGATAAATAGCCTCAGTTGCTATAGTAAAGGAATTGCTTCTTGCCTCATAAAGTTTTGCACTTGCTAAACTCCATGCTTGACTCGCTTGAGTTTGATCTCCATACTCCACCTCAACCTCTATCTTCTGGGAAGGGCCTTCAAAAGTTAGTTGTTTAATCCACATCTTTTCCCTTGTCATAGGTTCTAAGATAGTAACAATTAAATCACCTTTCAATTGAACATCTCCTGAATATCCTGCCTTTCCTTTCCCTACAGCAAAACCACCTATAGCTTTAACTTCTTCGGATATTGGATTTATGACTCCGCTTTCTTTTAGATTAAACTCAGGTATTATTAACATATCTATTCTTTTTTTATCTTCATATGTCAATGCATCCCAGCTCTCATAGGCAGCTACAACATTATATCCTTTTTGAAGGAGAATGGCTTCAATAGATTTTAAAAGGGCATTATTGAATTCATCTCTAAATTTAAGCTTAAATTCTTCCTCTGGCTCCGTTTTGGGACGTAATAATAGAGAGATAACACCTACTGATGGTACACTTTGAATCTTCGTTGTCCTTATCTCACCCTGTGGTTTTAAAATAGCAACCCTTACGCCAAGTTCCTGAGTTAATTTACCAGCTTCAATCTTATAGTTAGGTGTTTGATGGAGAGGACTGAACTTTGTTACCTGTACTCCTCCACAGGCATAAATAAAAAGAAGAGGAATTAATAGAAACAGGGACTTCCAGAACTTCATAACAAACCTCCTTAAATAATATAAAAATTTCACCCCAAACAGGGCCCCATATTGGCAAAAAAAAATTAACATAAAAAATTTTTTCTTGTCAAGGTTGGGAGGTTCGGGGTCTGAGAACAAACCTGTATAAAATCATGCAAAGATATTTCTCAATTCAATCCTTAAGCCCTCAATTACATCTGACTCAATAGTATCTTCTAAAAGATAGGTCTTCTTCAATTGATACTCTCCTTCAGCCTTTAAAGTATAAACCTCTATCAGGCAATCATCAGGTGCTACTATCCAGTATTCCTTCACACCAAATTTTGAATAAAGTCTCTTTTTCTGAATTGTATCTCTGTAAACGCTATTATCTGAAAGGAC
>JBDOIG010000301.1:0-34865 GCA_041082235.1 Thermodesulfovibrionales bacterium | reverse complement strand
TACAAATGGTAAAAGGAGAAGGGAGACTGTATAGTCAAAACCTCTTTTGAGGATATAGTTGAAAGGATTCTCAAGATTATTCTTAATCTCAATGGCAAATATGTCCTCATTGAAAAAATGTCTTAACTCTGACCCAATAACTGGTATTCCTCTGATATCAGGCACATAAAATATGGTTTTAACCTTATGATGAATTTTGATGACAATGTTTAAGGTTTCTTCCTGTGCTCTGTTATCGGCAGTAATTGCAACACTATCTATGTCTGATGCATCAATATATCTATCAATATCATTTATAAACCTGAAAACCCTTACTCCTTCTCTATCACCTTTATTTACAGTATCATCCACAAATCCAGCAACCTCATATCCAAGATTATGTTCCTGCCTTATTGCCCTGAGAAATCTTATGCCATTCTCACCTGCACCAATTACAAGAAGTTTTGCTTTGCCGATACCTGTTCTATAGAGAATGGTTTTAATCTTCGGTCTTATAACAGGCATAAACAGAAAAGAGAGGAATGACCATGTTATAATAACAACCCTTGAGTATTGCTCTGACTGCTTCGTAACAAAGAGTATAAAAAGAATGGCAATTGTGCTTATTATGGTGGATTTCCATAGCATCCTCACCTCATCCCAGAAGGTGAATCTCTTAGAATAGGCACCTTCGTAAATAAGAACTGCAAGATAAATAGCAATAAACCAGAGGTATTTTTTTAATGTGTGTGCAAAAATAGGTAGAGATGAAAAGAAGAGAGGGAAGAAATAGATTCTAAGATTAAGCGCAAGATAGATAAGGAATGCCAACGTTGCTGAATCAAGGACAGCAAGCAATATTGACGCACTAGTTCTTTTATCAAAAAGGTGCACTACGTTTCTCTATTAAACAGCCTTCAAAATTTTTATTAAAAAATGGCCAGTGTGTGTTTAAAGCCTACTTGTAATTATAGGCTTCCTCTAATTATATTAATTTACATTCAAAAAAGCAACACTCCGAATTGCCTCATCAAAAATCTAAATGAAAACGAATCGTTGCCTCATTTAAAAAATCCAAACGAAATATAAGATAGTCTCTATGAATATGAATAAGAATTTATTCATGGAGGCGGGAAGATGGGGTTAACGATGAAAGAAAGAAAAACAGTAACGAAGGAGATTGCCCAGAGGTATCAGAGGGCAAGGAAGAAAGAAAAAGGCAATATTCTTAATGAATTCACAGCCCTTACCGGTTATAACAGGTCCTATGCCTCTTATCTACTGAGTAATCACGGTAAGACAGTTAATACAGGTCAAGGAACTGTTCTAAGGGCAGATGCAAGGCTGAAGGTAAAAAGACACAGAGGAAGCCCTTATGAGGCGGTTAAAAACCACTTATAAAGATATGGCAGATTTATGGTTATCGCTGTGGCAAGAGATTGAAACCCATTCTTTCAGAAGCAGTAGCAAAGCTTAAGGCCTTTGAGGAGATAAGGATTGACAGAGAAGAGGAACAGAAACTCTTAAGGATCAGTGCTTCCACAATAGACAGGCTGCTGAAAGAAGAGAGGAAGAAATATGAACTCAAAGGAAGGTCTCACACAAAGCCTGGCACTTTACTTAAAAATCAAATACCTCAAAGGGGTGTAGCCCCTTTGAGGTTTGAAGGGCGAAGCCTTTCAATGGTAAGAGATTTTGTTTTATCATATTCAAGAAAGCTTCCTTTCTTTGTTTTTTTCAGCTGTTGGGTGATATTTATATCATTCAAAAACAAATAAAAAGGAGACTTTTTTGAGATTTTTAAGCGTATTACCGTTTAATGCTGTAATTTGCAGAGTTTAAGTTCAATTTGTTACAATTAATAATTCTTAATTTAAGAAGATGCGAGCCAAGATTTTAAAATGGAAGACAGTTTTAATATATTCAATATTCAATCTTTATGTCTTGATCTGCATGACTTGAATGTTAGTGCTATCCTTGAAGGTAAACGAGACAGCAGAATTGAAAAAGGATATTTAAGATGATTAATAAACAGGCTAAAGTCTTGGAGAGGATGAAATGTTAAATTATAGAGATATCTTACATGGTAAAGAAAAGATCTTAATCGTTGGGCTTGGGTATGTAGGTTTATCTTTGGCAGTTGCCATGTCCAAACATTTTAAGGTTATTGGATATGACAAAAACTCCACAAGGATAGAAGAGCTTAAGAAAGGAAATGATTCTACAGGTGAAGTATCAAAAATAGATCTGCAAGGGGTAAATATTGAATTTAGGGATAAAATAAGAGATAAAGAGAAATTTAAATTTATCATAGTAGCTGTTCCGACTCCTGTTGATAAGTTAAAAAATCCCGATTTATCCTTTCTTGTCTCTGCCTCTGAATTTGCAGGAAGGCATATTGCAAAAAATGGGGTTGTAATTTTTGAATCAACTGTTTATCCTGGAGCAACAGAGGAGGTATGTATTCCTGTTATAGAGAAAGAGAGTGGACTAAAGTGGAAAAGGGATTTTTGGGTTGGCTATTCTCCTGAAAGAGTAAATCCTGGGGATAAGGAGCATTCCATAGATAAAGTTGTGAAGATTGTATCGGGAGACACTCCCCAGACACTTGAGCTCATTGCATCAGTTTATGGAAAGGTAATTAAGGCGGGAGTTTATAAAGCCCCAGATATAAAAACAGCAGAGGCTGCCAAAGTCATTGAAAATATTCAGAGGGATATTAATATAGCTTTAATGAATGAACTTGCCATTATCTTTCATAAACTTGGACTTGATACAAAGGAGGTTTTAAAGGCTGCAAGTACGAAATGGAACTTCTTGCCCTTTGAACCAGGTCTTGTAGGTGGTCATTGCATACCTGTTGATCCCTATTATCTTGCCCGCAAGGCAGTAGAGATAGGATATGTTCCTGAACTTATCTTTGCTGGTAGAAGTGTAAATGAATCTATACCTATTTACATAGCCCATGAAATAGTGAAAATTTTAATAAAGGCAAATAAAAAAGTGAAAGACTCAAAGGTTTTAGTTTTAGGGGCAACTTTCAAGGAAAATGTCCGTGATTTAAGAAACAGCAAAGTTATTAATCTCTGCAAAGAACTGGAAGATTTTGGAATAAAGATTTACGTCTATGATCCCATGGTGGAAGAGACTGCTTTAAAGGAGTACGAAATTAATCTTGTAAAAAATATTAAGGATAAAAGCCCCTATGACTGTGTTGTTATAGCTGTGAAGCACAGTATTTTTATTGAAAGTTTTAATCTTGATTTTTATAAGGAACTAATAAGTCGACCCTATGTAATTATTGACATTAGAGGGGTTTATGATAAAATAAAAGCAGAAAGCAAAGAATTTATATATTGGAAACTGTAATGATAATTAACCGTCTCGATTGATATGCTTAAGATATAGTTCAAGCATCCCTTTGCACATATTTTCAATTGTATATTTATTTTTAACCTTTTCTATACCCTTTAATCCCATCCTGCAGGCCGTTTCTTTGTCCTTTAAAAGTGATATAATTCTTTGAGCAATTGCCATGGGGTCTGCTGGAGGAGCAAGATAGCCGTTTATTTCATTATCAATTAGTTCTTTAACTCCGTCTACATCTGACCCAATAACAGGTTTTCCCATTGCCATTGCTTCAATAAAGGATGTACCAAGGGCATCCTGCAGAGTTGGTAGAACAAATATATCAATTGATTTGAGGATTTGTGGAATGTCGTTTCTGTGACCGAGCACAATAATCTTTTGAGATAATCCATAATGTTTAATTTTTTCTTCAATATTTTTTCGTTGGGGCCCATCCCCTGCAAAAACAAATACTGCCTCAGGGAATTCTTTTAAAACCTCTGGAACTGCTTCAATAAGAATATGATGCCCTTTTTTCTTTCTTAAAACTGCTACAGTCCCAATTAAAGGTATATCTTCACTCAGTCCCAGCTCTTCTCTTAGAGAGGCTTCTACTTTGTCAGGATTAAATTTTTCAATCTCAATACCTGTTGGAACTGCAAATACCTTTTTAGAATTTATACCTTTACTGATAAGATAATTTCTTACATATTCGCTTACTGTTATAACGATATTTGCAAGGTACTTATAAGAAAAAGTAGATGAGATGGGTAGGGCAAGATGACGGGTTCTAACTATAAGAGGACGTCTTTTTATAAGCTTCCCTGCAATTCCTGCAATATATGTATCTTTACCGCTATGGGTATTTACCACATCTATTTTCAACTGATTAATAAGTCTTGCTGTATAGTAAATTGCTTTAATATCATAGCTTTTTCTCAAAGGATAGGTAAAAACTTCAATCTCAGCTTCTCTGGCTTTTTTGCCAAGTATGCTTTCAGGCTGGCATAAAATATAAGCTTTTACACCTAATTTCTGAATACCAATACATTCATTAAGAATTCTGTTTTCCTGACCACCCCATCCAGGGGAGGACTCCGTATGAAGAACCCTTAGTGACATTTTATTTTAACTCCCTACAGATGATTGTATAAATATCTTTAGCCCTTTTTTCATAACTAAATAAATTTGAAGTTTTTTTATTATTTATGCTTACTTTTTCATATAAGTCACGGTTAGCCAAAAATTTTTTTATAGCATTAGCTAAAGATACAGGATTACCAGCCTCAAAAAAGAGCGCATTCTCTCCCTCTGTTAGTATTTCTCTAAGTACAGGTAAATCAGATGCAACAATTGGTAACCCCGCAGCCATATATTCAAATAGTTTTAGAGGTGATGAGAATAAAGAAGTTTTTTCTTTTATATTTGGTAGAACAGCTATTTTAGCTTTTGCTAAATATTCAGGAACATGGGAATGGTTAACGCTTCCTGCAAATATAATCCTTTCCGAAACCCCTATGGTTTTAGAAAGCTCCTTTAATTTTTCAAGATTTTTACCACTACCCAATATTAAAAGTTTTTCCTCGGGTAAATACTGCATAGCTTTGATAAGGACATCTACACCTTTCCAGCTGTATAAACTGCCGCAGTAGATAATATATTCAGGACTTTCAGGTATAATATTGAACCACTCTTTTTTTACTGCATCCGGTATTACAAAAATCTTGTTTTTTATTTTCATCTCGTCAATCAGGTATGCTTTTAAAGCTTGTGTTATACAAACTAAGCAATCAGAATTTGAATAAACTTCTTGTTCAATTTTCTTGAGTTTTTCCAATTTTCTCCTATTTGTGGTAGTTAAATGAAAAATCTCGTGGATTTCAAAAAAAATAGGGAATCTATGAAACTTTCTTAATTTAATTAAGAAAGCAGCAAGTTTAAGATGTCTTAGATATATTACCGTATCTTTTGATTTATCAAATTTTGATAATATAGTTTTCAAGAGATTTAAATTAAACAGTGTATTAATTGTAATTTTTATTTTTCCCAAACTTAATTCTCGCGAAAAGATTGGTAATATTTTTAAGTTGTCAATTTCTTTTAATCCATAAAATTTAAATATTTCCTTCATGGGATATTTATTTTTTATGCTTGTTATTAAAAACACCTTACAACCAATTTCAGCGAGCGAATAACAAGTATTAATGATTTGGATGAATCGTGCTCTGTTATCGGGGAATGATTCAGGAACAGGATAAATTATTTTCACCATTTTTTAGAAGATTCTCCGTGTAATTGATGTATGCTATAGTCAATGGAATAATTAGAATCCACTGTCCTAATAATGTATCCTCAACAAAACTATGAATTAGAATCGCAATTAAAGAAGCCAAGATGCATATTCCAAAAAATCTAATATTTATGGAAAGTTGACTGGATTTTGCAATTTTAATCAATTTATTAATGCAAATATAAACTAAACTCAAAAAAATCAGTAATCCGAAAATGCCTTGTTTATATAAAATTGAAAGATAAAAATTATGTGGTGAAAAAAATTCTACTGGTTCTTTATTAAATCTCTCTAAATACCATTTTTTGAAATCTTCCAGATATGTAATTCTTCCAAGTCCATTCCCGAATATCTTATTAGTAAGAGATAGATTTAAGTAACTTTCTATTGCAGCAGGCCATACTATCTCAAGTCTATTGGAAGTATACCCACTTAAAAGTTGTTCAAACTTAATTTTTACATGTGAGGGCGTAGAGAAGATAAATAACATAGTAATTACAGCAAAAACGCAGCAAATAGTAACAATCAATTTTCTTAGTTCCACCTTTCTTAAATATAAATAACCATATGCGCAAATTAATAGACTTATACATACACTAATCCATCCTCCCCTGTTCCCGGTTAAGATAACAGCTACTGCGCTGAAACTTAATATTATTAATAAGCCGATGTACTTAAATTGTGATTTTTGCTCAAAAAAAGGATAGAAAACGAAAGGGAGAAAAATTTCCAGAGGGTATATGTATTTTCTAACATATTTCTCATGTGTATTATATTTTAAAACATTAGTATAAAAATCATGATAAACAAATATAATAAAGATGAGGGTCATAATAATGAAGAGATATTTTAATCTAAAAAACTTATCTTGTGTATTAAAGAAACTAAGAAAAACCAAACCTACTAAAAACAATTTCAAATATGTTCTTTTAAACCATTGTAAGGAATATAAGAAAGAAGGTGAAAATAAAGAGGCTATTATGCCGGATAGACAAAATAAAAAGAATAATATCAATATAGAATTATTTAAACGAACAAGTTTTTCCTTCAAAACTATATGCTTCAGTACTAAAAGGAAAAAAGGCACATATATCCCGATAATTCTTAACGTTTCCCCCTTGTCCATAAATAAAAAAATTATTAAAATGTAAATCAAACCTTCTTTTAAGAGGTCTAAATTTTTGAAAAATTGATTATTTAGCATCCTTTGACCCTGCCGACTTTCTGTAAAATGTCTTGTATCTTCTGATATTAGTTCCCAAGAAATTTATTTCTATGCTTTCTTAAGGATTGTTAGTCTTTTCTGCAAATCCCTCCGATGGTAGATTTATCAACAGTTTTCATGACCTACAACCGCTCCTTTTAAGGAGAACAGGGACAGGATTTGTAAACATCGGAACATTTTCAGGCATTGATATGCTGCAGAAATCTATCAATAACTCTGTCCCAGCTAAAATTTTCAATAACTCTATTCCGTCCCTTTATAGCTAAGGCCCTTTTGAGGGACGAATTCTGGATCAATAATTTTATCATATCGGCAATAGCATTTTCATCTTTAGGAGTTACCAAAATGCCGGCATCCCCAACGACCTCGGGAATTCCTCCTACAGTGGTTGAGATAACAGGAATTCCACAAGCCATAGCTTCAGCAATTGATATTCCAAATGCCTCAGCACCAATACTTGGGAAAATAGCTATGTCGGATATAGAATAAAACCGCGGTAGCAAGCTATTGTTGATACTTCCGAGAAATAAAACATTGTTTTTTAAATTGTGATTAGATACTATTTTTTCTAAATTCTGCCTTTCTTCCCCGTCTCCAATTATTAAGTATTTTATTAAATATCCATCCTTAATTAACTTCTCTGCAGCCTTAATGCTATATTGAACCCCTTTCAAGCCTACAAGTCTACAAACTGTAATTAAAACTATCTCGTTTTCTTTAATATTTAATTCTAATTTAAGTTTGTAATCCGGTGTCTGAGGTTTGAAGATATCAGTATCTATGCCGTTGGGCAATATTTTAGGTTTTACCCCTGTGTACTCTTCTATCTGCTTTGCATTAAACTCGCTACAGGCAAATAAATAATCAATTTTTCTTAATAATTTTCTGTAACCCGGGAAAAACTCTGTGCCTCCAGAGAAAAAAATAACCTTACAATTAGATAGTTTTTTTATATACCATGCGATTAATAAATCATAAGGTTTAAAAATACAGAAAAAGTCATATTTAAAATTTTTTAAAATCGGCAAAGCATAGTAAGCAAAAGAAAGCCGTTCCATAAATTTTCTAAACCGAGAACCAAAGTCAGGAAATTTATTACGAGGAATATAGGGAAATTGTAAAATTCTCATTTCCCCAGAAAATATTTTTAAAACTTCTTTGCCTTTTCCTGTATAAAAATGAACCATCATATGTTCATTTTGTCCCAATTTTTTCCCTAAATTAAAAGCAAAATTTTGAATGCCGCCTTTTGAGATACCTGTAGCTAATTCATAGATTGCTATTTTCATTTTTTCTCATTTTTAAAAATTAATATATTTAAAAAACATAAATTTGGCCTATTTGGAAAGATGTTTAATAGTCTAAAGAGCCACATAAAATTAGCTGGCTTTTTCTGAATTAGCTTATAAACTATAGGAAAGGTGGGGAAAACCCCTTTTTGGGATAATAATTTAAAGTTCTCATTTTTAAATAGTTCTATAAATTCGTATACTGGTCTGTCCCCGGGATGTTTTTCTTCTGAAGCTGTTCTAATAAATCTACCTTTTAAAAGAAATCTTATTCTTGAAGCTAAATGGGCTAAATTAGGGACTGAAACAATCAAAATTCCATTAGTTTTTAATACTCTTTTTATTTCTCTTATACCATTTTTCTGAAATTCAAATGGGAGATGCTCTATCACATCTAAAAGAAGAGCTACATCAAAAGAGTTATCTCTGAATGGTAAATTCATAATATCTCCTCTTATTACATCCTTTGAAGAATAGTTTTTATCAATACCTATAATTTTTTGAAAACCTATTTTTTTTAATTCTTCTATGAAAACCCCTTCACCACATCCAATGTCAAGTATTGCTATATTTTTCCCAAATTTTTTTAAAAAGTTAATAACGAATGCTTTCTTTGTTATATACAAAGGATAATATGACCAATCTTTTGATAGTAATCGATGATATGCTCCTCTTATGTTATACTCATTTCTCATTTATCAATGTTATCGCTCCTTCAAAAACTTCCTCTACTCCTATTAAATCCATACAAAATGCATTTTTACATCTTTTTGTTACGCAAGGATTGCACGGCTTTTCTTTTGCAATTACTTTATGTAAATGTAAATCCTGGGCAGGTCCAACCCCCCAGAAATTAGTTGGGCAAAAAAGAGAAACTGTTTTTTTCTTAAGTGCGACCGCAATGTGCATAGTACCAGTATCATTTGTAACTAATAAATCAAGTCTATTTACTAAAGCAGCAAGTTCCTTTAATGATAATTTACCAGCCAAAGAAAGTACTCTGAATTTTATCCCGTTTTTGACTTTATTGCATAATTTTATTTCATCTTTAGATCCAAGAATTAAAATGAATATTTTTTCATCAAATTCAATAAGCCTTTGACCAAGTTTTATAAATCTATCTGGTGACCACATCTTATATTTATCTGCTGCACCTATCTGAAATCCAATCAATTTTTTATTACCGTTAATATTGAGCTTCGCAAGCAAATTTTCTACGCGATTTAGTGCTTCTTTATCCAATAAAAGAACCATTTCCTTTTTATCATTTTTGCAGTCAATAAAAGATGCTGCCTTAAGCCTTACATCAATACCATGATGATTCCATGGATTTTCAAATCCGTTGTTTTTATTGCTGATTAGAAAGGCAAATTTTTTTGGCAATGGTATTTTTACAATAAATCTTGCTCCACCCAAATACGCTATTGGTGTTGCCTGTGGTTCATTGCCATGAAGAATTACAGCTACATCAAATTTGTGTCTTCTAATTTCTCTTACTGTCTTAAAAAACTTTTTCCAACCCCCTTGATATGGAATTATTCCGTCAATGTGTGGATTGTTCTCAAAAAGATCCATATTTTTTATATTGAAATGGGCAATTATCTTTGCATGAGGATACCTTTCTCGTATAGCTCTTATTGCAGGTGTTGACATAAGTGTATCGCCAATTGCCGTTGATGATACTACAAGAATATTTTTAACTTCTTTTGGGTTAAAATATTTCAAATCCCTTTGTCTCTTATCATACCTATTTATGATTTTTAAAATTAAAAAAAGCAAATTTTCGCGAATATTTAATCTCATTTCGATTCTTTAGAGAGGATTTCTATTACCTCTTCAGGTCTTATATCAAAAAGGCATCTGCTTATTTTACTTCCTTTGCAGCCATCTTGTCCACAAGGAATGCAGTTCCAGTCTCGCTGGATTACTATATTCTTACCAAATTTTTGAATGCCCCTTTTTTCTGGATAGGGTTCTCCCAAGGCTTCATTATCCCATGGTCCCCAGTTAAAGGCACCACTTGGACCAAAAAGTGCTATTACTGGTTTCCCAAGAGCAGCTGCTATATGCATTGGAGCTGTATCAATACCAAAAAAGATGTCACAAATAGAGGATACAGTGATTAATTGTCGGAGTGTTAATTTACCTGCAAGATTGATTATAGGAGGAGATTCCTCATTTCGTTGTGGATCCTGGAAAGTATTGTGTTGAAAAAAAGAAAGTCCCTCAGAAGAAATATAAGGTTCATAGATTAGAGATGGAGGTAGATATGATAAGATTGATTCAACCTTTTTTAATTCCCTTTCATCAGCTGAAGCAGTCAAAACGATTCTGTAGTTATTGCCTATAAACCATTTTATAACCTCTGCTATATATTCATCCTTCCAACATTTAAACAGCCAACGTGATGTAGGATGAATGTGGACAAGCTTATGACAAGGAGAGGAAAAAATCAACTGTTTTGCCCATTTCTTTTCATCTTCTGTAACATTAAGAACAAGCTTAGGTTTTTCAATTTTTAAACCCATCCTTTTAAGTACTTCAATGTGTTGCATCACTACATGTTGCCTTCCACCTATTTCAAACACTTCATTATAAAGATACCTTTTCCCTAAGAATCCTTTTGCTTTTACCCCAACTCTTTTTCCTGCCCCTGAAAAATATGATATAATTGCTGCCCTGTCACCTCCTGTTAGGTCTATAGTGGTACTAAAGCCTAACTTTCTAATCTTTTCTAAAAATTTTATCTCTTCTACATATTTTTTCAATGTGGGCAATTTTTTTATATCTCTATCATAGGTGATGATCTGGTCTAAATGGGGATTGTTCTCAAGGACAGCTTCTGTGCCTTTATTTACTGCGATAGCAATAAAGGAATGAGGAAGGTTTTCCTTTAAAACCTCAAAAACAGGTGTTGTAAGCAAAACATCTCCGATGTTCCGAAATTTTATTAGAAGAATCTTTTTATACATCCAATAAACTCTTTTGTTGGATAAGGGTAATTTCCATTAAAATCTTATTCTCTTATATGCTTTACTGAGCAGCGAAGAACTGTAAATAATTACTTTCTTATTGAGCCATCCTGCGCCTTTATTTTTTATGGCCATTCTTTTAATATGTAACGTGTCATTTACATTCTCTCCTCTTTCAGTTGTATAGATAGCCTTAAATCCAAGGTTTTTAGCTATATCAACTGCCCTACTGTCATAAACTCCGTTGGGCCATGCGAAATGAAGAGGCTCCTTCCCAAGATATTTAATTAACAATTCCTTTCCCATGACTAAATCATCTTCTAATGCCCTGTAATCAGCCCTTTCTATGAAATCGGGTATCTTATGAGTATGTCCATGACTCTGAATGTCAAAAAAGCCTTCCTCATCCATTTCTTTGAGTTCCTTCCATGTGCACATAACCTCATACTTTCTGTCAGAGAAGGCACATCTCCACATTTCTTTATGTGTAAGAACATCAAACTTTTTCCTTTTGATATCGAGATCAGTTATAAAGTCTGTTGCCACAAATAATAATGCCTTCATTCTATATTTTTTAAGAGCTTGATAAGCATAAATATAATTATCTACAAAGCCATCATCAAAAGTAAGAAGCACACATTTTTTTCTTGATTCCCTCGGATTATTCATCAAATATAAAAACTCATTACCATCAAGAGTTTTCCAGCCCTTCGTTTTTAAAAGGGATAGTTGTTCTTCAAAAACCTCTGGAGTAACATTAAGGGGACTCTCCGAAGGTATTATATGATGATACATGATTACAGGGATTGAATCAAAAATCATTGCACAAAATTTTTCATGTTTTTATAAAATATATCATATGAAGATTGCTATTGTAAAGAGCAAATTAACACCCTACGGCGGTGCAGAGAAATATACAGCAAGGCTTATTAAGGCCTTTGCTGATAATGGTCATGAGGTTCATGTACTCACCTCAGGTAATACTAAATGGCCTGAAGAAAAGTCTGTAAGTTATATTACACTGTCTCAGGTCAGATTTAATAATCTCCTGAGACTCCTGAGTTTTAATAAATCAGTAAAGGAATTTTTGCAAAAAACTCATTATGACTGTATCCTCGGCATGGACAATACAGAGGTCCAGACCCATATAAGGCTTGGTGGAGGCCTTCACAGGGCATGGCTTGAGAGGCGCTCAGAGGAGGCATCTTATTTAAGAAAACTGAGTTTTTTGCTCAACCCTTTTCACAGGGCTATGGTTGAGATACAGAGAAGGGCACTTCATTATAATGGACTGAAGAGGATAATCTGCAATTCTAAGCTTGTCAGGGATGAGATAGGCCATTATTATCCAGAGATAGCAGAAAAGGCAGTGGTTATACACAATGGAGTGGAATGGAATGAATTTTCAAAGGCCTTTGAAGAGGGACTTTCTGAGAGGAACAAGCTCTTGAGAAAACTTAATCTTCCTGAAGACAGGTCTTATTTTTTGTTTGTTGGAAGTGGCTATGAGAGAAAGGGTCTTGAAAAGGCAATGCTGGCTCTTAAAGGACTTCCTCGGGATACTTTACTGATAGTGGTTGGTAGGGACAGGAATGAAAAGAAATTTCACAGAAAGGCTGAAAAACTGGGATTAAAGGATAGGGTTCATTTTTTTGGTGTGAGAAAGGATGTAATTACTTTTTATCAAATTTCTGATGCCTTTGTGCTTCCAACACTCTATGACCCCTTTTCTAATGCTACACTTGAGGCGCTTGCAATGGGGCTTTTTACCATTACATCAAATGTAAATGGGGCATCAGAGGTTATAGAGCAGGGTGCAGGAATTGTAATAAAAGACCTGAAGGACATAGATGCAGTAAAAGAGGCAATGCTGGCTGCATTGAAACCAAAGCTATCAAGAAGAGAAATAAGGGAAACAGTCAGAAGGCTTGAATTTGCAAATCAATTGAGAAAAATAATAGATATTTGCACAGAGGGATAGTATCTGCAGTAATCTCCAGCCTTCCCTTATGGATTATTTTTTAATGAATTAGCAGTATTATGGTATCTCATGTACCTTGCTGTCTCAAATATTGCCCGTGCTATAGACTCCATCTCCTGTGCATCCTCTGGATATTTAGCTATCACATTATCTCTGGGATTATCTGATTTCCATAGATGGAGTCTTTTGTTTGTGCCATCAACATTCATTACAAAATAAAAGTCCTTTCCAAGAAGACCTATACGGGGATTGGTGCCATGGTCAAGGATGTGGAAGGCAAATCTCTTATCATCAAATCTTTTATCCATCAGATCCCTGCCTATGGTTGTGTTTGTGTATGATATTCCGGCAAGAGATGCAACTGTTGGAAGGATATCCATCTCATTGGCAAGTTTGTCCTCTACAGAGCTTTTGATAAGCCCGGGGCTGTAAATAATAAGCGGTACATGAACCCGATTTATCTCAAGTAATTCTTCTGCCTTTATCATGTGAGGAGCCATCCCGGGAAGACCATGGTCTCCCAAAAAGACAAAGATGGTATCCTTAAAATATCCTGACCCCCTTGCAAGTTTCATAAAAAATCCTACGTTGTGGTCAAGGAACCTGAAGGCATTGAATTCAGCAGAGGAGACAAAACCATACTTTTTTACAACCTCATCCTTAATCTCAATGCTCTTGAACCCCATGTTGTCTTCAGGTATTGTATAGGGTCTGTGGCTTCCAGATGTCTGGATTATGGCAAAGAAAGGTTTTTGGGCTTCTTTTAATACATTATGGGCTTCTTCAAAGAGATAAAGGTCTGATATACCCCATACATCCACCCTCTCTGACCTATAACTGCCTTCTTCATAGAGGTGAAGACCAGGAATATTATGCAGAAGCAGCCCCCTGATATTTGCCCAGTTTGCACTTCCTCCTATGAAATAAAATTTTTCATATCCCTCAAAGGAATTAATAATGGTATGCTGACTTACAATCCTCGGATTTCTTGTGGATGTGCTCTGAAGCTCCAGGTCAGGAAGTCCTGTTATAAATGTAAAAACAGAGCGAGCAGTCCCGGGGCTCTGGACATAAAACTGTCTGAAAAGCAGAGATTCTCTTGCAATGGCATCAATATTTGGAGTGGGATTTAATGGATTCCCAAAGATACCGGTTTTATGGGCGGCAAGGGATTCAAGGATTACAATTACAATATTTGGTTTCTGAGATCTATCCATAACAGGTCTTTCTTTTCTGATGAAATTTAGTTTTTCTTTGTCTGGTTCTTTTATCCCGAGATAATCAACCATAAAGGGATAATATCTTTTTACGGTCTCCACATCATAACCAGTCTCTTTGTGCTGGAAGGTAACAAGCAGATAGAGTACAGGATTGAGACCGAGCTGGGAGGCAAAGGGATGAGGTGAGAAAAAGGCATCGCTCCATCTCAATGGATAATAGGACAACTTTCCATAGATCCCAGCAGCAAAAACAAATACCGTAAGGATTGCAATTATTAGCTTTTTTAGTCTGGGATGATCTGTTTTTGCTTTCTTATGGAGATGCAGGGCATATCTTTTAAGACCAAAATAATAAATACCTCCAAATAAGAGAAGACCTGCTACTACGGGAATTACAGGATAGGTCTGCCATATCATTTCAAGGGATGTGATAGGATTGTAAAGATATCTTATAGTTGCTGCCTCAAGCCTTGTCTGGAGATAGGAGAAATGGCCAAAATCAATTATGTAAAACAAGAATATTGATGCCATTGTAATGGTAAGATAGAGGAGCCAAGACCTTCTGACCTTGCTATCCTTAAACAGGCTGAGTGGTTTAATCCAGGCAAACAAAAGAGGGATGTGCATGATCAGACCCAGCCTCAGGTCAAATTTAGCTCCTATATAAAAGCTTTTTAATAGCACATTAAATGGGATGGGATCAGAGGGATTGTAAAAGACATAAAAGAACAGCAGCCTCATCAGGGAGGAAATGGTGAGGAATATAAAAATTGACAGGGATAGAAATCTCAGTAAAGAAGGCATTTGATTGAATTCTCCTTTTTACAGGAATTATAAAATTTTAAACTTCTCCTTTGCAAGGACTTGCCTTCATGCAAAATCTCCATGCAATATAAAGATTGATTAGATCAATAACTTCTCAGTTATCTCCATCCCTTACCCCTGATATAAATAACAGTAAAAAATGTTAAAATGTAAAAGTTATGGACAGGGAAAATCTTTTAAGAGAACTTCCCTCAGTTGATAGCATCCTTAAGAGTGAGGATGGCGAGAAATGGATTTCCCTGTACCCCAGGGCACTCGTGGTAAATGTTATAAGAGATAGCCTCTCCCTTCTGAGAGAGGAGATTAAAAAAGGCCTCTTGAAAGAAAAAGAAGAAATCAGAGATTATCTTATCTCATCAATAAACAAAGGCCTTGAGAGGGCTTCAAGATTCAGCCTCAGACCCGTTATAAATGCCACAGGAGTTGTGATTCATACAAACCTTGGCAGGTCTCTGCTCTCTACAAAGGCTGCATTGAATATCCTTGATATTGCAAGGTCTTACTCAAACCTCGAATATGACCTGAAAGAGGGCAGACGGGGCAAGAGATATGTCCATGTGATAAAGCTCCTTAAGGAACTTACGGGTGCAGAGGATGCCTTTGTGGTGAACAATAATGCAGCTGCTGTATTTATCATCCTTAATAGCCTTGCTGCAGGCAGGGAGGTCATAGTATCAAGGGGAGAGCTTGTGGAGATAGGTGGTTCCTTCAGGATGCCTGATGTTATGAAAATGAGCGGTGCAATATTGAAGGAGGTTGGCACCACCAATAAAACCCATCTTTATGACTATGAGAGGGCTATAAGTGAAAATACCGCCTTGATAATGAAGGTACACAGGTCAAATTTCAGGATCTCAGGGTTTGTAGAAGAGGTATTTGCTGAGGAACTTGTAGGTCTCGGGAAAAAACACGGCATACCCGTGATATTTGACCTTGGAAGTGGCTGTCTTGTTGACTTAAAAAGATATGGCATACCTGATGAGCCTTCTGTGCAGGAGGTCCTTAAAGCAGGGGTTGACATTGTGACATTCAGTGGTGACAAACTCCTCGGAGGACCACAGGCAGGTATAATACTCGGAAAGGAGGAATACATTGAGAGAATAAGAAGGTCACCCATAGCAAGGGTTATCAGGGTGGATAAATTCACACTATCAGGTCTTGAGGCAACACTTTATGAATATCTTGATGAAGAAAATGCCGTTGAACAGATACCAACCCTGAGGATGCTACTTCAGGGATTTAATGAGATTAAAAAAAGGGCTGAGCGATTGATAAAGAAACTGGAGAGACTTGAGGGTTGGAAGAAATTGAAAAAGGTAACTGTTACATCCCCATCTGTGGATGCAAAGGATACCTTCAGGAATGCAAAGGCCCTTATCTTCCTTGAGGAGGACTTCTCCAGGGCAGGAGGAGGTGCACTTCCTGAGATAGAGCTCAGGACCTGTGGAGTTGCAATAAAACCGCTTAATATATCCTGTAATACCCTTGAGGAAAGGCTGAGAAATAGTGAGCCACCTCTTATAGGTAGGATCAAGGATGACAGATTCTTCCTTGATGCAAGGACAATACAGGAGCATGAGATTGAGCTAATTGTGAGAATCCTTTCAGGAGTCCTCTGATGATACTGTTCCTCCTTGTATTTTTCTCTCTCTACGGAGGGATGCATGTATATGCCTTTTTAAAATTGAGAAATACTGTTCCTGTCACTACAGGTCTTTCAATAATTATCGCTGCCTTTATGTTAACAATGACCTTTGCCCCTCTTGTAATAAGACTTTCTGAGAGGCAGGGATTTGAGGGTTTTGCAGTTTTTATGTCATGGCTTGGTTATCTCTGGATGGCTATTATATTTCTGTTCTGTTCTTTCTCCATCACCTCTGATACAGTGATATTAATCTTCAAAAGGTTTATTCCATCCCTGCAGGGGCTTCATCCCTTTTCTTTTTATCTTTGCATTTTTTTATCCCTCTCCCTTGTCATTTATGGCTATATTGAGGGTCTGAATATAAGAACAGAGGGGGTAGAGATAAGAACAGAAAAGATAAAAAGAAATATCAGGATCGTTCAGGTCTCTGACCTCCATATTGGCCTTATTGTAAGGGGTGGAAGGCTTAAAAGGATAATAGATAAAGTGAAGGAAGCCAGGCCTGATATCCTTGTATCAACAGGTGATCTTGTGGATGGACAGATAGACAGGCTGGAAGATATTGCGGGGATATTCAAAGATATCAATGCACCTTTTGGAAGATTTGCTATTACAGGGAATCATGAGTTTTACGCAGGCCTTAAAGAGGCACTTTTATTTACAGAGAAGGCAGGATTTATGGTCCTCAGAGGAGAGGCCCTTTATTTACCTGAACTCAATCTTACCATTGCAGGAGTTGATGACCCTGCTGGTAAAAGATATGGACTTTCAAGAGACATACCTGATGAAAGGGTCCTCGCGGGGCTTGACCTGGGAAGTTTTATATTATTCCTTAAACACAGACCTGTTGTGAGCAAGCATGCAAAGGGGCTCTTTGACCTTCAGCTTTCAGGCCATACTCACAAAGGCCAGATATTTCCATTCAGTATTCTTACCAGGATTTATTATCCAAAGGATTCAGGCTGTCTTGAAGAGGTCAATGGTTGTTATCTTTATGTGAGCAGGGGCGCAGGCACATGGGGTCCACCTGTAAGGGTCTTTGCACCACCTGAGATAACCGTGATTGATATTATGAAGAAATAAAGGCACAAAGTGGTCCGATTTAAATCCTGCTTATCTTTCTTATATCTCTTCCACTATATCTGCCCTCTTTTAAAAGAGTGATAAAGTTTTCCTCTTTTACAGGGTCAAGAAATTCTGTATAGCACTGACCCACTTCATGGGGTTCATGAGCATCAGAGCCACCTGTAAAGGAAATGCCAAGCTCCTCTGCGAGGTTTACAGCTTTTATATTATAGGAATGCAAATTATAACCATTAAAGCCTTCAATAGCAAAAAGTCCTTTTAGATTTTTTATTATATCACCCACGCTATTAATACCCCTGAATGGATGAGAGGGTATAACCACACCGCCAGCAGACTGAACAATCTCCAGAAGTTCTGCAACTGGCGTATATTTGTCAAGATGTCTGTCTGTGTTGAATCCAAAGACAAGACAGTGTCCTTCCCTTGAGGAAAATTCCACTCCCCTCAGGATCAATATCTTACCTTTATATTTTTCTTTGAACATCTCCACAGGCTCAGAGGCTTCATAGGAATAGTGCTCTGTAAAGGCTATGCCATCAAGTCCTGTCTCTATAGCCCTTTCTATGATCTCTTCTGGTTCAGAGTCTGAATCTCCACTCAGTTTTGAATGGACATGGAGGTCTATGCGAAACATGAGATATTTTACTGCAAATTGTCGTTAGAGAAAAGGGACAGTCTACTTAAAGCCTTTACAAAGCGACGATTTTTATTTATCTTGTATCAAAAAGTTTTTTATCAAAGAGGTGAACTCAGATATGTATAGCAGGCTTATTAATAAGCTTACACCTTTTTTGAAAGGATCTTTGATGAGGCCTGTAGATGATTGAAAAAAGACCCTCTTAAATATTCAAAAGATAAGAAATATCCTTGCAGATATGGAAGGCAATCTGAGAGAGCTTAAGTCTTTTGCTGATATGTCCTTAGATGAATTTAAGGGAGACCGAAAAAAATTATAGACTGGCAGAACATTAATTTAAGAAGCATCCTTAAAGGTATTCTCACCGCGGGAAGCCATATCCTTTCAAGATTGCCTGCTAAGACAAAAGATTATCAGCAGATAATTATAAGTCTTGGAGAATACGGGATTATACAGGAGTTTGAGATAAAAACAGGAGACTCGCAAGTCCTGAAAAATTCGGCCTGAGTTTATA
Source organism: Thermodesulfovibrionales bacterium (assembly GCA_041082235.1). Lineage (GTDB taxonomy): Bacteria > Nitrospirota > Thermodesulfovibrionia > Thermodesulfovibrionales > CALJEL01 > CALJEL01. The sequence goes on along the minus strand of JBDOIG010000301.1, from coordinate 15,854 downwards.
AAGGCCTTTATACCTTTATCTTCCAGAGCGGTATCCTGAGCCTCTGCCTTGAATTTTCTCCCCTGATGAGCTCTTTTTTCCTTGAGGGGAGGGTTCCTCTTTCCGTAAGATGTTGTGGGTTTTCAATGGCCTTGAGACTTGAGCCATGTATTATCATATATTTGCCGAATCTTTCTGAAAGCCTGTCGAGGATGCTGTAAAGTTTTTCCATCTTTTCTATCCTGAGGGGTTCTTCAAATAATGCAGGTTGCAGGGGTCTTTCATCCCGAAGCTCGCAGAGGATAACACCTGTCTGCCTGTAAAGGACACCTTTTTTGTAAAGTCTTTCAAAGCCATCTTTAAGAAAGGGCAGTATCTCTGCTGGATAGGCACTCGGTCTCTGAAGCTTTAGTTCAATTCCTTCATCTCTAAAATCCTGAGTCCTTAAAAATATAATAAGGCCTTTTGCAGAAAGTCCATATCTCCTTGCCTTTATACAGGCATTTTCAAGATTCTTTGATAGCTGGGCATAGATAAAATCCTTATCATCTGATGGAGGAGTGAATGTCCTTGCCTTGCTTATGGATTTATAGGTATCTTTCCTTATGGAAATAACAGGATAAACACTTCTTCCATTGAGCTCATGCCATATCTCCTGAAAGGGTTTTGAGAAATATTTTTTTATGAATGACTCATCCTTTCTTGCAAATTCCAGTGCTGTCTTTATGCCGAGTTTTTCAAGATAGGCTGAGGTATTCTGACCTACCCCCCATATCTCTGAGACAGGGAGGTCTTTCAGATAAAGATGAATCTCCCTGCCAGGTATGGCAGTAAGGCCAGCAGGTTTTTTGTGTCTTGATGCAATCTTTGCAAGGACCTTTGTAAGGCTTATACCGATGGAGACAGTTATGCCAAGTTCTTTATGAACAGCCTCCTGGATTTTTCTACCAATCTCTTCATAAGAAGAATGATAGAGCCTTCTCAAGCCGGTGATATCAACAAAGGCCTCATCAATAGAATATTCCTCCACCTGAGGAGAGAACCTTCTCAATATCTCAAAGAGCCTCACAGAGAAAAGGCTGTAGGTCTCATAATCTGAGGGAAGGATCACCGCTTCGGGGCAGAGCCTTTTAACCTCACCTATCCTCATACCCCTCTTTATTCCTCTTGCCCTTGCCTCATAACTTGCAGCAGCCACTATGCCACGCTCAAGGCCTGTGATAACAGGTTTGCCCTTCAGCCCCGGGTTAACTGCCTGCTCGCAGGAGGCAAAAAAGGCATCTGCATCTACATGAAGGATTGCCCCTGGCCATGTGAGGATTGTTAAAGGCTCATTCATTTATATTTCCTTATAACTGCTGTAACAACGCCCCCGAACCTGAGTTCCTTCTTTGGTTTTATTGGTTTGTATTTCTGGTTGGCTGGAAGGAGTAATACTTCATCTTTTTCCATTTTTAGATACTTCATTGTCCACTGACCATCAACCTCTGCTATTACTATATCTCCATTCTTTGGAGTTAAAGACCTGTCCACTATAACCATATCCCCTGGGAGTATACCCGCCCCTTCCATTGAGTCTCCTGTAACCCTCAGCATGAATGTAGAATTCGGGTTTTCAATAAGCCATCTATCAAGTGACAGGGTATCTATGAGCTCTTCCTCAGCAGGGCTTGGAAATCCTGCCTCAACAGCACCGAGTATCTTTAAGGGGTTTGTTATTGTGCCAGGAACGAGCCTGCCTTTTGGATCAATTTTAATAACCCCGAGTTCTTTAAGCCTTGATATGAATTTATAGGCAGAGTTTTTAGACCTCCAGCCAAAAAGTTGAGCAACCTCAGAATAGGAAGGCATCCTTTGATTCTTCCAGTAAAAACTGGATAATATTTCAAGCCTCTCCCTGGTGATTTTATTCATATTTTAATTATAAGTGAACATTCGTTCACTGTCAAGAGGCTTTCTCCGAAACAAATCCCTGCACTTCGTAGGTGCAAGAAAGGGCGGCTGTTCGCGTTATGTTTTGTGTTAAAGTAATGTAATGGATTTTAAGATTATCCATCTAAACTCTGTTGATTCTACAAATACCTATCTTGATAACCTGGCAAAGGAAGGTTATCCCCATGGTACTGTGGTTATTGCTGATAGTCAGACAGCAGGAAGAGGAAGATTCAGCAGGAGGTGGTTTTCTCCACCAGGAAGAAATATTTATATGAGCATCCTTGTAAGGCCTGACAAGACAAAAATAGGGCTTTCTGAGTTTGCGGTTCTTCCCATGCTTGCTGGTATAGCCTGTGCGAGGGCTATTCATTCCATTACAGATCTTCCGCTCAGCCTTAAATGGCCAAATGATATGCTTTTATATGAAAAAAAACTTGGTGGCATCCTTGTGGGGTCAAGGATAGAACATAGCTCTGCTTCCAGCACACTGCTTTCTGCCTCTTTTATAATTGGTATAGGGATAAATGTTAATATGAGAAAAGAGGAACTTCCAGAAGATATAAAGGATATTGCCACGAGCCTTTTTATGGCTACAGGAATGGAATTTTCAAGAGAGCTCCTGATTGAAGGGACACTAAAAGAATTCTTCAGGCTTTATGAGGAATTCCTTGCCAATGGTAAAAGCTATATAATAGGTGAGTGGCAATCCCTGAGCTCCACTCTTGGCAGGATGGTCAGGTGCATCTTACCAGATGGAAGGCAGGTTGAAGGTAAGGCAATAGCTGTAGATGACAATGGTTATCTCCTTGTAGAAAGAGATGGAGCTATTGAGATTATAAAGGCAGGAGATGTCTTCCATTGTAGCAGTTGACATAGGCAATTCTACGATAAAGATAGGAAGGTTCTCGGAAGAAGGCCTTTCTGTGAAGAGAGTTTCTATCTCCCGTGCAGATGAGTGTCTCTCCATACTCAGGATGATTGCCATGAAGGACCCCCTGAAAGGCATTATAATCTCCTCTGTTGTTCCTGAGCGAATTGCTGCTATAAAAGAAGCTGCTTTTTCTTTTACAGACAGGGTTTTTATAATGGAGCACAGGCTTGATACAGGTCTTAAATTCGCCATACCCGAGCCTGAAAAAACAGGCACGGACAGGATTGCTGGTGCTGCTGCTGCCTATAATGAATTTAAAAAACCCCTTGTTGTGGCTGACGTCGGGACTGCCACCACCCTTACCATTGTAGAGGAGGGCGGCTTTTACATAGGTGGGGCGATACTGCCCGGGATTGAGATGATGGCAAGGTCTTTAGCATCTGGGACCGCTCAGCTTCCTGAGATAGAGCCTTCAGTTCCCTCAGGGCCGATCGGGAAGGAGACTGTTTCTGCCATAAATTCTGGTATTATATATGGTACAGCAGGAGCGATTGAGAGGCTCAGGGAAGAGTTTGAGAGGGAGCTGGGTAAGAGCCTGTTGCTGATTACCACAGGTGGGAAGGCCCCTCTGGTTGAGTCCTATCTTAGAAGGTTGAATTATAAGAGGCCAGATCTTGTCCTTGAAGGGCTTAAATTAATATTTGAGAGGAACTTTTATGCATGAACTGAGAAAGGACCTGTTGCTTGGAAGATGGGTTGTGGTTCTTAAGGATTCAAGAGGACCTGATTACTATTACATACCCTCTGCTGAGGAAACAGGTGCATGTCTTCTCTGTGATAAAAAGATATTCACAAAAGAGATACTTACCATTGGTGGCGAAGTAACAGTTGGCGAGGCAGAAAGGTGGAAGGTTAAGGTTATTCCAAATCCTGATCCTGTCCTCAGGGTTGAAGGTGAGCTTGGAAGACGTGGTGTGGGAATATATGATGCCATGAACAGTATTGGCGCAAATGAGATAATTATTGAGTCTCCCTATCATGATAAGACCCCTGAAGAACTCGGATTAGATCAGATAAGGGCGGTTATTGAGGCTTATAGATTAAGGATAGATGACCTTCATAAGGATGCAAGGCTTCGCTATGTGCTGATATATAAAAATCACGGTCGTCTGGCTGGTGCCCATTTTAACCATCCCCATTCCTCGGTCATGGCAACTCCCATAATCCCGAAGAGGCTCAAGGAAGAGCTTGATGGTGCCAAACAGTATTATGGATATAAAGAAAGGTGCATATTCTGTGACATAATGCATGAAGAAATTTCAAAGGGCTCAAGGATAGTCCTTGAGACCTCCCATATGATTGCCTTCTGTCCCTTTGCACCAAGGTTTCCCTTTGAGGTCTGGCTCATGCCAAAGAGGCACAACTGCGCCTTCCAGGAAAGCTCAAAAGAAGAGCTTGATGATCTCAGTAATATAATGAGAGAGATTTTAAGAAAACTCAAGGCACTCTTTGGAGACCTTCCCTATAACTATGTGCTTCATACAGCACCGAACAGGATTCCAAGGAGGAATCACTGGCATACCCTTGGAGATGACTTTCACTGGCATATAGAATTTATGCCAAGGCTCCAGAGGACAGGTGGTTTTGAATGGGGCTCTGGCTTTTACATCCTCCAGACATCGCCTGAGGATGCAGCAAAATTTTTGAGGGAGGTTTAATATGGTCAAAAAGATTTTATTGCCAACGGATTTTTCAGAGGGTGCAAAGAATGCCCTTCCCTATGCTGTGGAGCTCGCAAGGCAGTATAATGCCAGTCTTTATCTGATCCATGTTATCTATGACATTAATCAGGCATCAGGTCTTCATGTACCCCATGTGAACCTTGACCAGCTTTACAGCGAGATTGAGTCTGTTGCAAAAAAGGAGCTTGAGAGGTTCGGGCTGGAGGAACTGAGGGGCATGAATGTCCAGAGGGAGGTTATAAGGGGTGTGCCTTATGAGGAGATTGTAAAGTATGCTGAGAAGAATCAAATAGACCTGATTGTGATAGGTACTCACGGAAGGAAGGGACTTGAGAAGGTATTTTTTGGTAGCACAGCGGAGCAGGTTCTGAGAAGGGCACCCTGCGCTGTACTTACAGTGAGGCTTCCAAAGAAGAGTTCTTAGTGGCGAAGTAACAATTGAAGGTATATCTTTCTGAAAGCACATTTCTTGGACTTCTACTCAGTGCTGCTGAGGTCTATAAGAAGGAATGCCTTGGTTATCTCCTGGGCTACAGGCTGGAGGACAGGTTCATAGTGGAGCATGCCTTCAGCCTTCAGACAGCCTCAAGAAGACTGAAGGGTGTAATCCTTGGTGACAAGAATCAGAAGAAGATAGAGGATGTCCTTGAGAGATTTGACAAACTCCAGATAATTGGAGACTTTCATTCCCATACCCAGTTTGGTGAGACAAAGGGGCTGCCAATACCGAGCCAGGATGATATCAAGACAATGAAACCAGGCAACATTTACCTTATCGTGGCTGTAAATGACATTGACAAGGTTTATTCCTGGAGTGAGAACAGGGATGGAACCATCTCTGGTTCAGTCGGAAGATTATTTTTTAAGATATCAGCCTATTATTTCAAGAAAAAGCTCAAGAAAAAGGCAGAAGTGAATATTAATTCTGCTACAAAAGTGACATCTGACAGCAATCAGGAAAATCTGGAATTAAAAAGGGCAAAGATTTACTGTCCATTCCCTCCGGGCTTCTGAGTCATGGTGAAGTTATCATCAGATGTAATGGTAATAGGTGGGGGGCCTGCTGGTGCTATTGCAGCAAGGACCCTAAGCGAGCAAAAGATTGATACAATCCTTATTGAGAGGAAATCGGAGTCCCCGAAAAATCGTGAGATTTTTGGAGGTACTGGTCTTGATAATAGCAAACCCTGCGGCGGAGGTATTCCTTCACCTGCCTTTAGGGAATTCATGATCCCTGAGGATGTTGTAAAAAAGCAAGTTGACTCCATAGAGATAATCTCTCCATCTGAAAAGAGGCTTTCCATAACCCTCAGGGGTGGAAACATATCAATTGTGAACAGGGCTGAGTTTGATCCTCTTTTGAGAAGTGATGCAGTCTCAAAGGGGACAAGACTCATTGAGGCAGAGTTTGTCAGTTTCCTTGAGACCTCTCCTTCTGTAAAGGTACTTTTAAGGAGAAATGATGGAGAGTCTGTTGAATTAACCTCCAGATACGCAATAGTTTCTGATGGTGTCAATTCCAGGGCAAGGGCATCCCTCGGACTCAAACCAGTTAATAGTGTCTTTACATTAAGCATGAGGTTCTCTGAGGTCAAAAACAATAAGTGTGAGTTCTGGTTTGGCTCTGAACATGCGCCGGGTTTTTATTCCTGGGTATTCCCCTTATCAGCAGGGACCGGGAGCGCGGGAGGAGATAATATTAAAGATAGATTTTATCTTTTTTGTAGAAAAAGAGGGCTATCCGCAGATGGTTCTTTAAGGGGATACAGGATACCTCTCTGGTCATTAAGGAATTTTGTCCTTCAGTATAATTCCTCTATTCTCTTCGCTGGAGATGCAGCAGGTCTTGTAATGCCCCTTACCTTTGAGGGGATATACTATGCCATGGCTTCAGGAAAGATGGCAGCAGAGGCTATAATAGAACAGAAGCCCTCAGGGTATAAAAAACTCTGGAAGGAGAAATACCTCAGGAGATTTTCTCTTATGAAGTTTCTGTGGAGATATTTTTTAAGAAATGATAAGGCAGTGGAGAAGCTGATAGACATGCATAGGATACCTGAGGTACAAGAGGTGGCTATGGAATTGTGGCTCAGAAAGTCAGTTGATAAAAAGAGCCTTAATTCCTATGTGAAACTATTCAGGAGATTTATAGGGATAAAAGCATAGCCGGGTATTTCCTCAGCTTGCTGGAGTAATCTTAATAAAATATATGAGCCAGTAAAAAGGGAACAGAAACATGATCTAAGGCTTCCCTCTGGCAATCAGGTGAATATGAATTCCAATAATTTATTTTACGATCTTACCCTGGAAAGGAAGGGAATTTTGTTCTTCCTTTTGTTGAGTTTTGTATTTCATTTTATGATCGCAGGCCTGATCTATACCTTTTCAATAAAGAATCCTCCTGATAAGCCTCCATTGTTTGCAAGGGTTGTTACTCCAGAGGAGCTTCAGAATTTCAGGCCAGCTATTACTACACCATCTGTTCCTCGCAGGCCTTATAAAGAAACAGCTAAGGAGAATAAAGATATTATCAACAGGCCTTCCTTAAAAGGGGATTCTCTTTATTCTGCCCCTGGGGTTGATAAGGATGGAAAATCTTCGGATTCTACCCTAAAAAAACCTGAAGAATTGATTAAACTTCCAGGGGCTATCACTTCCGGGCCATCTGCCAGTACAGAATCCCTTGCAAAATTATTTGACAGGGATGTCATTAAAGAGCAGGTAAAGAAAGAGGCAGCAAAAGAAAAGCCACCTGAGATAACCTTTGATACAAGGGAATTCAGGTATCAGGGATACATGAATAGATTAAAAGAGAAGATAGAATCCATCTGGCAGTATCCCCTTTCTGCAGCTCAGAGAGGAATATATGGAGATCTTTACATAAGATTCTCAATAAAAAAGGATGGCAGTCTTGGAAGGGTTGATCTCATAAGGACATCGGGCTACAGGGAACTTGATGATGCAGCTATAAAGGCCCTGATGGATGGAGCACCCTACTGGCCACTGCCATCAGAATGGGGTCTTGATGAGTTTATTATTGAAGGACACTTTATCTATACACTTTATGGATATTATATTAGATAATGCATGACGGGTAAATAATAGTGGTTAGGACAGAAGATTTACAACTACCCCTAAATAAAAAAGGCAGGATGCTGAAAGGGCTTTACCTGCGACACCTTAATGTAATGTTATTAATTAGCTTACTATACCTTACTAAGCTTACCTTTAGTGTGAAAACCTTCTGTTACAGGGTAAATAAAAGAATGTCGCATTGTAAAGGCATTGAGACAGCCTGTCCTTTTTATATTAGCAAATCACGGGTTACGGACCTATGAAATGGGTAGAGAGCGTATTCCCTGCGGCTTGCCGCAGGGTTAAGCGAGCGAATAGCTTTGAGGGGCTATTCCCCTCAAAGCTCCCCATTTAAGTAAATTTTAATATTCAGTATTATGGTGCCGAAGGCGGGATTCGAACCCGCACGGCCTTGCGACCACCAGACCCTGAATCTGGCGCGTCTGCCAGTTCCGCCACTTCGGCTAAATTATTTTAGCATATGATTGACCTTCATATACATGGACTCAGACAATGGAGCATCTCAGATGCCACAGAGGAGACAATTGAGAATATCTCTATTCTTTACGGCTCAATGGGTGTAGAGGCATTTCTGCCCGTGATAATGCCTGATGAGCTGAGCAGGATGAGGGTTGCCTTAGATACCATAAGCAGGGCGATAAGAAAAGGTTCAGCAGGTGCAAAGATACTGGGAGCCTATCTTGAAGGCCCCTTTCTTAATCCAGAATATGCAGGTGCCCTTAAAAAGGAATATTTTCTTTTACCATCACCAGAGGCATTAAAGAGGTTGATTGATGGCTATGAGGATATCATAAAGATTATCACCATAGCACCAGAGCTTCCAGGAAGCCTGAAGTTAATAGAAGAATGCAGAAACCTTGGTATAAAGGTTCATATGGGTCATTCAGGTGCAACCTATAAAGAGACCCTTGAGGGAAAGGCTGCTGGTGCTACAGGCATAACTCACCTCTTTAATGCCATGAGAACCATTCACCACAGAGAGCCTGGGATTGCGGGCCTTGGGCTTCTGGATAAAGACCTTTATGTGGAACTGATTTGCGATGGCATCCATATAGCTCCTGAGATATTAAAGCTTGTATTTTCTGTTAAGCCATCAGATAAAATAATAGCCATATCTGATGCTATAGCAGGTGCTGGAGAGCTTGAAGGAGTAAGTTATAATAGCGAAGGCAGGCTGAGAGGAAGCCTTTATACATTAAACAGGGCAAGAGAGATCCTTGAGACAATAGGTATCTCACAGGAGCTCATAGAGAGCGTTATTTACAGGAATCCCGGCAGGTACATCTCAGAACAGTCAGGACATAATATATGATCTTAAATCTTGGAGGAGGCCTTTATGCGTCTTGATATGAGAGGGCTCAGTCAGGATGAGCCACTCAGAAGGATAAGAGATATCCTTAGAAATTCCTGCCCGGATGATGAGATTATAGAGGTGCTTATTGACTCAGAACAGGATGCAAAGAGACTCAGGGCATTCATGAGTATGTCGGGATGTAATGTGGAACTATCAAGGGAAGGTCCCCAATGGATTGTGAAGATGACGGGTAAAAACTGTAACTGCCAGTGAGGCATCCCGGATAATTTTTAGCCAGATTTTGTTAAAATTAACAGTCTCTGGCCTTTTGCCAGAAAATAAAAATTGAGGGAGGAAATCATGAAGCCACTGACAGGGATGTTATGTATTTTGTGCTTTTTATTTATGCTTTCAGGTGTTCTTCAGGCAGCAGAACCCTACAGGATAGGTGCCATACTTTCTGTCACAGGTGCTGCCTCTTTCCTTGGAGAGCCTGAGAAGAACACTGTACTTATGCTTCAGGAAGAGATCAATGCTGCTGGAGGTATAAATGGACATCCCCTTGAGGTGATAATTGAGGATTCAAAGAGCGAGGAGACCCAGGCAGTGCTTGCTGCAAAGAAATTGATTGAGAATGATAAGGTCCTTGCAATTATAGGTCCATCAACAACAGGTGAGTCCATGGCACTCATCCCTATTGTTACAGAGGCAAAGATACCTTTAATCTCCTGTGCTGCTGGAGCAGGTATTACACAACCTGTAAAGGAGAGATACTGGGTATTCAAGACACCTCAGTATGATGTCAGCGCTGTAAAGGCAATATATGCCCATATGAAGAAAAGGGGGATCAAAAAGATTGGAATAATCACCATATCCACAGGTTTTGGTGATGCTGGAAGAAAGGCACTCCTTGAGATTGCTCCTCAGTATGGGATTCAGATAGTTGCCGATGAAAGATATGGACCCAAGGACTCTGACATGACTACTCAATTAACCAAGATTAAGGCATCAGGTGCAGAGGCAGTAATAAACTGGTCTGTTGGACCTGGTCAGGTCATAGTTACAAAGAACTGGTATTCCCTGAAGATGGGTATTCCCCTCTATCAGAGCCACGGATGGGGAAGTAAGAAGAACATCGAGCTTGCTGGACCTGCTGCAGAGGGGGTTATAGCACCACTTGGAAGGCTTGTGGTATGGGATAAGCTTCCAGATAAACATCCACAGAAGGCATTGCTTAAAAAATATTCACAGGATTATGAAAGGAGATATAAATCAGAGCCCGGTACCTTTGGTGGCCATGCCTATGATGCCCTGATGATGGTGGTTGAGGCTTTGAAAAAGGTCGGTCCTGACAGGGCAAAGATAAGAAATTATATAGAGAACAATATAAAGAAATGGCCGGGCACAGGTGGTATCTTTAATATGTCTCCTGAAGACCACTGTGGCCTTGATGAGACAGCCTTTGAGATGGTGATTGTCAAAAACGGTGACTGGGAGATATTAAAATAACAAAAGGGGAGGTTATCCTCCCCTTTTTATTGTGGGAGAATAGTGTGTTTTCTGTATTCCTTCAATTTCTCTTTTCAGGTCTTACAACAGGAGCGGTATACGCCCTTGTTGGGCTTGGCTTTAATATCATTTATAACACCACATCAATAATCAATCTTGCCCAGGGAGAGTTTGTTGTTGCAGGTGGATTGCTAATGTGGTTCTTTGTTGAGTCAATTAAATTACCGTTTATTATATCTGCAATCCTTACAGTTATATCTGTTGGTATTATTGGGTATTTAATAGAAAGACTCACTATCAGGCCTGTAAAAAAGGCTGATCTCCTTATGATGATAATGATAACCATTGCTGTGTCCATTGTGCTCAAAGGAGCAGCAATGTTTGCCTTTGGTAAGGAACCCTATGGCTACAGTCCATTTACAGAAGGCGAGCCACTCGTTATAGGAGGTGCTATTATCCAGCAACAGGCGCTCTGGGTAATGGGTATAACCTTTCTGTGCATTGTCTTTATCTATCTCTTCTTTAATAAAACCATCCTTGGCAAGGCGATGAGGGCCTGTGCGATAAATCCTGTGGCAGCAGGACTTATGGGTATTGATGTTGAAAAAATGATAACCACTGCATTTGTGTTGAGCGCTGTAATAGGTGCTATCGGTGGAATAGCTATTACCCCTATCTCTCTTATGGAATATGATAAGGGTGCTATGCTTACTGTCAAGGGATTCTGTGCATCAATCATGGGAGGTCTTGGAAGGGGAAGAGGTTCTGTTATAGGAGGATTTCTTCTTGGAATAATAGAGTCCCTTACCGCTGGTTATATCCATTCAGGTTTTAAGGATGCCGTTGCCCTTATCATCTTACTTGCCATACTCTTTTTCAGACCTGCTGGTCTTTTTGGCAGCAAGGAGATAATGAGGATGAGGAGATTTTGATAATGACAAGAAATCAATTTATCGCAATCCTGATATTGCTGGCTCTGGTTTTTGTCTTTCCCAATATATTCAGCGGTTCCTATATCTTAACTGTGGCTATTTTTTCAGGAATAAATGCAATTGTCACGATGGGTCTCTGCATCCTCATGGGATATGCAGGTCAGGTCTCGCTCGGGCAGGCAGGATTTTACGGAATAGGTGCCTATGTCTCAGCAATAATGAGCCTCAAGTATGGCATACCTGTTCTTTTCAGCATAATCATTGCCTCAATAATTGCCTCCATTGCAGCCCTTCTCCTTGCTATACCTGCCCTGAGGTTAAAGGGACATTATCTTGCTGTTGCAACACTTGGATTTGGAGAGATAATCTATATTATCCTTAACGAATGGGGCCCTGGTGGTCCTTCTGGTTTCGGTAACATCCCTCATTTCAATATCTTTAGCATAGAGATAAAGACACCTTATCAGTACTTTTATCTTGTCTGGCTTATTGTAATCCTCCTGCTTGGGTTTTCCTTAAATGTCATTAATTCAAGGATTGGAAGGGCACTAAGGGCAATGCATGAGAGCGAGACAGCAAGTGCCTCAGTGGGAATAAATATACCAGAGCTCAAGATAAAGGTCTTTATTCTTGGAGCAATCTTTGCATCTATAGCAGGCTCTCTTTATGCCCATTTTGTGACATTTCTGAGCCCGTCTGGATTTTCCCTTTTTTATTCCATCCTTGTTCTTATAATGGCTGTAGTAGGAGGGATAAGCAATATCTGGGGTGCTGTAGTGGGAGCAGTAATTATTACAGTGCTTCCAGAGTTGCTCAAGAACTTCAGGGAGTTTGATGTTCTGGCTTATGGCTTTATCTTGACTGTATCACTGATGTTTATGAGAAAAGGCATAGTTGGAATTATAACTGAAAAACTCGGAGAAAAAAGATGCTCCAGATAGTAAATATAACAAAGAGGTTTGGAGGAATCACAGCCCTCTCTGATGTAAGTTTTCATGTGGAAAAGGAAGAGATAAAGGCAGTAATAGGCCCAAACGGTGCAGGTAAGACCACGCTTCTTAATATTATAAGCGGAATGGAACAGCCAGACAGGGGAGAGGTCATGCTTGCAGGTGAAAGGATTACAGGTCTGCCAGCCCATGATATTGCAAAAAAGGGATTGGCAAGGACATTCCAGCATGTGGAGCTTTTCGGGAACATGACTGTCCTTGAGAATATTATGGTCGGGATGCACAGGAGGACATCTTCAGGATTTCTTTCATGTGGCCTTAGGCTTCCTACTGTTAGGGAAGAGGAAAAAGGGATAAGACAGAAGGGCATAGAACTCCTTGAATATATAGGTCTGAAACACAGGGCAGATGAACCTGCCTCTGTCCTTTCCATAGGAGAAGAAAGGATACTTGAGATAGGGAGGGCATTGGCCACAGAACCAAGGATACTTTTGCTCGATGAGCCTGCCTCAGGCCTTAATGAGGCAGAGACCTTTCAGCTTTCAGTTTTCATAAAACAGCTTAGAGATGAAAAGGGAATAACAATTGTCCTTGTGGAACACGACATGAGCCTTGTGATGAACATATCAGACAGCATTGTTGTCCTTGATTTTGGTGAAAAGATAGCTGAGGGAACCCCGGAGGAGATAAGACAGGACAAAAAGGTCATAGAGGCCTATCTTGGAGAGGAGGAATATGTTTCTTGAGATTAATAATCTCTCTGTATCCTATGGAGGTATAAGGGCTATAAGGGACCTGAGCCTCAGCTTTGAGAGGAATAAGATTGTAACTATAGTTGGTTTAAATGGTGCAGGCAAATCTACTCTCCTTAATTCTATAATCGGCCTTGTGCCAAAGGCCTCCGGTTCTGTATATTTTGATGGAGAGGAGATTGCCGGGCTTCCTCCTCACATCATAATGAGAAAGGGCATAAGTCTTGTCCCTGAAGGAAGGATGCTCTTCGGGCATCTTACAGTGAGGGATAACCTCTATCTTGGGGCTTATCCCTTCATAAAAAAACTCGGGAAAAAGGAGGTGGAGAAGAGGAAGGAAAGGGTCTATGAGTTATTCCCTATCCTAAAGGACAGGGAAGATCAGCTTGCTGGTACACTCAGTGGAGGCCAGCAGCAGATGCTCGCAATTGGAAGGGCCTTAATGGCTCATCCAAAGTTATTGATGCTTGATGAGCCATCCATGGGACTGGCTCCCATTGTGGTGAAAGAGATATTCAATGTAATAAGGCATCTCAATGAAGAGGGTATGAGTATTCTTCTTGTAGAGCAGAATGCGAGGGCTGCACTGAAACTTTCACACTATGCCTTTATACTTGATTCAGGCATGGTGGTGGCAAAGGGTAAGGGTTCAGACCTACTTATTGATGAAAAGGTGAAGACAGCTTACCTTGGTGGTTAAGCTTATTTTAGATTTAAGGAGGATAAGATGAAAAGGATTTTCACCTATCTGCTTGTAGCTCTTTTCCTGATGGCCTTTTCTGCAACACTTTATGCAGAAGTAAAGTTCTCCTATGGCGGAGCCTTCAGGCTCAGACAGGAACTGTGGGAAGACGCCTTTGATGTAAACAATGACCTCGGCACTGGCTCACTTGCTGACAGGAACTTTTTCCGCTTAAGAACCCAGTTGTGGGGAAGGGCAGACCTTTCCGAGAATGCAGGGGCCTATCTAAGGCTTGTCAATGAGGCAAAATACTACATAGGACCTTATAAGCCAAATATGCCGAGGAATGATGACAGGCTCGATGAGGATGAGCTTCTGATTGACAACCTCTATGTTGACCTTAAAAACATTGGTGGATTGCCTGTAGATATCAGGGCAGGAAGGCAGGACCTTATCTATGGCGAGGGCTTTCTTGTGCTTGATGGAACACCAGGTGATGGCTCAAGGACGATATATTTTAATGCTGCAAAACTCACCCTCAAACTCAATGAGGGCAACAGGTTTGATGTCGTTTATTTATTTGATCCCCAGAAGGACAGATACCTGCCATCCCTTTATCCTAATGAAAAGAAGACCTTAAATACCTCCGACGAAGAGGGAGTGATAGTCTACGGGAAGAACAAGGTTGCTGAAAACATCACCATTGAACCTTATTATATTTACAAGAAAGAAGAAGAATGGGCACAACCAGAACTTAAGCTCAATACCATTGGATTAAGGGCAGTCTTCACTCAGGATAACTGGAAGCTGAGAGGTGAATTTGCCCACCAGTTTGGAGAATATGAAGGCGGCAGGGACAGGACAGGCAATGGTGGATATATCTTTGTAGGAAGGCAGTATAAGGACATTGACCTTAAACCAGAATGGGACCTCGGATATGTCTATTTATCAGGAGATGACCCTGATACAGCAAAGCATGAAGGATGGAATCCGCTTTTTTCAAGGTGGCCCATGTACAGTGAACTGTATATTTTTACCTATACAATAGAAACCCTGAAGGATTCAGCTATTCCTGCCTACTGGACAAACCTCCAGCTTTACAGGGCAAATTTAAAATTAAACTTCTCTGATGCAACTTACCTCTCTTTGTGGTATAACTACTTGAGGGCAAATGAGGAGACGAGGGGATTACCTACAAATATATTCTCCAATGATGGAAAGACAAGGGGCCATCTCTATCAGGCAAAGCTCTATCAGAGGGTTGACAAGAACCTTGATGGTTATATGCTGGCAGAGTATTTTGATCCAAAAGACTTCTATGCAGATGGTGCTGACAATGCCCTGTTTTTCAGGTGGGAGATACAGTATAAGTTTTAAATAAAATAAAAAGGGGAGGCAATGCCTCCCCTTAAATTTACATATGGAAATAAATTTTCATAAAGTATCAATAATAGGAGTCGGGCTCATTGGTGCATCCCTTGGCCTTGCAATGAGGAAAAGGGCATTGTGCGAAAATATCCATGGTTTTGGAAGAAATGAAGGGAATCTCCTCAGGGCAAAGGAAAAAGGGATTATTGACAGTTACAGCCTTGACCTGAAAGAGGTATGCGAGGATTCTGACCTCATAGTCCTTTCAACACCTGTTGGTGTATTCCTTGAGATTGTAAAAAATATCAGTCCTTATCTCAAAAGGGGTTCAATAATTATAGATGTGGGGAGTGTCAAAGGAAGGCTTGTTTATGAGATTGAAACTATAATTCCAGAAGGAGTATCTTATGTTGGCACCCATCCAATAGCAGGAAGTGATAAATCAGGTATTGATGATGCAAGACCGGAGCTTTTTGAAGGTGCAAGGTGCATTATAACACCCACAGATAAGACAGATAAAAATGCCCTTGAGAAAGTTATGCATCTATGGCAGAGGGTTGGCTGCCATGTGGAGCTCATGGATCCCATGAGGCATGATGAGATATACGGTGCGGTGAGCCATCTTCCCCATGTTATAGCCTATAGCCTTGTAAATGCCATTGGTGAGATTGACAGTGAATTTATAAAATATGCTGGCCAGGGATTCAAGGATACAACCCGCATTGCCCTGAGTTCTCCAGAACT
>JBDOIG010000290.1:0-1327 GCA_041082235.1 Thermodesulfovibrionales bacterium | reverse complement strand
ATTCTCATTTACTATAACAGACAGGACGAATTAAGTCAAGAAGACCTCTCTTTCGGGTTAGGACATCAGCACCAGGTGAAGAACTATAAACCGTGGTACAGAAGGCATAAGAAGCCTTTAATACCAAATGATGAGGCAGAGGCCGATGATATTCAAGACTAACCGCTGTGTTGTGAGAAAAATACTCAAAAGGTACGAAGAACTTGGTGAAGAGGGCTTAAAGAACCTTTCAAGAAAACCCAAGACCTCTCCTAATAAGACACCCCTGTACATTGAAGGGATAATACTTATAGAAAGAAAGAAGACTGGCTATGGCAGAGAAAGGATAGCAAAGCCCTCAATGAAAGGGATATCCCTGTTAAGTCTTCTACCGTAAGATATGTCCTTAAAAGATATAATGCATCAGCAAAATATAAAAGGAGCAAGTACAGAAGGAAGCAAAGGTTTTATGATTTTGAAGAACTCTATCCACTTGAGCATTTTGAGGTTGACCTTAAAGAGATATATGACCAATCAACACTCTCTGAGGAAGCGATTCAACATGCAAAGGCAATAAATATCCCTCCCTACCAATGCACTGCCATTGATGTAAAGACAAGACTGAGATTTCTCAGTTATTCCTATGAAAAGAGTTTTTCTAATGGTTTAGCCTTTATGCTTACTGTGATATATTTTGTGAGGATGCTTGGTCTTAAACACAAAATCACCCTCCAGACAGACAATGGAGAAGAATTTGGGGTAAATCAGTAGATAAGCTGGAATATCTGAATAAACAGATATTTGGCCCCCTTAATGCAAGACTCATCCACATCCCTAAAGGCAGAAAGGAGTGGAATGCCTTTGTAGAAAGGTCTCATCAAACAGATGATAATGAATTCTATATCCCTCAATTAGAGCTTTGCCATGACCTGAGAGAATTCTTCTTCAGAGCAATGAGATGGCAATGGGTGTATAATACAAAAAGAAGACATTCAACAATAGGTATGACCCCTATGGAAAAAATACTTTCTTATACAAAACTACCCAAATATGTAGCTATATTCCCTGTGATGGATCTCGATCTCATAGGGACTAATCTTAGAATATTTTTTCCCAATAATGCATGTTCAGGTGGCGGTGATGTCTCAACCTACGACCTATTCTGAATTAGGTAATGTCAAGACTGAGCCTATTGCCGAAGCGGCAAAGGCAGGTGTAGTTTGACCCCTTGAGGGTAATGAAAATTTAACCCTAAACAGTGCATCTATGTCAATCACTGGAAACAGCAAAACCTGAGGATCAATATCAGGCCTGTCTTCACAAATTATCTCCCAGGGTGTCTTACTGC
>JBDOIG010000281.1:0-19474 GCA_041082235.1 Thermodesulfovibrionales bacterium | reverse complement strand
AACAGGACTGTTATCATTGCACTATGCCTGACAATTTTTGGTATCATAAAGTCCTCCTTATCCTTTTCCCATAAATTCCTTAAGTTTTTTCAATACTTCTATTATATGCCCTTATGTGTGTTTTTACACATAAAGGTGACAATTTTTTGCTAAAAATGCTTTAAAAGTATATCTTTTACATATTCACATTGTCAACACCTAATAATTATTTATGTTTTTTAATTTTTTTAAATTAATTTTAAATCCTCTATATTATACAAGCAATTTTGATGCCATCTTAAAATGCCAGTTTATGATCCTGATTGTGATTATGACAATAAGATAAAGCAGTTTAAAAACTTCATTTCTGGCAGGCCTTAAGTTCTTTATGACAGGAACAGCACCTTGCATAAGACCACGAGGCTTGAGGAGGCTATTCTATTAATACAACTGATGATGCCGAACTTTCAATCCTCAATTCTGCAAATTTTAAATCTAGAAGCAAAATTTCTAAAAGGTCCGCTCTGTGCCACTCAGAGAATTGTGATAATGACAGGTAAAACAGTTTATAGGTGATACAGGGGCATTACAATCTATACCTATTCCTGTATTATGACAGTTTGTGCATATACCAAGCGCAGAATAAGGTGGATCACCAGAAGCAGCATCGTGGTGAACATAATACCAGCCATTCTGAGGGCATGAAGCATTGAATGTATAATCATCCATGTGACATCTCTGGCATAAATAACTACCGGTCTTGTTTGTATCAGTATAGGGTGGGGTTGTGTCTGTAGAATTGATTGTGGTCACCTGACCGGCGAGCACTGCACTATTGACCTCAACCCTTATTAATCCTGCATTAGAAGAACCATGAGGCTCATGACAGTCAAGGCAACTTTGATTGATATTTGTAGGAGCTGTGCCAGAATTATAAGGAGCCCGGACACTTCTCTGTATAGTGAAAAGACCATTTCCGTGCTTTTCTAAAGACCAGTCTATTGTTAAGAGGTTTCTACCAAGTGGTGTGCTATTAATGATATTTGTAGCATTATGACAATCCGTGCAGAGGCTTACAAAGTCAGTAAGATTACTTCCATCCTGAGTGGTTGAGCCATCAGGCTCATAGGCAGTTGTGGAATTATATCTATAGGGAGCCCAGTAACCTGTTGTATAATCAGACATCTTCTCACCTGGTCCATCACCCCATAATCCCCACTGAGCACTATCCTTAATATGCTGTGATGGTCTACTAACAGGATATCCTCTTGAACCAGAAGTCTTCGGAGAATTAGGTGCATTTGCTGGGTCACCCTGTGCTGCATGGGGATTATGGCATGCTATGCAGGGATTGGAATCAAGAGTATAAAACCATTTCCCATTTATAAAGTTTAATATGTCATTTAAATCATGATAACTGAGTGAAGAGACAGGTTCAAACTGCTCATATATACTCTGAATTGTATCAAGGGTGTATCCACCTGCCCTGTAACTGTAAGAACGATTTATCAGACCACCACTCTGATATGAACCCAGGGCCGTGTGGCACTGAAGACAGAAATTGTCTGTCTGGCTTATGAAATTATCATAAAATAGTGCATATTTTGAAGGTGCAAAGTTCTGTGGCTGAGGTTCCTCAGCGTCAAGGCTTGCATGCTGTTCATGACAGTGCATGCAGTTTCCTCTTGCAAAGCTGGATGTGCTTGTCCTTAAGACACCATAATTACTATTTCCATGAGCACCACTTATGTACACACCACTCTGGGAGGTATAGACTATAAAAAATGTGAGTAAAAATACAAAAAGTATCAAAAGAATAACCTTTTTCATCAAGACCTCCCTTTAATTTTTGCTGCTATGGCATATACCGCATCCATTTGTACCTTGCCCCGGCCAGTTTTTATAATCCCACCTCATCATCTTATAATTGGGTCCTGAGTGGCTATAATGACAGCTCAGACACATCACTATATCTACACCTGGCGTGACTGTGCCTGATGATGCATTGGGTATAACCTGTCTTGCTACAGGTGTGGTAACATTATAAACAGTATAGGCTGTATATTCATTTCCGTATTGTGCACCTGTGGGAATCAATACATCAGTGGGATGTCTCATAAATGGTGAGCTTGCTCCTACAACTGTAGGATCAGAGGAATGGAAGTTACCATGGCAGGTAGCACAGAAACCACTGATAGTACCATTCTGAGGTCTTATCTTTGTTATATCAGTTGAATCATGACAGCTTGAGCAGTTATTAGTATCCATCGGTGTTACAGCTCCAGAGTATTCATTATGATGAGTACTTGAATTGTTCTTCCAGTCATTTATCTCATAGCCCTTTATATTTCTTAAAAATCTATAGCTGTCATTAATACCCGTGGGATTATCAAGTTTTCCATTCATGTTCTGATGATGGGTTCCCCTTATTGCCTGAAGACCAGGCAGTACCGGAGAGGTCTGTCTTATGCCATGGCATCCATTTGTCCCTGCACAGGTAAGCTCATTTGGAGAAACCTGACCTGCATGAACTTCTCCAGGAGTCCAGAGGAGTGTATCCTCAGTATTGACAACCTCAACAGGGTTATGACCATTCTGGTCTGAATTTATTAGATAATAAAAGTTTCCGCCTGCAAGGGGCTCTGCTGGAGGGACTGTATTGTAAACAACAGGTATATAACCATCTTTTATGGTTGCTCCAGTATTATTGCTATGGCACCCGATACAGTCATTTGTAAGGAGATAATTATAAGGACCTGCCTGACCCCATGAAGGTTTAATTGTTCCTGCCTCACTGTAGTGCATGGTATGGCAGGTTGCACAGGGAATATTACTCGGTATCTGGGCAACTGCATCTCTGACCAGTAAAAATAGCATAAGAGAGATAAAAAATAAAAAGGGATATTTTCTCATAAAATCCCCCTTGATTTCCCTTTATAAACGTGGGGAACTCTTCGCCCCATCCTTCTTAAAGAGAGGACAAGGCAAACTGCTATTGATCCTTTCCTCATAATTTGTGACACTGAATACACAATTCCCTGTTTCTATCAAACTGAAGCATAAATTCAGCCCTTGCATTGTGAAAACTGTGACATGTCTTGCAAGTAATGGATTCACCTGTTCTTGGATCCTTTGCCTTTTCTCCTATAGGATGAGTCCTCTCATGCTGTGCCTTATGACAGTTAGCACAGGTCTTAATGATATCTGATTCTACCTTGAAATATAAAGGTTTCTTAGCATGAGCAGGTGCATGGCAATCAGCACATCTCCTGTCCTTAACAGGCACACATCTTATTGTTTTTAGCCTCTTTGTCATCCTGTTAATTTTTTTGTCAATGTCATCGTGACATTTCAGGCATGAGGAGTCTTCTGCTTTAATAAGCTTCTTCCTCTGGGAGGCATGGACATTGTGACAGTTCAGGCAGGAGTTTTCATCACTGTTATGTATATCATCAATAGATACTATATCCCTTGAATGGCAGTTAAAACAAAGTTCTTTACCTTTTGTGGTTGGCTCAAAGGCCTTACCCTCTTTATATGAACTGTGGCATAGATAACAGTTTTTTCCCAGAAATGGGGGATGGCCAGATGGTCCAAGAAGACCCTTTTCCATTGCACTATGGCCTGTGTGGCATCCTGTACAGTCCATCCGTTTTGTCCTGTTTGATATACTCACATCTTCAACCCTGCAACCAGGGCTATGGCATTGCTGACATAGTCTGTTTGGAGCTGACTTAAGAAGGTTATATTCCTTTGATGCATGGCTGTCATGACAGGAAGAACACTGTCCCTTTGTAAAGGGTTGATGGTGTCTGCTGTCCTCGGATATCCTTTCCTGAAGTTCTTTATGGCAGTTAAAACATATCTCTTTTTCCTCTGAAACAAGAAGAGCACTGTGTTTGCTTGCATGGGGTGCATGACAGTCAATACAGAGACCTTTTTTTATTGCACCATGCATCCTGGTCTCAAAAACTTTCTTTTTAAGCTCTCTATGACAGCCATAGCAAAGCTCATTTGATGATTCAGCAGTAAGTCCTTTATGTTTAGAGGCATGGACATTGTGACAGCTCAGACACTTACCATCCTTAAATGGCATATGAACAGTCTGAGCTGATAATTCTCTTTTTAATTGCTCATGGCAGGTAAAACAAAGTTCCGGTATATCCCTGGAGAGCTTCACCTCACCATAAGCAGAAGCGTTGAGGATGAATATAAAACTTACCAGCAATATTGTTCTATTTATGACAGACCTCACACCTGTTTCCTTCAAAAGGTTTATGTGTAATCCCTCTGATGAGGGACTTCTTCTCTGTCCTGTGGGGCTCGTGACATTCCAGGCATTTATTTATATCTGCAAGTTTGCTCCTGTGAAGTCTTGCTAAGTTCTCTGTATCCTTATGACAGGTTCTGCAGAGACCTGGCTCATCCTTTACAAGCAAGGAGCCCTTCTTTGAAAAATGAGGCTCATGGCAGCTAAGGCAATTAATATTTTCTCTCTCTATATGACCTTTAAATTCTGATTTCACAGAAAGTTTTCCATGACAGGTGAGGCAGACCGTATTTATATCTGCCCTTAATTGAGACTTAATAGCTGTACCATGTGGGCTGTGGCATGAAACACAATCACCTTCTTCAAGTGGCATATGCTTGAATGTAGATGTATCAAGTCCCTTCTTTATAGAGGCATGACATCTGTAACAGAGCTCTGCTCCAGATGCCTTTGTAAGTGCCTGAGATGGACTCACATGGGGGACATGGCAGTCATTACACCTGTTATCTCTAAAGGGTTTATGACCTTTATCATGTGGTACTGAAGTATAAACGCCTTCATGGCATCTTTTACATATATCATTAACTCCTTCTTTAAGAAGGCGGGCATTATTTGCAAAATGTCCTCTATGGCAGTCAAGACATTTGCCATCCTGTATGGGTTTATGAATATAAACATCAAAATATTTCTTTTCATCATGACACTTATAGCACAAACCAGCACCAGGAAGCACAAATAGTAAAGAGCTGTTAGACCCATGAGGGTTATGGCAACTTAAGCAATCCTGTTTCTTAAAAGGTTCATGCATGGAAAAACCTTTTTCATTCTTCACTCCTGCATGACAATTAAAACAGACTTCATTCTTTTGAGCCGAGAGATAGGCTGGATAGTCAGAGCCATGGGGGTCATGACAGACTGTACATCCTTCTTTCACAGGTCTATGAAGATTAGAGACCTTCAGGTCTGGTTTTTCTTTATGACAGTTTATGCAAAGGTCATTGCCCTGTTTTACCGTAATAGCCCTGAAATCAGAGGCATGGGGATCATGACAGGCAAGACAATTACCCTCTGCTACAGGTGGATGGACATGTTTTTTCTCATACTCCTTCCTCTGTTTCTCATGACAGCCATAACAGAGTTCAACACCCTTTGCCTTGAGGCTCACCTCAGGTATATTGTGACAGGAGCTGCATTTAATCTCAGCCACAGGCCTGTGGACATTTCTTCTTAAGAGCCCTTTTATCTCAGCACTGTGGACATCATGACACCCGGAGCATTTGTGATTCTCTACAGGATATCTTTCATGGGAATTAATGAATTTCTGGTCAGAATAGTTATGACATCTTTTACAGAGTGAAGATTCATCTTCCTTAAGGGTAGAATCATTCTGGGCACCATGGGGGTCATGGCAGATAAGACAATCTTCATTAACAGGTTTGTGCCTGAAGGTCTTTTCATAATCCTTTTTATCATGGCAGTTAATGCACAGGCCATTAATATCTGCCTTTATCAAGGCCTTTATATCTGATGAATGAGGAGCATGACAGGGAATGCATTTCCCCTCATTGCCTTTTAATACAGAATGAGGATATTTGAGTGAATCAAGTTTCTTTGCAAAATCAGTATGACAGGTACTGCAGAGGAGCCTCTCACCCCTTACCACAAAACTCTTTACTGGCATCTTACCATGCCTGAGATGGCAGGATTCACAGGCCCTTTCCTGAAAGGGCTTATGGATGAGTTTTTTATTAAACTCCTGCTCCATTGTCTTGTGGCAATCAAGACAGGGCCTTTCAGCAAATCCCCTCCTCTTCTTTGCCTCAGGCACACAGGAAACAAGGCTTAAAAGGAATATTAATGCCAGAAAGATTATTAAATAATCCCTCTTCATATAAAAGTGATTATACCATCCTGATATGGTCATTTCAATTCTTTTTCTTAAACCTTTCTTCAAGATCCTTTATGTTCTCCTCTTTATAAACTATCCTTGCATCCTTTCTCAGGCTATTAATATATTCCCTGAGGAGTTTCCTCATCTCACTGGTTATAAAATCATTTTTCACTGACTCCCGAATAGAATCAAAATCCTTTAATATCCCCTGTTTTTTTTCTACAAGTCTGAAGATGGTATAACGACCATTGTCCTCTATAATGTTGCTTATCTCACCCGGTGCCAGTTTCCCTATTTCTTTCCTCTCTTTATCAGAAAAAGAAAAGAGCTCCTGCCAGCTTAGATATCCAGCAGCCTTTGAGGATTCATCCACTGAAACCTGTCTTGCAAGCCATCCAAAATCAGCTCCTTTCTTGAGTTTTTCATGGACAGATTGAGCCTCCTCCAGTGTCTTGAGCACTATCTTCTGAAGTCTGAACTGATCGGGTAATCTGTATCTTTCTATGTTATTTTCATAATAATCTCTTAAAGCCTTCTCATCAGCATTAATCTTTGGCAATAATATAGAACCTATAAAGACTCTTCTTACCAGCTGATTTCTGTATCTTAAAACCCGCTCCTTCAACGGTGACTTTTCATAATATTTTCTTCCCAGTGCCTCTCTGTCCACAACCTTCCTGTCAATCCAGCCTTCAATCATTCTATCAAGCTCTGAACCCTTTATATCCTTTTCAGGGTTTATAATATGACCGAGAGAAAGTTCCTCCTTATCAACCCTTGCAATAATCCTCCTGTCATCCTTTAAATCCTTTAAGGAATCCCTGTCCTTAAGAGAACCTATCAGCCCTTCATTCCTCCATATGTTAAATTTCTTTCTTAATCTTTCAAGATATGCCCTTGCAAGCTCATCTTCCTTTTGCTTCTTAAATTCCCTCAGGATGGTCTCCTTTCTTTTTTCTAATTCCTTATCATCAGGAATTGTGTGTGTTATGAGTTTAATTATGTAATATCTATCACCTGTCTTAAAGGGTTTGCTTAACTCACCAGGTTTAAGCTTTAATAAGATGTTAAAAAAATCAGAAGACTGAATAAGGGTCTTATAATAATATTTAACCGTATAATCATCTTTTTTTCTCTTTACATCAGAATACCTCTCCATCACATCTTCAAACCTCACACCTTGAAGAAGCTCCTTTTCCGCCTCTTTTATCTTTTCCTCTGTTGTGGTCTCTATTATCATAAGCTCAAAGGTCTCATAATTTTTCCTGAAATAATCTTTCAATTCTTTCTCGGTTATTCTTATCCTGTCTATGACCTCCTCATTATAAAGCCTCTTTACTGACTCTGCAAGGATATATTCATCAACCCTTTCCTTCACCCATGGCCCTGTGTCAAGTCCCATCTGCAAAGCCTCTTCAAGGACAAGGGTATCATCTATTACCCTCTCAAGGAATCTCCTTATATCAAACTCAGGAGCCCTGTCACCTTCTCTTCTGTGCTCAATCTCAAGCTCATAAATAAGGTCATCCTCTGTTATCTCAATATCATTCACAATGGCTAAGACCTTTGACTTTGCAAAGGAGTTAGCTGGCATTATAAAACACATCAAGACCAAAATTAAAAAGACCAATTTCTTTACCATACCCTTTCCTTTATCCTCCTGAGCATCTTCCCGGCAGCTCTAAAGGCAACCTTATCCTCAGACCTCAATCTTCCAAAATCAAGCACTATAATGCCATCCTCACCATCCATCTCCTGATCAAATATACTTATAATCCTCTTTGTGCCTGTATCTATGAGCCTTGCGGTTAAAAATACCCTGGGGATATCTAAGGCCCTCTGGGCTACAAGATATTCTTCTACAGAACCAAGGATTATGTAATCTATGTTTCCTCTATTTCTTAACTCATCTATTGCCTGATAGGTTATCTCTCCATTCTCTCTTATGTTAAGCTCAATGAGCATTTTTTTAACCTCACCGGGCTCCACAGGTTCAATACCTTCCATCCTGCTCATATGAGTCAAAAGGAGAGATGCCACCGCCCTTCCTATCCAGAACCTGCTACTGTTATTTTTAAAAGGTATAACAGCTACCCTTTTGCCTCCATAAACAGATTTATAGAGCGTAAAATCATTAAAGAGTCTCTCTATAACATGAGGGATAAGTTCATCTATTGACTTGATAATACCAAGACCAAAGACTGTCTCAAAATCATATCCTGTTAATGAACTGTAACCTGACCATACAATCTTACCTGTCTCTGCATCAAGGAGCCTTGCATGAAGGGCAAATCTCGGATTTTCAGCTTCAGTATAATTCAGAATACTTCCAGTAAATATAAAATCAGCCTTAGTGTCCGATTTTATTTTTTTTATATCCTCAAGGCTCAGAGAGCCTCTTCGCCTTATCTCATACTTTGTAAGAAAAGGCAACACATCTTTTTCCTCAAGGACAAATAATCCCCTTTTATTAAGCTCATTCCTGAGAAGAGGGACCGCCTTTTCCAGTGCCTCAGGATACTCTGTAAGGTTTTCAAAGGGAATGAGTACCACATTATAATTCTTCAATGTTATCTCCTGAGCACCTGAATAATCAATAAAATAGAAAAATATGAAAAATAGCATCAGGAAAGTATAAATCCCCTTTAATATCCCTTTACAAAAAGCAGGGATTTCCCTCTTATGCAAAAGAGGGCTGGAGATTTTATTGCAGGCTTCATTTTTCATAAAGCGTTTTTATAGCATCCCTCACTGTATTTATGGCTATCTCACTCAGGGTCACTGTCTTTCCAACAAGCCTTGATGGTCCCTGGGAGCCTGTCTTTGTCACACTCCATATAATATTACCTGTATCAGCCTCAATCATGGTAAGGGTCAGGGTAACCCTTGGCACCCTTAAGGTACCTGTCTCACCATATTCTGTCACCACGCCTGTGATTAATGCCTGTACCTTTAACTCACCGGCAATCTGCTTCATCTGCGCCACGGTAATGGTCTTTATTTCACTAATATTTTGTTTCTTAAGGCTGGCTATTACATCTCCTGGATATGCGACCTCTACAAGACCAGATGCAAGAAACTCAGAAGAAACAAGATTTCTTATTATCTCTCCTGCATTTCTGTCATCTGAAAGATTGTCAAAGGGAAGGACAGCAACCCTTTTTATATAACTGAAATCATAGTTCTCAGCTATATGAACACCCTCCTTTGAGGCTGTAGCACAGCCCAGAAGAAAGATTAGCACAAGCATATATAAAATTATTACTGACCTATTTTCCATAAGTCCTCCTTTGATAGAAGTTTATTAATCATATTTCTTACAAGAGTCTTTGCCCTTTCATTTACAGTAGGACCTTCTGTGCCAAAAAAGCTCATGAAAAATGTTGGACCACCCTCTGTGCTCCATTGTGAGCCTATAATCCTGGCATCCTCAGGTGATATCAATGTTATATGGACTGTAACCTCAGGATAGGATAGTTCTGTTGTTCTCTTTATACCATAAGCACTCACCGAACCTGCTATAAGGAGATAGGCATTCAATTCCTTTCCAAGTTTCTTTATGTCCTCCTCTGAAATAATACTCACGTCCCATATCTGCAGCTCATTCAATATCCTCGTGACCTCGCCGGGTTCTATCACTTCCATATTCCGTTTGAGCAGTTCAGCCATTACAATCCTCCGTACCTTTTCTCCTGCAATGGGGTCCTGAGTAAGATTTTCAAAAGGAAGGACAGCTATCCTTTTACCTTCCCAGGGCTTAATCTCTCCCAGAGACCTGCATCCAGTAATAACAGAAATAAGACAGATTAATGCTATAGCCTTTTCTTTCATCTTACACCTCAAATTATATCAAATCCTCCAGTTAATCCTGAAGAGCATTGAATGAACCTCTCTTGTGATATCAGCATCCTGTTTGCTGAAAAAGTAATTGAAGGACAGGTCAAGGCTCTTTCTTAAGTACCAGGCAAGGGTACCATAAAATGAATCTGTCTTTATTGAGCCAGGGTCTGTCTCTGAATGAAATACACCTGAATTTACCGTGAGCTTCCTCGTCATCCTCCAGTTCATTGAAATACCCTCTGTTACAGAATCACTATCCCTTGAATGCATGGTATTGATACTTCCTGTAAGCCCGATAGCACTCCCCGGCCTGTAACTAACCATAAGACCTGCCCTGTTTGAA
Source organism: Thermodesulfovibrionales bacterium (assembly GCA_041082235.1). Taxonomy (GTDB): domain Bacteria; phylum Nitrospirota; class Thermodesulfovibrionia; order Thermodesulfovibrionales; family CALJEL01; genus CALJEL01. Next base: position 9,151 of record JBDOIG010000281.1, on the reverse strand, counting down.
CTGTAAGACCCTGTTCTATCAGAAACCCAGTCAATACCATAATTAAAATATGTTCTAATCTTTCTGGTAAGAGTGGCATCAATACTTCCTGATATGAATCTGGTTTCTGACTCACTGCCAGCTATATAGTCTTCTGATTTTCTGTAGCCAAAATCGTTAATAAGAATGAGGTCTCTCAGAACCTTTGCATCTGTGGATAAGATAATGGAATCACTTCTTGTCTTGTCTTGGTCAAATTCAAAGGTATCCATCCTTGAAATATTAAGGGATGAACTGAACCTTTCAATGGGTGTATATCTAAACTGTACCTGATAATTATTGGATACAAAATCCTTCTGGTTTTTTGAATCCCTTGTGGTATATCTCTGGAACCTAGCACCTGTACTGAGGACATCAAAAGGACCCCAGTTAAGTGCAACATAATTTGAGCGAGTAACCTCAATGGTATTATCTGAAGTCATGTCAATATCAGGGTCATTAAAGATATTCTGAAACACATCTCCCACCGGTTCCGTAAGAGAAGAAGGCCTTGTATCTATCCTCTTTGTATAAAAACCCCATTCCCAGCTCATATTTCTCCGCGGCATATAAGTAAGACCAAGGCTCACCTCCTGCTGGAAAAATCTTGTTACATAGGAAAGCTTACCCTCAGACGAGACTGTATCTGTGCCATGGGCCTCAATTTCTGTAACAAGCGCTGGATTAACACCAATAGTCGTTGAATAATTTATAACCTTAAAATACCTTGCTGAATTCGGTGATATTAAAAACTCATACCTATAAATTCCATTTACAGAATCATAGACTGTTACACTGAGAGCCAGAAGGGCTATCTGGGTCCAGCCGCTATTCATGTCATCTGTTATAAAGACCCTCCAGTTAGCCGGGGTTGTAAGATTAGGTTCTATCGTCAGGTCCTGAGAGGATCTCACATAGAGATATAATCTATCCACAGATGCAGGATTGATAAAATAAAGACCAATATTATGATAACTCTGGCTGTTAAGATCTATGGAGCCGATACCTGTCTGAAGGTCATTATCAACAAGCTGCGCTTCAGAGCTCAGGACATTGACATCAGGATTACCAATTGTACCCAGGGCGTAAAGACCTCCTGATGCCTGTCTCTTAAAAAGGACAAGACCTCTTGCTGAGCTATACTGTGCGAAGTCCGTTCTTCCAAAATTTCCTTTATAGTCACTGTAAAACCTTAAGGCATTTTGAAAGAAATAACTGCTGTAGCCAACCTTATAACTGCCAGTAAATTGCTCTGTCTCTTTTTTATAAATAAGATTTGCAGGTGACTCTTCCTTAAAAAAATCATAGGAGAGGTTATATTCACCTGTAAAACCTGATTTATCATATCTATAATTTGAAGAAAGGAGATACCTCCTCAGGTCCTTTTCAAGGGATTCATTAAAGTCATTTCTTATCTTCTCATCAGAAAAATGAATATAAAAGGAAGGTAGTTTATAGGGTCTGATATGAAGGTCTGAATAAAGAAGTCCATCAGTGGTTTCCTCTTTATTTCCATCAAAGTCCCTATCCATTATGCTGAATTGATAACCCGTCCTGAGATTGTAAAAAGGATTATTTATTATGAGCTGTAAGGATGGTCCAATGGATCTCCTAGTCTCTGTCAAACCTCCTCCTGCAGTAAGATCTGTATCTGTTCTTTTGTAATAACCTCTCATAAAGAACTCATAGGATACATAGTCTGTAAGTTCCTTGCTATAAGTAATGTTCACGTTTGTAAGAAGACTATCAATTGTTTGAACCTTCTCACCATCTTCATAATAGTCCTGTCTTTCAGCAGCTCCTGAGACAGTTCCTGATACCTCTGCACCTGCCTGGCTGTGCACGGCAATAAAGAGGAAAACCAATATGTTCAGCCATCTTTTCATCTATAATTTCTCTTCCTGCTTTTATAAATTACCCTTAATCCACTTCCTTTCTTGAAAACATTCATGGAAGATTTGTAAGTTCAATTATCTGAACTGGCTCCTTTCCAGTCGGGACATCTGAGAGGAATCTTTCCCTGAGCCTGTCAAATATACTCAATACCCCCCTCTGCCTGTCAATAACATATATGCGATTATCCTTCAGACTCACTAAAAAATCTCCTGGTCTTCCACCTGTATAGATGATACCGAGGACTGAGGGCATCTGGGATTCCATGACTTCTGGTTTATATGAAGGAAGTCTAAGAAGCCTCACCTCGCCTGTAGCCCTCAATAAATAGAGTCTGTTGAACTCGCTCTCAACAAAAAGACTGACCACTTCCCTTCCTGCATTGCTTATAACAAGGCTCTTCATCTCACCTCTCAGGAGTCCTGGTATGTCAATCATGGAGATATAATCAGAGCCATAGTTTGCAACATAGAGCTTGCCTCTTTGAGGGTCCATATAAATATTTACAGGATTCCAGCCAACCTTTATCTCTCTTGTATCCAGAATCCTTCCTGAAAGATTATCTATCTTTATTACAGAAATTGAATTGGAATAATAATTTGCAACATAAACATTAAAGAACCTTTCCCTGTATCTTCTCAACTCTTCCCTGTCTCGCTCATTAAGAAATGAGAATTCAAGAAATTTTTCAACGGGAGGGTCAACAATCACTCTCACAGGTCCTGAGCCGACTGTTATGGAATCTATCTCCTGCAATGTAACAGGATCAATTACTGAGACATTATTTGACCTGAAATTAGCTGTAAAGATGACCTCCCTTTTATTAGAAAGTTCACCAGAGGCAATACTGACTGGTTCAACACCCCGCCTGAGGAGAATCTCCTCATCCACTGTCCTCTTTTCAGGATCTATGATGGATATGGAATTTGTTGCACTGTTTGCAACATAGAGCACAGTTCTCTGATTCAACCTGCCAGCACAGAGGGCCTTTGGCCTCTTTTTAACTGATATTGTATCAATGAGTTCTCCACCAAGTCTGTCAATAACAGATACAGTATCAGAGCCTTCATTGACAACAAAAAGTAAATTTGTGGAGGCATAAACCCTCTCTGGTTCAATGGAAAAAACTGGCTCAAATCCCTCGGGCCTTACTGATAGGTCGGGAAGGAATCTTAAAAAAATGGTCTTTGCCTGTGCCTTTGAAAGATTTATATTTAAATCAAGTCTCTTGACCTGTGATATTAAGTCAAGTCTTTTGCTTCCCTTCGGGTCATTTAAAAAGGCCTCTTCAATCATTATAGAAAGAAAGACATATCTCTGTGAAGGTATCTCCTTTTCAAGGATGAGCCTTTGAAAGGACTTTCCCCTTTCTATTTCAAGGACCAGGGGGCCTTTTAGAAGTTCTATTTCTTTACCATCTTCTGAGATTAAGGTTATAGAGCCTATCTTTAAAGTTACAGGACTTTTTTTCACCTCAGGGACTGAAAGAGATATTGATAACCTCGCTCCTGAAGGTGGTTGATAGGCTGGCAGGGTACATCCTGTTATAAATATGAGCAAAAAAAAGAAAGATAAAATCCCCCTTCCTCCTTTAACAAAGGAGGAGTTTTTCCTTCTCCCTTCTATTGCCCTCTTTTTAAAAGAGGGCTGAGATAAGATTTTCATTCCCTTTTCAAATCCCCCTTTCCTCCTTTTTCAGATAGTTTTTGATTTCATCTCTTATCCCCTCTTTTTTAAAAAGGTGAGGTGATATTTCTCTTCCCCCTCTTTCCTGAAGAGAAGCAAGGGAGATTTTTATTATTGCAAAGAACCTGCCCCAGGTGATGTATCTGTTTTTGTCTGAGGGATTGATATATTAAGCTGCGCCCTTTTATCAGGAGCCCTGCCAACTATCCTCCTACCCTTACCATTTCCTCTTCCAAGGTTATTACCACCATTCTTTGAAGAAACAAATACCTGAAGCCTGTCATTGAATTGATCCGCCACGATCACCCTTCCCTCTCCATCCACATCAAGGAAACTGGGAAACTGAAACCATCCTTCAGACCAGCCCCTTCCTCCGAATTCATATAAATAAGTGCCATCTTCTCTGCTATAAACACTTACAGCATGCCTCATAGGATCAACAACATATATATATCCCTTCTTTTCATCCACACCCACTGTGTAGGGCTGGCTGAGTTTACCAGCTACACCACCCTTTTCACCAAATTTATATAACAGTTTATGGTTCTCATCATAAACAAATATCCTGCTATCCCTTATTGAGGTAAGGTATATCCTTCCTTCCTGGTCTATCTTCACATCAGAAATAGGCACCTTTTCTCCATACTCCTCAACAGAGAGGGCCTCCTTCAGATTGCCGTCCCTGTCTATTATCATTACACCATTATTATTATTTGTAACCACGAGATATATCTCACCCTTTTTATTTACAGCAAGTCTTGAAGGCTGGAAGGTAATGTCTTCCCTGAAGATGAGGTCTCTCTGCCAGACAAAACCCTGATCATAAATCGATATCTTATACTGTCTCTCAGGGGTAAGCTGGAGGATGTAGAGGTTTCCCTCTGGATCAGTTGTTACAGCAATAGGTATATTTATACCCCATCCCCTATCTATGGTTAAAACTGGATAAAAGGAGGAATTATATATCAATATCCTTGAGCCCCTTGCATCAAGGACATATATATCCCCCCTTCTCCTGTCCACATAGACATATCTTGGAACAGCTATCCTTTTGTCTTCCTCGTCAAAATCAATAACCCTATAAAAGGAAGCCTTGTATTCAATATTCTTCTTTCCATTTCCATTGCCATTTGTCTTACCATTACCATTTTCCTGAGCATGAGAAGGCATGGCAGTAAATAATATTAAAAAGATAAGAGAGCCAGCCAGTAAATTATATCTCAATAATCTCTCCTTCATTATTTAAATCCCTCAATCCCCTTTTTCAAAGGCGAAATTTTCTATTCCCCTTTCTTCTGAAGGGGATAAGGGAAATTTTTCTATTTCTGTGTATGACAGATATGGCAGCCACCTGAACCACCTGTAACTATCTGTGTATAGTCCCATCTGAGCATATCATCATAAAGAGACCCGTGTGCCTTGTGACAGCTCAGGCATATTACCACATCTGTGCCAGGCTGGACACTCCCGCTCGGTGTTGGTGGAATAGTTGTCCTTCCAACAGGTGCATCTATACTATAGGTTGTATAACCAGTATATTCACCACTGTTCGGGATTATATGGTCAGTTGGATGTCTTTTAAATGGTGATGAGCTGTTTGTGCCCTCAATGGAATGAAATGTCCCGTGACAGGTTGCACAGAATCCGCTTATTGTCTGATTAGCAGGAAATATCTTTGTTACGTCTCCACCTGGATGGCACTGGTTAGAGCTACAGCCACTCAGGCTCATGGCTGTAATAGCACCAGAATACTCATTATGATTATTAGCATCAATATTCTGCCAGTTAGATACCTCAAGGCCCTTCACACCCCAGAGGAATCTATAAGAATCCTCCGGTAATGTAGCAGCTGTAAGCTGACCATCCACATCATTATGATGTGTCCCCCTCATTGCCCTTATACCAGTGATGCCACCACTCCCGTCACGCCATCCATGACATCCATTCTCACCAGCACAGGTAAGCTGTCCATTGGCAACCTGACCATCATGATGGGAGCCAGGAGGGAAATAACAATTGGGGTCTATTCCAGGGATACATGTATAATTATTATCCCATTCATATCCTGCAAGCTCCACTATATTATGTCCATGGCTGTCAGCAGCAGTTCCTTTAAGACCTGTTATATATGCAAAATTTCCACCTGCAAGGTCACCTGATGGGTCATTATGATAGACCTGTGGAGTCTGGATTGTACCTCCAATAAGCTCAATCTTATTAGAGGTTGCCCTTCCATGGCATCCCATACAGTCCATCCTGAGGAGATACTGAAGGCTACCTGTAGAGACTATAGCCTGTCCATTCTGGCTATTATGCATGGTATGACAATTAGAGCATATACCTGTTACCTTTGCTGAAGAAGATGATATCAGAAAAAAAGACAAAGGCATTATTATAAATAAAAATAGAAGGAGAAGAATCTTTAGGCCTCTCATTCACCACCTCCAACAGGATATTTTAAATCTGCATCTAATTAAAAAGGGTATCCCGGGGCCAGAGGCCCCGGGAATATCAGGTCTTATGGATTATCAGCGTTCTTAGATGTATGGCATACAAAGCAGCCAACATCAGCAGTCCCATTTCCAGCATTGATGGCTGAATAGTCAAACCTGAGGATATCATCATATTCTGAGCCATGTGCCCTGTGACAGCTAAGGCACATAACAATGGCACCAGTTGGTGAAGTGGTATTACCAGGTGTAACTGTAGCACTTGGTCCAGTTGCAGTATCTGGTATTACTGGTCTTGCAACCGGGACAACTATATTGTATGTATTTCCATTGTCAGGGTTATAGTTTGCATATTCACCACTGTTTGGAAGTACATAGTCTGTTGGGTGCCTGTACCATGGTGAGCTTGTTCCATAACCATCATTAGCACCAGTGTCCTGATGAAAATTACCATGGCACTGAGCACAGAATGAGCTTATGGTGCTTGGAGTAGTATTTCCATTATTTCCATTCACACCATGATATTCATTATGGTCTGCATTTGTTGCACTCCACTGCCTGTCAGCATCTTCATATCCAATAATACCATTAAGGAATCTGTAGCTATTGTAAACCGCAGTTCCAGTAATAACATCTGAGCCACCTGTTACATTAAGATGATGACCTCCAAAGGCACCTGTGGTAGGGACACCATGACAGCCTGTGATTATTGCACCTGTTGAACCAGCACATGTCACCTGTGTCTGTGAAGATGCCCAGTTCCCCCTGTTATAAGGAGAATTAGCTGGGTTATAACCAGGTGGTGGATTGGTACCGATATTTGCATCTGCAGCTGCTAATCCTGCAACATTATGACCCTTTGCATCTGAACCAGCATTTACCCAGTAAAAGTCACCACCTGCATGAGTGCTACCAGGACCAGTCTGAGTAGGGTTAGTGGTATGAAACACAATAGGTGCACCTGCTGATGAATTTTGACCTGTACCACTATGGCACCACAGACAGTCGCCTTTTAAGAGATATTGATAGGGACCACCTGTGGTAACCTGTGCACCATTCTGGCTGTCATGCATGGTGTGGCAGTTAGAGCATGGACCTGTTACAACACTATTTGCCCTCTCCTGACCGAGGAGAAGCACCACCCCCACTGCCACAAAAAGGCAGAGGCTTAATAGAATGAAGCGCTTCATAAAATACCTCCTCTCTGAAGTATCTTTCCCTGAAAATCAGGGATTTGAATTTTGCTCTCCTTCTCACCTCCTTTAGTGCGGGGCTCCTCCCTGTTAAGGAATGATTTAAAATCCCCTGAGTGTTTTTTCGCATATCTTCATTATTATAACCCTTTGGCAAATTGTAAAAAAATAAAAATTGACATTTTTTATCCATTAATATGACACTTTTTGTAAGTATTGCGGACAAATAATAATATACCCTTTAAAAATCCTCATTGTAACCCTCTGAAATATTTAATTTTCCAAAATTCATCCTCTTCATTAAAAAGCAATTTATATGCCACTTAAAGACCTTCCCTGATCAAGGAACTGAATTAATAACCATGGCAGTGTTTACAGAGTTCATCAGGCCTCCTTGCAGGATATTTATAAAGCCTCTGATAATCAGAGCTATGAACTGCATGACAGCTTGCACAGCTCAGTTCTCCGTATCTTGATTTAGGCTCTTTCCTTCCGTCAAGCGGATGACTCCTTCCCTGAAAGGCAATGGGATGGGGTTTTGTGATTATCTGCGGATGGCACTTGAGACAGAGGTCATTTATACCCCTTTCTGTAAGTGCACTTCCATCCCCTGCATGGGGACTGTGGCATACTGTACAAAGGCCGGATGTAGCAGGCGGATGGGGGTTCTTTTTCTTAAAATCAGACTGGTCATGACAGCCGTAGCAGAGTCCGGGCACAGATGCCATGAGGAGTTTTCTCTGCTGGGACTGATGGGGCTCATGGCATGATGTGCATTGACCCATTGCCGGTGCATGATAATATTTTTTGTCCTTAAAATCATAATCTATATGACAGTTAAAACATATGGCAGGGAAATCCTTCTTAAGGAGACTCAGAGATGGTGTGGAATGTGGATTGTGACAGCTGAGACACTGACCTTCCTTTACAGGAGGATGGTGAACTGGCATCTTCTTTGAATAATATTTCTCCTGCTGGTGGCATTTATAACAGAGCTCAGGAACTCCTGCCTGAAGAAGCCTTTCACTCTTAGAAATATGTGGAAGATGGCACTGAAGGCAATCACCTGCCTTCAGGGGACCATGGACTGTCTTCTGTGTAAAAGATGTTGAGCCATGGCAGTTATAACACAGCTCAGGCATATCAGAAAGAAGGAGCCTTTTTGAGGTAGTGGAATGGGGGTTATGACAGTTTGTGCATAAACCATCTCTCACAGGAGGATGGGCAATCTTTCCTGAAAACTTATTTTTATCATGACAATTGTAGCAGAGCCCTGGGGTGTCTGAGCCAAGAAGTTTCTTTGCCTCTGTTGAATGAGGACTATGACAGGAGCTGCATCCCATTTGAAGTGCTGGATGGATATGCTTTTTTGTAAACATACCTTTGTCATGACAGCCATAGCAGAGCTCAGGTGACTCAGATTTAAGCAGTCTCTTTGTCTTTGATGAATGAGGGACATGACACCCTGTGCATCCCATGCTTACTGCCATATGGACTGTCTTCTTTGTAAACTTTGCTCTGTCATGACAGCCATAACATATATCAGGCTGGGAGGACTGAAGCAGTTTTTCTGAATCTGTGGTATGCGGACTGTGACAGACAGTGCATCCTGTTTGAAGTGCCTGATGGATATTCTTATCAGTGAATTTCGTCCTGTCATGACAGCTATAACAGAGAGCTGGCTGGTTGTTAAGAAGTAATTTTCCTTGATCAGTGGAATGGGGACTGTGACAGGAAATGCACATCCCACCCATAACTGGCATGTGAACTGTCTTCTTACCTGAAAAGGCCTTCTGGTCATGACAGCCATAACAGAGCTCAGGTGGTGATGACTTAAGAAGTCTCTCATTCTTTGAGCTGTGGGGATTGTGACATCCTGTGCATCCCATACTCACTGCCATATGGACTGTC
>JBDOIG010000262.1:0-1877 GCA_041082235.1 Thermodesulfovibrionales bacterium | reverse complement strand
GCACTTTTAAAATCAATAGACTTAGAAAAAATGCCTCCTATTACGATTACGGTAGCAACATATTTTGTAATATCAAAAAGCATCTTACCGGCCTCGTATCTGCTTTTTGTATACTTCATATTTTCATTGTATTAATTAGTTTTTGGTGAAAAAGTCACCTTTATCTGGTAAGATAAAAGGGAATATTATATTAATCAGGAGGTCTTATGCTCAGGATATATAATCGTCAGGTTGACATGTTAGAGAGTCTTCTTCATCCAGAGTTAAAGGAATTACCAAAGGAACTAAAGATTATTGATGAGATTCTTTCTGACCCTGATTTTACCGAACCTTTTGAGGGAAAGCTCAGAGAAAAGGTGAAGGAGGGGGTTTTCTCTGAAGATCTTGGTCGTCCTACCACATTCATAGCATCTTATGTTCGTCTTATGTATCTGAAATTCAGGTATCAGTTATCCTATGAAGAGCTTCTTGAAGATGTCCGTTACAATATTGCAAAGAGGCTTTTCTGTGGTTTTTCTCTTACAGAGCCTCTCCCTGATGACACCACCCTTATAAAGCTGACCCATAAACTGGGGGAGGATTTTATAAAGGAACTCTTTAAAGCCATAGTTAAAGAAGCTCACAACAGGAAATTCATTCAAGGTAAAAAGGCGAGGATTGACACCTTTGTTTTAAGCTCCAATATCCACTATCCTACTGATGCGAGTCTTCTTTACGATGGCATAAGGGTAATAGGTGCTCTTGGTAAGAGGCTAAAGAGTGGGCTATCAGGGATAAAGGAGAGGTTGTATAACTACAGGGCAAAGGCAAAGAGGATACTTTTAAGACTGAACCTTAAACTCAAAGACAGCGATGCCATGAAAGAAGGTATACTGAAGACAAAGCCCTTAGAGGAACTGAGCCATTTAGCTATGAGGAGCATCTCAAGGGGAAGGAGGCTTATAGAGGCCTCCAGGGGATTTATCAAAGACAAAGGGGTATTAATAGAGAAGACTCATAAGAAGCTGAACCATTTCATAGAACTGACTGAGAGGGTAGTATCTCAAACAAAGGCTATTATGGCTGGTGCAGGTCATGTGAAAGACAGGATAGTATCTATATTTGATGAAGGTGCAAGGCCTATCAAGAAGGGGAAGACCTTTCCAATGGTAGAATTTGGCAGGAAGGTAGTGATAGTTGAAGCAGAAAATGGGATAATAAGTCATCTACAGGGCTTTGAAGGGAATCCAAATGACCAGACCCTTTTATTAGATGCTGTAAGGGCACAGAAAGAGGTAGCAGGGCATATTCCCGGTGCAATAGCAACAGATAGGGGGTTTTATGACCCATCTGGGAAAGTGGAGGAAGAGTTAAGGGCAATAGGGGTGAAGCGAATATCCATACCGCAACGAGGATACAAGGACCATAAGCAGAAGAGGAGAGAAAGGAGCAAGTGGTTCAGGGAACTTCAGAGGTGGAGGGCTGCTCAGGAGGCAAAGATTTCCCATCTTATAAGGAGATTTGGAATGGGTAAGAGCCTGATGCGAGGTAGAGTTGGAGCCAATCTATGGCTTTACTGGGGTGGTTTTGCCAGCAACCTCTGGCAGATGGCAAGGCTTGTGACCTGATGAGTAGAACTTCAAGGAGCAATGAAGGAAAGAATGAGATATAAAAAAGTAAAGCTGGATGAGCAGGCAAACCTATCTTTAAAAAGCTTTAGTTTTTTCACCAGACACTAATTAATAAGGAGTTTTGAGGGGCTTTGCCCCTCAAAGCTCAGGGATACCCTCACATCAAGGAGCGGGCTTGCCCTTTACAGTGAATTTATGAGGGCATATGGGATAAAGGAGTTGATAGAGAGCCTTATGCCTGAGCCTGGTTCAAACAGGGGATACTGG
>JBDOIG010000257.1:0-4083 GCA_041082235.1 Thermodesulfovibrionales bacterium | reverse complement strand
GATTCCTCTTATAAAAGAGATTTGTCTCCTTGATAATATGGAGGCTGTGATTGTACCTGATATTGAATATGCAAGGAAAGAGGGTATAGTAAATATAAATTCTAATCTCCGCTGGCAGATAGATGCCCTTTCAAAGAACCTTCCTTCCTATATGAGGATAAGGGGATTCAGGCTCCATAATGAACCCCTGCCAAAGACAAGACTCGGCAAGTTCAGGAGATTTCTTATAAAGGAGCTCATGCTTAAGAAATCACCTGGCCTAAGAGGGCCAGACCCGGGCCTTGAGACCTCCACAGGAAGGGGCTTGCTTGAGGTGCTTAAAACAGTTGTTCCATTAATTGACAGCATTCACCTTACAGATCATCTTGAGCTTGACCTCGGGATAGATTCCCTCAGGAGACTGGAACTTGCAGCCGTCCTTGAAAGGAGATTCTCCCTATCACTAACAGATGAGCTTATAAGCAGATGGCATACAGTTAATGATGTCCTTGATGACATTGAGAGATTGAGCAATACTCAGCAGATTAGAGTAAGCCGTGAAAAAGACAGAGGAGCGATATTCAGGACAGTCAATTTAATTATACTGGCAATAGCTCATTTTTTTCTAAGGAACATATTCAAACTTTTCTATGGCCTCAGGGTTTATGGAATAGAAAACCTTCCATCCACACCCTTTATTATCGCACCAAATCATACAAGTTATCTTGATGGATTTGTACTCTTTGCTGCCCTGCCTTTCAGTGTCTCAAAAGTTCTTCATTTTCAGGGGTTGAGGAAATATTTTCCTTTTAAGACTATTGCTGAGCTTATAAATGTTATATCTATCAGTTCAGACAGGGACCTTCTCAGTGCAATGGCACATTCAAGGCAGATTCTCAAAAAGGGCAGGGCCCTCTGCATATTCCCTGAGGGTGGCAGGTCCTTTGATGGAGAGATAAGGGAGCTGAAGACAGGCTTTGCACTTTTGAGTATTGAGGAGAATATCCCTGTTGTACCTGTGATAATTGAGGGCACATACAGGATTCTTCCCAGAGGTAGGGTCATACCTCGCTGGAGCAAGATAAAGCTCTACATTGACAAACCCATTATGCCTCCACAAGACCTCACAGAGGCAGGCCTCTTCAGGGACAGCCTCAGAGACAGGATGCTTGAGCTTAAAAAGGGCTTATCTTCCCCTTGATAACCTCGCCATTGCTCCCAGCAGCTCTGATATTACATATAGTCCAAGGAATATTAAAAATGTATAGGCAACACCCCTTACCATAAATGTAAGTCCCTGGATAAAGGTCTCTCCATGAAGACCTGAAAAGAGATAATAATGATTAAGAATCCTGAATAATGGATTCGCATTTCTTATTCCTGGCCCTGCAAACCAGATAAAGATACCGCCAGCTATTGCCATAATAATGGCAAAACCGGCATAGGCATTAGCAAATGCCCTTATCATCTCGCAGCCAATATTTGTAAACAGAGGGTCATTTTCCTTTAAATCCCTTATCCTCTGTGCACCTATCCAGAAGGCATGGGCTCCTGCATAGATTGCTATTACAAATAGCAACTGGAATATTGCACCACCTATTATCCCTGATGTCTGTAACCTCATGACCTCTCTCCAGCCAATGATAAATCCAACAAAACCTGATAGCACAGCAAAGGCAGCAACAGTCTGAAGATAGATGGTGAAGACCCTCTTAAGGAAATCTTCCCTTTCAAGAAGGCCTGACAGATACTTAATAAAAAGATATTTCTCCATAAGCTCCTCCTCTTTAATTTATTTTTTTACATTTTACCATACCTGTCAAAAATAAGTTTTTTAATAAGAAAAAAAGGTGACAAAGAAATTGCTGGTTAAACAGGCAAAAGAAAAGACTAAATCATAAAAACTATAACATTAAAGAACTGACCTGTAATGGCTTTATTCAGGTGTGAGAGGAGAACTTTCAGGCCTTTATCTTTGATGAGACTTTATCACATACTCAATTAACCTGAGCCTTTCTTTAAGGAGAATATTATAAGGTGAAAGTCTCAAGCCTGCTACATAGATCTCCCTTGCCTTTTTATAGTCCTTTGCCACGGTATAGAGGTCACCAAGGGCAATATAAAACCTGATGCTGTACGGCATATTGGCCATCAAAAATTCAACCCGCTCAATGAGCATATTCAGTGCCCTATCTTTTGGAATAGCATACTTACTTAGTATATGAGCATTTTTCTCTGTGTTCTTAACGAAGATAATCGAACTTCCACTCACATATACAGGCTCCCAGTCTCTGTCATTAAGAAGTGCATTTAGAAGTGGAAGCACATCTCCTGTCAACCTGAAAGGAGGAATAAGTATATGATCTACACTATATGTATATAGGATTGCCTTCCATGCAGGCATGTCATAAACCCTGGGATATTCCAGGGCATTGTTAATCTCATTTGACTGCTCATAAACATATTTATAGAGCTGTCTTCCATCAATAAAGACCCTTTTTTCAGGATAAAACCTCCATATGAGATAACCACCCCAGTCATAATAATTGTAGAGATTTCCATTCATGCTATTGGCCTTCATGAACTGGACAGCAGATTCAGGAAAATATGCATCAAGCCATGCCTGGGTCTTGAACCTATGAAGATTCCTGATGAGATAGTAGTCTTCCTTTATTATAAAGAATACATAAAGGCATGGGATGAGAAGGAGGGAGATGAGGAGGTATCTTACAGGCTTTTTTATTTCGGTCAAGGTGTTTCCAACCAGAGGTATCGCCCATATAATGAAGAATGCTATAAATCTAATCTGAACAAAGGAGAAGTAACCAAGTCCTGCAAGTAATATTATCTCATGAGGTGTTATCCTTTTTTTGAAGACCTTTATTAATGTCCCTGTTATTGCTATAAGAAGTAGTAACCAGTAAACAGGTATTGTAAGGTTATTCCTTTTCAAAAGTGTTTCTATGCTTGAGAGATACTCAATAACCCCCCTTCTCATTGACTCCGGCATGGTAAATGTTTCTGTTACAGCATGATATGTACATGGATTTATAAAACCCGCTATTATCCCTCCCAGTCCCCATAGCAGTAGCTCCTTATCCAGGGCCTGTTGTCTTTTAAGAAGGACTCTATTAATAATATTTCCTGTTAGATATACCATTATTATCAGTGAGCCAAGGATATACCCACCATGCATATTTGCCCAGAGGAGCATGAGAGGTGGTATAAGATAAAAAGATTTATCCCTTTCAAATATATAAAGTAGAAGATTAAAAAACAGGAATGACCATATATGGGGTCTTTCCAATGGATAGTTTATTAAAAGAACCATGGAAGAAACGATGAGAAGCCAGAGCGGTATCAGACTATCCTTTACCTGAAAAATTGCCCTTTTATAAAGGATATATAAGAGAAGGCTCCAGATAAAGAATCTTAATAATATGATCCCATTGTAGCCCATCAGATTATAGAGAAGCCAGTATATAACCTGAGAAAGCCAGTAGGATTTAAGGATAAAGAGTTCCCTGCTTTCAAGTAACACAGGAGTGGTATAAGAAAAAGGATCAGATGATGGAAGCCTGAGATTATCCACTATCCATCTGCCAGTTGCCAGATGCCAGAAAAAGTCAAGGTCTGATATAGGACTAAGCAGATAAAGCCCTGTGATAATCGCAAGCAGGATAGCTGATATTATTATAATTGCCTTTTTCATTTTCAAAAATTATAACACATGGAGGGCTTTCCATTTGATTGGCTAAATTCCCCATAATTTATCACGGGCCATTTTAAATTGTAATTTTTGAATGTCTCCTCGTTTGATCATAATTAAATGGATAGTCCCAAATTTGCTATTAGAAATATTTCCTGATTATCGGGGTATGCCTCAAAGCCTTTATAAAGCTCAAAGGGGCAGAGCTCAAAGGGGCTTTTCGCCCCTTTGAAACCCCAGAAATAAATTTTTAAAGTTTAAATTGAGCTTTGAGGGGCGTTGCCCCTCAAAGCTCTGTAACTAAAGGTTTATCACCCAACTGGTGAAGTAATTGAGGGACTTTGTCCCTCAAACTCCCTATTAGATATAATTCTATTTTTGGGGTTTTAAAGGGG
>JBDOIG010000249.1:0-1364 GCA_041082235.1 Thermodesulfovibrionales bacterium | reverse complement strand
TGGAACTCTTCAGACTTGAGAGAAGATATTCTTTTTTAAAATTCACGGAACTGATATTCAGTCAGAGTGGTGGTATCTTTGAGGCAACAAGATTCAGCAGACCCTGTGAGGTGAGCAGAACCACTATCACCAATTATCTTTCTGTGCTTGAAGCAACTTATCTTGCCCATGTTATAAGACCTTTCAGCACTTATAGGCCAACTGAGATTATCTCTGCACCAAAGATCTATGCCTTCGACACAGGGTTTGTCTGTCACTACAGGGGATGGCATGAAATAAGGACAGAAGACCTCGGCTATTTATGGGAACATTTTGTCCTTAATGAGCTTTTTGCCCATCTCCAGAAGAGGGATATTCGCTACTGGAGAGATAAACAGGGACATGAGGTTGATTTTATTTTGCTTAAAGGAGCTAAACCTGTTGCGATAGAATGCAAATGGAATGCTGAGGAGTTTGAGATAAAAAACCTGAGGGCCTTCAGAAGAATTTACCAGGAGGGGGAGAACCTTGTGGTTGCAGAGAATGTCACAAAACCTTATTTAAAGGATTATGAGGGGATAAAGGTGAGGTTTCTATCTCTGGAGGAGATGATCAGATTTTTATTAGCTTGAATTTTTTGTAATAAAGGGCTAGTCCCTTTGAAACTTTAGAAATTTAGCAGAAGGAGAGTAAACCAAGAGATTTGAGTTATTTTTTGAAAACTGCTGTTATGCTAATCTAGTGTACTACCGCACTATAATATCAATAAGCCCCCTCTCTTTTAAGTACTACCTTTACTGTCTTAAGAAGTATAACTATATCAAGCCAGGGGCTCCAGTTACGGACATACCAGCAGTCAAGGGCAACACGCTCTTCATATGTGGTATTGCTCCTTCCACTTACCTGCCAGAGTCCTGTGATACCGGGAGGCACCATACAGATGAGATTAAGTTGCTCCATTATGGCTTCCTGCTCTCTTGGGAGATAAGGTCTGGGTCCTATGAGACTCATCTCACCCTTGAGGACATTAAATATCTGTGGTAGTTCATCAAGAGAGGTCTTTCTGAGAAACCTGCCAATAGGGGTGATGCGGGGGTCATTCTTGAGCTTCCATGTCCTTTCCCATTCCTCCTTGGCTTGAGGGTCATTGTCAAGTATCTCCTTTAATCTCTCTTCTGCATCTTTATACATGGTCCGGAATTTATAACATTTAAATACCCTGCCATTCTTGCCAATCCTTTCCTGTGAAAATATAGCAGGTCCTTCTGAGGTAAGCCTTATTAGAATAGAAAAGATAATTATGATGGGCATTACAAATGGTAAAAGGAGTAGGGAGAGTGTATAGTCAAAACCTCTTTTAAGTATATAGTTGAAAGGATTCCCAA
>JBDOIG010000232.1:0-1389 GCA_041082235.1 Thermodesulfovibrionales bacterium | reverse complement strand
TCCCTTTGTGAGGATATAGAGCCAATCTGATGGTTCACCTTCACTGAATATGGTCTCTTTCTTCTTGTAGGTTTCTTTTAAGGAGGTCTGCTCAACTTCTGAGAGCTCTACCTCAGAAAGGTCCTTAAAGAGTTCAATTCTTGGTATAGGCATAAATTATTTTATCATACCTTGACAATCTTTATTTCTCCATTTATTCTAAACCTCTATGAAGATAAAGGTGAGGCCAGAGGATTTTGTGGTGAAGGAAAAGGCATCCCTTCCATTAAGTAAGGGTGGAAGATACAGGGTCTATCTCCTGACAAAAAGGGGATTCAATACTGTTGACCTACTTAAGAGGTTATCAAAGACCTTTGGTATCCCTTTTCGGAGATTTTCCTATGGTGGAAAAAAAGATAGATATGGTCTGACCCATCAGTATATCACAATTGATGTTCCATCAATAAGGGAAATACAGGAGGATAATTTCAGCCTCAAATATATGGGTGATATGGAAAGGCCCATGGGGCCTGATCTTATTGAAGGGAATGAGTTTAAGGTCATTGTGAGAGATCTTACCTTTGAGGAGATTCAAAAGGCCACAGGGGAGATTGAGCTTGTAAGAAGATATGGATATCCTAATTATTTTGATGACCAGAGATTTGGCAGTTACTCAAAGGGGCTACGCCCCTTTGAAACCCCAAATATGGAATTAATATTATTTAAAAGGGAGTTTGAGGGACAGAGTCCCTCAAAGGCTCAGGGATTTATTGCTGAAAAGATTTTAAAAAGGCATTATAATGGTGCGGTAAAGATCTATCTTGCAGCAATTCATCCTGAGGATAAAAAAGAAGAAAAGCAGAGAAAGAGGTTTTTCTTTGAACACTGGGGTAAATGGGATGAATGCCTTAAAAAGGCAAAGACCGCCTTTGAGAAAAGGGCATTCAGGATTTTAATTAAAAAAGAAGAAAAACCCTTCCTTAAGATAATCCAGCTTATCCCTAAGGAGGAGCTTTCTCTTTTCTTTTCTGCCTTTCAGTCCTACATCTGGAACAGGGTCGCAGAGAGGATAATAATGATCTATGGAGATGAGCTCCTTAGATACAGGGGCAATTACTGGGATTATATATTTTACAGAAGAACGCAGTCCTTTCAGTATTTGAAGGAGCTTCTTATACCAACGGCATCTCATAAGGCAAAGATGCCTGATGAACTAACAGAGGAGATTTATAATAATATCCTTAAAGAGCTCGAACTCAGACCTTCAATGTTCAATCTTAAAAAGATAAGGATAGCCTTTTTCAGTTCAACAGAGAGGCCTCTTATTGTAATACCTGAGCTCAGGGATTGGGGTATTCAGGATGATGAGCTTTATAAAGGAAAGAAGGCCCTTTATCTTCATTTTGAACT
>JBDOIG010000170.1:0-1521 GCA_041082235.1 Thermodesulfovibrionales bacterium | reverse complement strand
GAGCTTCACAGCCCTTGACAACATAAAAGGAGGCATAAAGACAGCAATAGCAGACATAGACGGAGATGGCCGTAAAGAGATCATAACAACAAAGGACAGGGGAAGCAACCTTATAGGGATATACAGGCCAAATGGTGAAGAAATCATAAGATTTGAGGGAGGCAAAGGCACAAAAGGACTTGAAGTGGGAGCAGCTGACATAGATGGGGATGGAAGGCCGGAGATAGTGATACTCAACGAGACAGATAATTCAATAACAATTTATAACTACAGCATAGATGGGATAATAGAGAGGAAAGACCTTACAATCCCTGGCAGGGCAAAGGCCCTGGCAATAGCAGACATAAATAAAGATGGCCTTTCAGAGCTCCTCACCCTGAGCAGGGATGGCAAAGGCCTTGACATATGGAAATACAGCGATACAGGAATAGAACACCGTAACATAGACCTCAAAGCCCTAAAAGGACTGCCCAGATACATAAGTGCAGGAGACACAGATGGAGACGGAGAGACTGAGATACTGATATACACAATAACAGATATACTTGGAAGGCTCTACACACTGAGCACAGATGGCCAGATAAAGGCAGCAATAAAGGGCATAGGAAGGCCAGTCTACAGCATAACAACAGGAGACACAGACGGAGACGGTATAGCAGAGATAATAATAGGAAAGAGGGCAGAGATAAAGGCATACAATCCTGAGAGGACATACACCATAACAGGATTCAAAAACAGGGGCGTCAGTGTAAGCACTGGCGTAATAGAGACAGAGTAAGGGGGTCAAGTTATGAAAAAGATAGCACTCATAATAACAATAACCTTAGGGATAATAACAAAGGCCTATGGACTTGATGCCCCTCACAACGAGACCAATGACATAGGCTGCTATGACTGTCACCTTAATGGTCAGGCAACAGTAGACCAGCAGAGATGCCTTAACTGTCACAATGACACAATAGCGCCTCAGGTACAGACCCATTCAGGGACAAAGTACTATCCATTTGAGAAACTCTGCAAAGACTGTCACTATGTACACTTCAAAGAACAGCACTATGTATGGAAGGCCCAGAGCTTTCTACTGAGGGGGACAATAAGTTCAATAACAGACAACCTTGATGGCACAGTAACCTTTGGATACACAGGCCTCACAGTATATGACACCAACTGGTCAGACCCTGCCACATGGGGAGCTAAGAGTGGAACTGGAAGGGGATTGATACTTCTACCAAACCTTTATGATCCATCTTTTGGATTTGAGATAATAAGCGGCACAAAGAATGGCACCACAGGGACAATAACAGTAAAAGGAAGCACAGCACCCTTTGGGACAAAACTTGCGGTAGGTAAGCCCTTTGCCATAACCTATGGACAGGCAATAAATGCATATATAAACAATCCGACATCATCACCGAATGTAAAATTCTTCTCTAACCAGGGAATAAATGGCTTTGCCCATGCAGACAACCCACCAAATGACACTACACCAACAGGAGTCTGCCAGGTATGCCATACGCAGAC
>JBDOIG010000165.1:0-2513 GCA_041082235.1 Thermodesulfovibrionales bacterium | reverse complement strand
TACATCCTTAAATATATCAACGGGGTTTTGAGATACCATAATATCAGAAGATAAAATCTCAAAGTCCCAGGTCGGCTCAGGTTTAATAATATTCAAAGCAGTGTTGTTTGTTTCATTCGATTCCTTTACGAGTTTATCAGGGTCAATGGATACATAAAACCTGTGCTCATTTCCATCGGTAATAGTTGCAGAGAATGTCACAGTTGTGAATGATTGACCTGGAAAGGCAAGAACCTGCTCATCAATCTTGTTGGCATCTGATATTCCTCCTTCGTAAAGCACGACCTTTGCCTGTGGAACAGATGTCCTTCCTGAATTCCATATGTTGGCATTTATAACTATATTAGATGGAAGGCTCTTTATAGTAGAGGGTATAAAGGTTATGTCAGAAGTCCTTATTGATAAGTCCGGATCTACTGTTGCTTTCCATACTGTCTGAATAGCAAGGGCTGTCTGATAAGAACTTTCATACCAGCTCCCATCATTTGACTGGAGGCTGAGGATATAGTTGAGCCCATTATTTGTAAGCTCCAATGGTGCATCCAATTCCCTCAGCGTCATGACCGCTATGGCAGTGTCATAGACTGTGCTTGGACTGCTCCCAAACCCTCCATCTGGATTCTGTCTCTGTAAAAGCCACATAAGCCCCTTAGATATATACTCCTCCAGCTGATAGTCATTCCTGTATCTATTAAATGCAGAAACCACATTGGCTGTTGCCTCCACTGTACTTCCTTCATCATCGCTCCCCCAACCGCCGTCTGCATTCTGTTTTGACTTAAGATATTCAATAGCCTTTGATATAATGCCCTGGTCTGAATATCCTGAAACTGCTAGTGCACTCAAGGCAAAGGATGTATCCAGAGAATTACTTTCATAAGTCCTGTCGCTTCCCCATCCTCCATCAGGATTCTGCCTCAGGAGTATCTCATTTAATAATGGTGTTATATCCTCACCTGAATTAAGAAGTGTCTCAATTCTCCTCACCAGATAATCCATATTTCCAGAATAAACCCCGTTCAGCCACTGAATCCCTGTTGAATAATTTTGCTGTGCAATATCAAAGTTCTTCAGTGCAAGCACTGCCTGTGCCGTATCCCTGTCTATTGTCTGGGTCAAATCCATCCAGCTTCCATCAGCCCCCTGTTTACTCATCAACCATTTGACTCCATCCTCTATATTCGATGGAAGGATCCTCGGCTCAATGGGAGGCAATATGACACCAGGGTTTGTGGGAATGTCTTCTCTGGGGGTGGAAGCAACCTGCATTAACCCCTGTCCATCAGTAAGGATTGAATACCTTGTAATCCAGCTGTTTCTTATGTTTTCTATCTCGTATATCTCATATCCTGTAAATGTTCCTGGCAAGGTTATCAATATAAAGGCAGCCTTGAATTCCTTCTGGGATGCTGAAGAATCAGGAATCCTTTCACCTTCTGCAGAAATAATGTCATCTATCGTGATGTATCGAGGAGTTCCAGAAATTGTAGTTCCGACTTCTGGCATCCTGGCAGGGTCAATGCCCGGGTTATCGATAAGGAGCATCGGAGGCACCTGCAATCTGTCGTTGAATCCCATAAGATATAAATCGAGGGGACTGTAATATTTAGTTACACCGATGGATGTGAATGTGCCATTACCGTTGTCCTGCCATTTATTTCCGTAAAGCACAGACCCGTCTGAATTAAACAAAAAACTCCAGTGGTCTCCATTCCTTCCCAAAAGAGCAGAACTTATATTCCCTGCTTTATCCCTGAATCTCACATGAGCTCCCCATCTGTGCATCATTTCATGGGCAAGGAGATAAAGAGTTTCTTCAAACTTCGGGTCAAGCGGGTCTGTTACAAGGTTTGAAATATTTCCCATATCAATAATACCCTGAAGCTTACCATCACTCCCAAACAGGGCTGAGTTGTCAAAGAGAGGTATGCCTATACCCTGGGTGTCATTCTTAACTCCAAGATAGAATGCCTTTACATCAGTCTCTGGCATCTTAAAGTCAAAATTTGTGAAGATCACAAGGAAATCATATTCGTCTTTATGGAATTTGAAAAACTCTTTTGCTATTATCTCTCTTGGAGTTGAGTTGATTGTGCCATCAGGATTATTTGCATCATAATTACCTGCCACCTCCATAACCGCCATATTTCCATAATCTCCTATGAAAGTGGCAGCAAAATCTTGAGCAAAAGAGAGCGATATAATAAAGAGTATAAAATTCAAAGTACATGATAACAATATCAGGATATTAAAAATATTTTGCCTGTTCTTCATCTTTATATCCTCACTGCAAATTTGCCCGATTCTTCAAACCCCATACAATAGGCTATAAGCTAATCGCTTTGGCTTTATTCTCATTCCACCATTTCTTATATTCCTCAAGCTTCTGCCTGATGGCAGTGCCATTGTTCTGTAATAGATAGCTCTCAAGGAGATTCTTGTCCTCTGTGCCATCTATCCCATAGTATCTCTGCCTGTAGTCAAGAAATACCTTCATGCTCTTTACCATTTCC
>JBDOIG010000149.1:0-28430 GCA_041082235.1 Thermodesulfovibrionales bacterium | reverse complement strand
TTCTGCTCCCATAGGTGGTGCCGGTCCATCAGGCACATCACCTTCCCAGGTTCCAGGCTTGTTTGTCTGGGGATTTATCTTTGTTGGGTTCCACCATATAACAGCTCGTTTCTTATCCCATGGCTTACCCTGAAGGTCAACAGAGGCACGGTTATAAATGATCCTTCTGTTTACAGGCCAGCACCATGCCCACTCAGGATATAGACCCAATTCATTTATATCTTTCTTTCCGCGGCGCGCCATCATGTTAATGACCTTCCCATCCTTCTCTGTGTAACTTCCGCTGTATATCCAGTTTCCACAGGAGGTTGTTCCGTCTGCCTGAAGGGTCACGAAATTAGTGCAGAGATGACCCTTTTTACCAACCTGTTTTGGTGGTGTAGCCTTTGTATCAAAGATATCTGCAAGATAGTAGCCATTTATCTCCCTTGCAATTAGATGTGTATTTATCTTCTTTATCTTTCCATCCAGACCCTTCTCTCCATAATTCCATGTAAGATTGAGTATGGGTGCAGGGAATTTGCCACCTTCCTTCTGATAGAGGTTTTTAACCCTGAAGTAAAGCTCATTTATTATCTCTGCATCTGACTTTGCCTCTCCCGGGGGGTCAATAGCCCTGTATCTCCACTGGGCAAGTCTGCCTGAATTTGTAATGCTTCCTTCCTTTTCAACAGAGGATGCACAGGGAAGGAAGAAGACCTCTGTCTGGATCTCCTCTGGTTTCATGTCAGGTGCCTTCCAGAAGGAGCCTGTCTCATTCTCAAAGAGATTCACATTCACGAGCCATTTGAGTTTTGAGAGGGCCTTTCTTACCTTACCAGCATTGCTTCCTGAACAGGCAGGGTTCTGACCCCAGGCAAAGAATCCTTCAAACTTACCTCTCAGCATCTGGTCAAAGAGCACAAGCCATGAGCCATTCTGTCCCTCATCAAGCTTTGGAAGCCACTGATAGCCAAAGTCATTTTCCTTTGTTGCCTTATCTCCCCATATTGCCTTGAGATAGCTCACGATATATTTATTCCTGTTTGACCACCAGTTCACACTCTTTGGGTCCTTTGTCTTTGGTGTAAATTTCTCAATATATTTATTCAGATCTGTAAGTGATGCTGTTGGCACAGGAAGATAACCTGGAAGTATATGGAATAATAGTCCATGGTCTGTTGAACCCTGGACATTTGACTCTCCTCTCAAGGCATTTATCCCACCACCTGCCATTCCAATATTGCCAAGAAGGAGCTGGATTATTGCCATTGCCCTTATGTTTTGGGTGCCCACTGTATGCTGTGTCCATCCCATTGCATAAAGCTCTGTGCCAACCCTGTCCGGTCTGCCTGTTGAGGCATAGGTCTTATAGACCTCAAGAATCTTTTCCTTTGGTGCACCTGTAATATGCGCTACCCTGTCAATGGTGTAGCGGGAATAATGTCTCTTTAGAAGCTGGAACACGCAGTGGGGGTCTTTAAGAGTAGGATCTTTTTTCGGGATACCATTTTCATCAAGCTGATAGGACCATGTCTTTTTGTCATATTTCCTGGTCTTGGGGTCATATCCAGAAAATACACCATCAAGCTCACCAGGACCCTTGAACTCTGGATTTACGAGGAATGAGGCGTTTGTGTAATTGACTACATACTCTTTAAAGTAGAGATTATTTTGAAGGATATAGTTTATCATCCCTCCGAGGAAGGCTATGTCAGTGCCTGAACGAATGGAACAGTATATGTCTGCCTTTGCTGCTGTCCTTGTGAAGCGGGGGTCAACCACTATGAGCTTTGCACCCCTTTCCTTTGCCCTCATAACCCATCTCATTGAGATTGGATGATTTTCAGCAGGATTAGCACCCATTACCAGTATCACATCAGCATTCTTAAAGTCATTCCACTGATTTGTCATTGCCCCTCTGCCGAACGACTCTGCCAGAGCCGCCACAGTGGGGGAGTGTCATATTCGGGCCTGATGTTCTATATAGACAAGACCTAAAGACCTCAGCCACTTCTGAAGTATATAGCATTCTTCATTGTCAAGGGCAGCACTTCCTACATGGGCAATACCATCAGTCCTGTTTACAACAAATTCCTTTTCAACCTCTATTTCTGTGCCATCAGGCTGTTTCTCCTTTACCTTTGATTTAGAGGTAATCTTGAAGGTCCTGTCACGGGTATCCTTGATCCTCCTTGCAATCTGGTCAAGGGCCCAGTCCCATTCAACCTCCTTCCACTCCTTTGCACCAGGGGCACGGTAAAGGGGTTTTGTAATCCTGAGGGGGTTATTCACTATCTGATAGAGGGACTGACCCTTTGAACAGAGGGTGCCTTCGTTAATCGGATGGTCAGGGTCACCTTCTGTGTTTATAACCTTTCCCTCCTGACTGTGAACTATAATACCGCATCCCACTGAACAGTAAGGGCAAACCGTGTAGGTCTCTTTTGCATTCTTTATCCTCAGGGTCTGAGCATAAGACTTAAGTGGTGTGAGGTCAATGCTCAGAGAGCCAAGCAATAAACCTCCACCACTTAATTTGAGAAAATCCCTTCTTGATACTGACATAAGCTCCTCCTTCTTTAGGTAATTTTAAGGATTGAAGATTCCCTGCAGATTACTACAGGGAATCTTGATTAATGAATTTTTATATCATCTCTTTCCCGCGGTAAGCTGCGGGAGATATGTTCGCTATCAATTAATGAGGCTAAACCTTTAAAGTGTCCTACTAAATTTGTATCAGATGCTGGATTGAAAGTCAAGGGATTTGTTTATTTATTTTTTTTATAAATCCTATTGCCACATGATTGCCTCAAAATAAGGGCCTGGCACTGTAAGCCTTATATGACCCCTCAGTGGTATCCTTTCAAGTATCCCCCCATTTCTTTCTATATGAATGATAAAACCTATCTCATCATTCTCCTTAACCCCGAGTGCCGTAAATGGAATAGCAATCTCTATTATCTCATTTATCCCGACCTGAAGATCTGTTACTGCATGCCATTTATCCTGTTTCAATTCCATGAGGAGTGCCCCATTTTCTCTTACCTCTACTCTGTAAAATGGAGGAGCCAGAAACTTTATAACAAGAACCTGCTCATTTAATATCTCCTGAGGCCTCTTTTTTCCATCAAGCCTCACATAAAGATGCTCCCTGTCAAAACCGTAATATATCTTTTCAAAAAGAGATTCCACCTTATGCATGCTTCCACCAGAACGTGCCACATCAAGTGTGGCAGCGTGTAGCCATTCAAAATAACTCGTCACAAGGCCATCAAGCCTTGGACTTATAAAACCCCGTATTGTAATGGATGGCTCTGCAGCCCTGTCCTCCCTGATGATAGGAACAAGCAGATACCCCGGAGGCTCCTTGCCCATGAATCTATACACCGCTATAAGATTATTCCTGAAGAGCTCATCAAACTCTTCCTGTGTTTCACTCACATGTTCATCACCATACCACCAGTTCCAGTCACTTCCTTCAGCTATATAGATAAATCTCCAGGCAGCTGAGGTATCCATGTCCGGATTAGCCTTTTCAAACCTTACCAGCTCATCCCTTGTTAACTTCAGATAATCCCATGCCAAGTTATCTTCTTCATGACCTATCCATATGCTGAAGTTTCCAAAGATCCAGGAGCCAGGATGAACCCTTTTAAGTCTTTCACCCCACATATCAGAAAACTCTTCAATATATTCCTTTATGGTAATGGGTCTTATTTCCTCTTCTGATGAAAGGCCTCTGTAGAGGGACTCAAGAAAATCCCTTCCATCATTTTCATAATATTCCCAGGCATTCTCTCCATCCATAATAATTGACACGACATATGGCTTATCATCAAGACTCCTGTGAATCTCCCTGAGCCTTGAGATAAAATCTCTTGCAGCATCTTCAGGCCTCCACTGGGAATATACAAAACCTATAAGGTCCGAGAGCCTGTGATCCCTGAAAAAGAGCATCATATCCCCATAATTATGGGGACTGTAAAGTCTGGAAGGTTCCTTTATGTTTCCTGATGAGTCCCTGAAAGAAATCCCTAAAGAAGCAGCAAGGACATCCTCATCTGATGCCATCCATCTTATACCGAGACTTGAGCATTCCCTTATGACCTCCTCACTTATTGAACCCTCAGAGGGCCACATACCAGATGGTCTGAATCCAAAGACCTTCTCAAAATATTCAAGACCTTTTTCAACCTGAGCCCTTACATCCTCTGGATGAGCAAATCTATGGGAAGGAAGTTTTAGCTGGGGCAGGGCAATCCTTGCACAGTTAGTATCATAAAGAAGTGGAAGTATGGGATGGTAGAAGGGACTTATAGAAAGCTCTATCTGGCCTCGGCCTGAAACCTCTTTATATTTTGGAATTATACCTTTTAATATCTCAAGATGCTTTAAAACAATATATCTCTTTTCATCCTCACTATAGTTTGAGCTCTTCCTTTCAAGTTCTTTTAAACCCTGATCTCCGTTTCTTATGGATGGGTCAATCCAGACTAAGTTAAAAAGTGCCTGAAGATCTCTAAGGTCCTGATCAGAAAAATACCTGATGACTCTTGAAAGGCCTTCCCTGGTTACGGTCCTGCCCCTCTTGCCAAGAAGCTCCCTGTATCTTGCAAAGGGCCTTATCATTGTCTGCCAGTTTGCAAGAAAAAAATTTTCCAGCACAAAGACCTGTTCACTATCATTAAGTTCTCTTGCATCCTTTAAGGAGAGTTCAAGAAACTCATCTTTTGCATTGCCATCTGCATAATCCTTTAATTGTTCAAGTAGAGATGGGACAAGGTTAAAATTTTGTTTTATTGAGGGAAATTCATCAAGCAGGCTCACAATATCAAGATAGTCCTTTGTGCCGTGTAATCTTACCCATGGAAGTCTGTATGTCCCCTTAAGAGGATCTTTGTAATAGGGCTGATGCATGTGCCAGAGAAACACAAGATGTAAAGGATACCTTTTCATTGTGAAACCAAACTTAAAGGGGTTTCACCCCCTTTAAAACCCCGAATTAAGTAAAATTTTATTAATTTAAAAAGGGAGTTTGAGGGGCTTTGCCCCTCAAAGTTCTGCCCCTGATCTCTATTTTTCATATTCAAAGATGTATTCGTCAGGTCTTGCAAGGCCAAGGTCTTCCCTTGCCTGTTTCTCTATATAAAAGGGGTCGCCTTTCAGGGCCTCTATCTGAGACCTGAGCCTTTTATTTTCCTCAATTAAAAGGGTTATCTCAGACTCAATGGAACTTTTTTTATTCTTCAACTCAATATATCTGAAAAGGCCATTGTCACCTATAAGATTTACCACGATATAAAGAAGTGCCACAACAAAAAGAGTATAAAATATCAGTCTCCTCTTTTTTCTTTCCGATATAACCTGTCTCTGCAGAAGGCTTCCTTTCAATCCTCACCCACCACCCTGAAAATCCTTATTCTTTAACCACTGGTCTTCTCCTTCAGATTGTAGAAGGCCTTCATCCCTGGATAATAGGCCGTTTCTCCAAGCTCATCCTCAATCCTCAGGAGTCTATTATATTTTGCTATCCTTTCGCCCCTTGAAAGGGAACCTGTCTTTATGAAACCTGTGTTGCAGGCCACAGCGAGGTCTGCAATGGTGGTATCATCAGTCTCTCCTGACCTGTGTGAAATAACTGCTGTATAGCCTGCCTTCTTTGTTGTCTCTATTGCATCAAGGGTCTCTGTGACGGTGCCTATCTGATTAAGTTTGATAAGTACTGAGTTTGCGATACCAAGCATTATACCCTTCCCTATAAGGGACGGATTGGTTACAAATATATCATCACCAACGAGCTGGAGCCTGCTACCAAGCCTCTTTGTAAGTGATTCCCACCCAGACCAGTCAAGCTCTGAAAGCCCGTCTTCTATGGATATTAAAGGGTACTTTCCTATCAGGGTCTCATAATAGGCTATCAGTTCCTCAGAAGATATTGTCTTGTCTTCAAACTTATAAAGCCCCTTTTCATAAAGTTCAGAGGCAGCCACATCAAGGGCTATATAAACATCTTCACCTGGTTTGTAGCCTGCCTCCTCAATAGCCTTCAGTATAAGCAAGATTGCCTCGGTATTATTCTTGAGATTGGGGGCAAAACCACCTTCATCACCAACAGCGGTATTCAGCCCTTCTTTCTTTAAGATCTTTTTAAGGCTGTGGAATATCTCCACACCTGCCCTCAATGCCTCACTGAAGGTCTCAAACTTCACAGGGACTATCATGAATTCCTGAATATCAAGATTATTGTCTGCGTGGGCACCACCATTTATGATATTCATCATTGGCACAGGAAGTGTCTTTGTATTTGCACCTCCAAGGTATCTGTAAAGAGGCAACCCTGACTCCACAGCACTTGCCTTTGCAACAGCCATTGAAACACCAAGGATTGCATTTGCACCGAGCCTTGATTTATTCTCGGTTCCGTCAAGGTCTATTAACAGTTTATCAATATCTGTCTGCATGGATGACTCCATGCCCCTGAGCCTTGGTGCAATTTCTTCCATTATGTTTTTTACAGCTCCCAGTACTCCCTTGCCATGGTATCTCCTTCCACCGTCCCTTAATTCAAGTGCCTCATTCTGGCCTGTGGACGCACCTGATGGGACCTTTGCAATTCCCAGGGCTCCGCTGTCAAGAACGACCTCAACCTCCACCGTAGGATTTCCCCTTGAATCCAGTATCTCTCTTGCGAATATCTCCACTATCTCACCCATAAATCCTCCTTCTTCATAAGGACATTATGAAAAATTTCTTTCTATCCTGCATTGTTCATCAGGATAATCAAATTATACCATACTAATATACCTGACTCCAGCAGTATCCCTGTCTCTGTAACTGCCAATAAAAGTAGAGCGGAAGTGCGGGAGAGCGGAAGAGAGGAGACTTTGGAACCAGAGGCATGCAATCAGTTACCCTCCTCAAAAAGGACTTAAGAGGATTTTACAAGAGACAGAGTGAGAACTCGGAATGATAAATAAGAAGTATTTTGATGGAAAATGAGATTACTTTTGAGAAATCACATTAAAGAGAACTGATTCATTATCGCCCTTATCCTCTCCTCATCAACTGGCTCTCCCTGCAGTTCCTCTCTCTGAGATATCTGTCTTAAGATGGTCTCAAGAAATATCTTAAAATGGTTTAACCTCTCAATAAATTTTATAGATGTGCGAGGGATCCCCTGCTCTTTTATTGAAACCCTGAGATATTTAAAAATCTCATCAATAAAGGCTGAAAATTCCTCATAATCATCATATCTGAGCAGTCTGAAGGTAAAACTCTGGAAATAATGAATATAATTTCTGAGGGCACCTAAAAGATCCTCCCTGATTAAACCATTTTCAAGCACAGCTGACACAATTCTATGCATCACCGTAATATCCTCCCTCAGTTTAATGGAAAGTTGTTTTTTTGTTACAAAGGTGGGGAATATCTCTTCCCCCCTGAGAGCAGGATTAAATAACTGAATCACCTGGACGATTGTCTGTTCTATAAAGTTTTTTATTATGCCCGAGCTATTCTCAATCCTTCCCCTCTGCCTTTTCTGACCTGTCCTTTTTGTGATGTCCTTGAGTTCCTGGGAAAAGACCCTTTTTGTCTCCATAGAGATCTGATAGGATAGCCCCTTTAAAAAACCGCTTATCTCATCATCATGAATTCTTGATGAAGCCACATCAAGAAGCCGCCTCATCTCCTCAAGCTCACTTCTTATAAGAAAAAGCACCGCAATTGACTTGTTAAGCAGGGCCTGGTCAGGTATATCTGTTGCTACATATTTAAGAATTCTAATGATTCTGAAGAGGGCAATGATAATAAGGGATATTTGTTTTTTAACTGTCCCATCATTTATAGCCCTTATGGTCCTTGAAATCAGGGAATTTTCTATCCTGTCTTCTTCAGTAATTGTCTTGCTGAAAGGATTAAAGTATCTGTTTTCTCTAATCTCCCTTGATATGATGTTTCCTATATCTTTGTAGCTTATATAAGGAATTGACTGGGTCTTAAGAAGGTCAAAAACAAGGGTCTTAATATTAACAAAGGTATCATAAAGGAGAAGTAAACCTTTTTCAGGTGAGTCCTGCCTGTAAAGTTCATCCCTCAGGCTATCCCTGGCAGATATACTCATGAATCTCTGTTCTGCATACTTTCTAAACCAGTAGGAATTTTTTTCATTTTCGGGCAGTAGGTATTCAATAAGTGCTATAATTCTCAGGATAACATCTCTAACAACCAGAAACTCATCGTAAAAATTTCTCGATGGATAGTCCCTGTCTGTTATGGAAAGGTTTTCTATAATAAAAAGACGATCAATTGCCCTAAGAAGAACAGAGAGTTCAGAAAATACCTGAGGTTTCTCCTGCCTTATAGATTGAAACCACCCTGCTTCATCCTTATCTCTTGCCATGGTCTTTTCTTCTTAGAATCCTCGCACATACCTTTAAATAGCTTCTTGACAGACCCAGCCCTTTTCATGTCTGTGCCATAATTGAATTATTTACCTTAATCACTTCTTTGGTGGAAGGTGGATAGCCCTGTTATGGACATCCTCTGCTGCCTCCATAAGGCCTTCTGAAAGCGTGGGATGGCTGTGAATCATCTCTGCTATATCCTTAACCCTGAGCCCTGCCTTTATGGCAAGGGCTGCTTCATGAATAATATCAGAGGCATGGGCACCAATAATGTGGACTCCAAGAACCCTGTCAGTCTTTGCATCTGCCACTATCTTGAAAAGTCCTGTTATCTCGCCCATTGCATGGGCCTTTCCCAGTGCCCTGTATTGAAAAGAACCTGTAACAATGGGAATGCCTGCTTCCTTAGCCTGAAACTCCCTTAGCCCGACAGAAGCGATCTCAGGAGATGTAAAAATCGCCGCAGGCACCACAGAGTAATCTATCATCTCATCTCCTCCGCAGGCATTCGTTGAAGCCACTATCCCTTCCTTTGATGCCACATGGGCAAGGAGGATCCGGCCTGTCACATCTCCAATCGCATATATACCCTTTACTGATGTCTCCATCCTTTCATTAACCTTGATCTCACCTCTTTTGCCCTTTTCTATCCCGATTTTTTCAAGCCCGAGACCTTCAGAATTAAAAGACCTGCCAATTGATACAAGAACCTTTTCTGCACTGAGTTCCTTCCCGTCAGAAAGCTTCAGAATCACTCCGGATGAAGATATGGTAAGAGATTCCACTTTTACTGAGGTAAGAAGTTTTATCTTTTTCTTCTTCAATTCCTTTTCTATAATATCTGAGATATCTTCATCCTCTGTAGAAAGTGCCCGGGGTAAAAGCTCCACCATGGTTATATCCGTACCAAGTTCTCTGAATATACAGGCAAACTCACAGCCAATAACACCTGCCCCGATTATTACCATACTCTTTGGTATCTCTGTAAGTCTCCAGACATCATCACTGGAAAGGATATTCACTCCATCTGCAGGAAAGGTTGGGATACTTGCAGGCCTTGAACCAGTTGCTATTATAATAGAATCTGCCTCAATGGTCTCCTCGGTGCCCTCCTTTTTCCTGACCTTCACCCTCTTCCCATCAAGTAATTCTGCCCTGCCTTCAACAAGCTGTATATCTCTACTTTTAAACAGGGACCTTATTCCTTTGACCTGCGTGCTGACAATCTTATCCTTTCTTTCCATTATTTTTTTCAGGTCAGGTCTTATATCTCCATTAATAACCAGGCCATATTCCTCTGCCCTTCTCATCATGTGAAGGGCCTCTGAGGATGCAACCAATGCCTTTGTGGGTATACAGCCAAGGTTAAGGCATGTGCCACCAACCTCCCTTTCTTCAATCACTGTAACCCTGGCTCCAAGCTGAGCTGCCCTTATAGCCGCTACATATCCACCCGGACCAGCACCTATTACCGCAAGTTTCATTTAAAGATTAACCTCCTTACCATGTTTTATTTAACTCCTGATTTACTGTGAGCCACCCTCTTCCTCTATAAACCTTGCATATTCTCCTGCATCCATAAGCTGATCAAGTTCTGAAGGGTCTTCTATCTCTACCTTCGCAATCCATCCCTTGCCATAGGGATCTTCGTTTATTATCTCAGGAGATTCTGCCAGATCTTCATTCACCTCAATCACCACACCTGTAACAGGTGCTATCACCGAGGATGTTGCCTTTGTGGATTCAATCTCTGCCATCTCTGCATTCGCCTCCACCTCAGAGTCAATCTCCGGGAGATCAATGTAAACAATATCTCCGAGTTGATCCTGAGCGTAGTCGGTAATGCCAATAATTGCCTTCTTACCACTCAACTTTACCCATGTGTGTTCCTTATGATACTTGAGGTCCTCCGGAATCTTCATTACTGTTCCTCCTCTTTTTAATTAAAGCTATCAGCCTTGAGTATCTCACTCGTGCTGATTGCCTTTTATAAAGGGCAAGGCCCTTTTTGAATTTAGAGGCTAAGGGCACCCCAAAAAATCCGAATTTTTGGGGACCCCGCTGAGGTTATAGAAAAAGAAACAAATTATTTTTCTGTATTGAATTCATATCATAGGTTGGATTGCTTTGTCAACTGTTACTTCGCACCGTAAACTGCCGACAGATACGGGGTATGCTGAAGAGACTTTATTGCGACACCTTAATGTAAACTTTTTAATCAACATTACCAAACATAAAAGGGGCTTCGCCCCTTTAAAACCCCAGAAATAGAATTAAAATTATCTAATAGGGAGTTTGAGGGACAAAGTCCCTCAATTACTTCACCAGTTGGGTGATAAACCTTTAGTTACAGAGCTTTGAGGGGCAACGCCCCTCAAAGCTCAATTTAAACTTTAAAAATTTATTTCTCGGGTTTCAAAGGGGCGAAAAGCCCCTTTGAGCTCTGCCCCTTTGAGCTTTATAAAGGCTTTGAGGCATACCCTGATAATCAGGAAATGTTTCTAATAGCAAATTTGGGGCGCACCGAGAATCTACCGTTAGAAATATATAACAGACCTTCAATAAAATTGGCAGCCTGCCGAAAAGCCTTTACCTGCAACACCTTAAATCCATAATACAAGAATACACGATAATCTTAAAAGCCTGCATTTTGAATCCTGAATCTTGCATCTTGAATCCTGTATCCTGACCATCGTCGCTTTGTAAAGACTTTGAGGCAGCCTGTCTTTTTTATCGGCGAGTTTGAGTCGACACTGGGAGGTTCAGACTGTTTTCAGGACCTCATCAAGCTCATCAAGACGGAAGGGTTTTTTAAGAATGCCTATACCTTTATCCTTAAGAATTGCTGATAGTTCATTGTTAACAAAAGCTGAGCATACTATTATCCCTGTCTTATGAGTAATTTCACTTAACTTCCCCAGCAATTCTGTGCCATTTCCCCCGGGCATCCTTAGATCTGTAAAGATAATATCAAAATCTCCTTTATTCAGCTCTTCAAAGGCTTCTCTTAGATTTCTTGCAATTACAACCTCAAATCCTCTTTTTTTAAGAGCCCTTTCAAGAAACCAGAGGATAAGGTCTTCATCGTCAATTATAAGTGCCTTTTTCATACCTTATAAATAGCAATTTTTATACCTGAATTAATAATAAATATAATTATAAAAAACCGAATTTTTGCATCCTGTATCTAAGGGCATCCCTTGAGAGGTTAAGCAACCTTGCTGCCCTTGTCTGATTATTACCTGTCATCTCAAGGGCCTGCCGGATGAGCTCCTTTTCCACCTCCTCAATATCTATGCCAGTAGAGGGAAGCCTGACCACAGGACCCTGAGCGTTATTTTCTTTATTATATACAGGATTGATCTCACAGGGAAGGTGTTCGGGTAATATCTTATCCCCAGCTTCAAGTATCATTATTCTTTCAATAAGATTTTTTAATTCCCTAACATTGCCAGGCCAGTGGTAGGAAAGGAATTTTTCCTGCACAACCGGGTCAATATCCTTTATATGTTTCTTAAATTCCCTGTTAAACTGCTCAATATAATATCTTGCCAGTATAAGGACATCCTTGTCTCTTTCTCTTAAAGGAGGAAGCCTCACAGGGATAACATTGAGTCTGTAATAGAGGTCTTCTCTGAAGGAACCATTCTTTATAGCTTCTTCCAGGTCCTTATTAGTTGCAGCAATTATCCTCACATCAACAGTTATATCTCTTATACCGCCTATCCTCTTGAAGGTCTTATTCTCTATAACCTTGAGGAGCTTTGTCTGTGTGCCAAGCTTCATGTCTCCTATCTCGTCAAGATATATCGTGCCACCATCAGCCAGTTCAAAAAGTCCTTTTTTTGCTACCTTTGCATCTGTAAAGGCACCTTTTTCATAACCAAAGAGTTCACTCTCTATAAGACTTTCTGGAAGGGCTGTGCAATTTATCTCAAGGAAGGGTTTATCTGCCCTCTTTGACTGATAATGAATAACCTTGGCAAGGAGATCTTTACCTGTTCCGCTTTCACCCTGAAGAAGTATGGTTGTGGCATCAGAGGTGGCGATCTTTCTTGCAATCTCTACTACCCTTTTAATCTCAGCGGATTCTCCAATTATACTTGAAAATTTATATTTTTCCGACAGTATATGTCTATAAGTTGACACATCCTTTTTGAGAGA
This sequence comes from Thermodesulfovibrionales bacterium, assembly GCA_041082235.1. GTDB lineage: Bacteria > Nitrospirota > Thermodesulfovibrionia > Thermodesulfovibrionales > CALJEL01 > CALJEL01. The sequence goes on along the minus strand of JBDOIG010000149.1, from coordinate 15,879 downwards.
GACGGTCTCTGCGGCCTTTGCTATAAGAATATTCAATTTATCCATATTGAATGGTTTTTCTATGAAATCATAGGCACCGAGCTTCACGGTCTTAACAGCTGTAGGGACATCACTGTAAGCTGTTATCATAAATATAAGTGCATCTCTGTTTATCTCCATCATCTGTTCAAGTACCGTTATACCTGAGACATCAGGCAGGTTTATATCAAGAAGTACTATATCAGGTGAGTCGTCTTTAAATATTCTTAATCCTTCTGAGCCTGTCTCTGCTGTAAAGACTGTATAGCCATCTTTTGACAGGCTCTGCTGAAGAGACCACCTGAGGAGTTTCTCATCATCTACGATAAGTATCTTTATATCAGCCATTGTTAGTCTGCCTTAAATTAAATTTTTATACGGGAAGATAAACATTAAAGGTCGTCCCCCTTCCCATTATACTATCAACCTCTATCTTCCCTCCATGCCTTTCTATTATCCCTCTACTTATAGTAAGACCGAGACTGCTTATGCCAGAGGGTCTTGTATAAAAGGGTTTAAAAAGAAGTTTGACCTCATCAGGAGGAATCCCTGAACCTGTATCCGAAAAGGAGATAAGCTGAACTCTTTCCTGTGTCTTCATCTCTATCTTCAGTGTTCCACCCTGGGGCATGTTCTGGATTGAAGATTGGGCAATATTGAAAAAGGCCTGATGTATCTGGTCTGGGTCCACATAAAGTTCCTCCACCTCAGGTACCAGGACGTCTATAATCACATTGTTTCTTTTTGCCTGTGGCTCTATAAATCTTATGAGTCTTTCAAGGACTGTCTTTGCCGGCACACTCCTTAAGACTGGTTCAGGTGCCTTTGCAAATAAGAGGAGGTCTTTTACTGACCTGTCAAGCCTTTCCACCTCTTTAAGTATTTCTTTTATTATTGGCTGTCTTGAGTCAGATTCTGGAAACTCCTCTGACAGGACCTGAATTGCGCCACTTATTCCCGCAAGTGGATTCCTTATTTCATGCGCTATAGCAGAAGCGAGCTCACCGAGTGTTGCCATCTGCTCAACCCTCTTCATCTCAGCAATATGACACAGCTCAAAATCCCTCTTTGTTCTTTCAAGGTCTGAGATAAGGTCATTAAGACCTCTTGCGAGATCTCCTATCTCATCAGCTCTGTTCAGTAGAATCCTTGATTTCAGTTCACCCTTCTTTATATCATCTATTACCCGGGTAATCTCATTTATGGGTTTTTCAAATACAATCCCTGCAAATATCCATATAATACCTGCCGAGAGAGGGATTGCTATTATAAAATAAAAAAAGGCATTTCTCTTTATCCTGGATACGGCTTCAAAATATTTCATCGAGCCCGCATCTATACCAAGGATTGCCCTTATTTTTTTGTTATCTGTATGACATCTCTGGCAGAGAATCTCATTATAAAGAGGTATATAAATAGAATGTATACCACCCAATGTATCCTCTTCCATAAAATTAAATTTTTCTTCCTGCACAATGTAGGCCCTGGATTTAAGCCTTTCAAGGCTATCCTCAGGAAGAAATGTATTGACCTCAGATGAATTGGATGAACCAATAATCAAGCCATCATCTCTGACCAACCTTATTGATTTAATATCTCCGATAATCTCAGATTCAAGATATCCCTGAAAGTCTTTTCCCTTGCCCTCAAGCATAAGGGCAATAAGTCCATTCTTTATATGCTCAGAAGAAAACCTTATTTTTTCTGAAAAATCCCTTTTAAACTGGGTTATGGCTGCATCGGTTATGATAAAGATAGAGAAGCCCGTTATCCCGACAATAAGGAGGCTGAACCATAAAGTAATCTTTTTTCTTAAAACCAACCCTTAACCCGTTTCAATGTTCTTATTTTAACCCTCCATAAGCATGAAGACCGCTTAAGAGGAGATTAACCCCAAGATAAGTGAATATAACCGCCACAAATCCAAGAGAAGCCACAACAGCAATCTTTCTTCCCCTCCAGCCCCTTAAAAGTCTTGAATGGAGATAAAAGGCATAGATAAACCATGTAATAAGTGACCATGTCTCCTTCGGGTCCCATGACCAGTAAACACCCCATGCCTGATCAGCCCATATGGCGCCAAATATAAGACCTCCGAGAGTAAAAATAGGAAAACCTATTGCTATGGCCTTATAGGTTATCTCATCAAGCATCTCAGAGCTAATATTCATTGACTGAATTATATGCTTTATTAGATACCCGTATCTCCAGAGGCCAAGAAGTACAATCAGGGCTGCTGCAAAACTGAACAGGGAGACAAAGGTATTTTCATTAAGAAAAGTGGCTTTAAAGAGAAGACCCTTTTTAAAAAGTATATCAGGTCTTCCAACCCTGAATACAAAATAATCAATACCCATGGCCACAAGAAGTATTAATGTAAGGCCAGATGTAATTACCCAGAAGATATAAGCGGGCTCATTTTTTTTATCAGTTGTAGTAATAAGGTACATGGTGGCCGTTGCAAAAGAAACAGCAAATAAAGAATAAGATATGAAACTCATCATCACATGGGCAAGAAGCCAGTTACTCTGAAGAGCTGGTACAAGGGGCTGTATCTCCTTTGACATACCTGACATCTCAATAAATGCAAGGGCAAGTGCAGCGATCGGTGTAATGAAGGCTCCAAAAGACCTGTTTTTGTATCTCCATTCAATTACAAGATAGGCAAGTATAAGACACCATACAAAAAATATCAGTGACTCATATAGATTTGTAACAGGTATAGCCCTTATTATCCCCTGAACAGGTGATTTAATAACGCCTGTGTCTTCAAGTAGATGATAGAAGTCATTCCATCTCATAAAAAAAGCAATGGTCTGTGCTATAAAACCCGCCACCGTTATTGTGGTTGCTATCATTCCTATGCCATTATTTCTGAAGGCTAAATAACTTATATAGGCAACCATGGCAAGTATATATAAGATAGTGGCTATTCCAAAGAATTGAGATGAAGTCATTTATTGTACCTCCTTTATTATGCGCTCAATATGCCTTTCAAAGGCCTCCCTGTTACGGCTTACAGAACCACCTATGAGAACCCTTGTACCATTCTTCGCCGGCACAAGCCTGAGCCATATCCTCTTATGACTTATGAAAAATGTAATATAAAGTCCTATTGCCATTATGATGCATCCAAGATATACGAGCCACACACCAGGGTCACGTCTTACCTGAAGACCTGTATACTGAACTCCCCAGTAGTCAGCAAACTGTAGTGTTGAGCCATCAGGTAATTGCCATGTCTGGGGATATCTCTTGAGAATCCACCTGTTCAGTTCTTTCCTGTTGAATTCCACAAGTACTGCTGGGTTATTCATCTGGTCAGCATAGGTAAAAGGTCTTCCTGTCTCATCAAAGGCAAGGGCAGGGCTGAAATCAACGACCTTTGCCCTGAGGCCGCCTGGAAGCTCAAAATCCTCAAGAGGGGCTACGGTCTTTTCTACAGCATTACCATTTTTATCAATGTAGCGAAATCTGAATATACCTCTTACGCCGGGCCACGTGCCATAACTTGACTGATAAAATGTATAACCCTTATATTTCAGGGGATCATTAACCTCTATCCATTTATCAAAACTTCTGTCTTTATCCCTCACCACAAGAAGGCTCTTATATTCCTTGGGCATGTCTGAATTGCCATAAAACTCCACCTCAAAATCCCTGCATTCCACCTCAAAACCAAGAGGCTCTATCCCATAGTATCTTAATGTTTTCCTCAGTTCCTGCGGTGTTGTATTCATGAGCCTTGCGGCCTCCTCTATATTACCCCTGGCCTTATTCATTAAAGTAATTAAATTCTCTACCATCGATTCATCCTGAGCACTCCAGTTCATGCCTCCCCTGAATGCCACTGAATAGGTCATACCCTCTCTTATATTAAGGAATCCTTTAAAACCAAAGAATATCCCAACCAGGGCACCTGTAAGAATTATGAGGATACTGAGGTGTGTAATATAGACTCCAAGCCTTGAAAAGGCACCCCTTTGAGAAAAAAGCTGTCCTGATGCACTGTCTTCTTTAAGATTGAAGCCATGTCTTTTGAGGACATCCATAAGTGTTGGCTTGATATTATCAATTTTTTTGTTTAGTGAGATCTCTTTTCTTACCGGTAATGCTGAGAATATCTCTTCAGGAAGAGGTTTCATTTCTTCCCTTACAATCCTGAAGACCTTCGGTAGTCTATCAAGGGAACATATAATAAGATTTGCAGCAAAAAGCATCAGAAGACTTACAAACCACCAGGAATGATACATGTCTGTAAACTGAAGTGTATCCAGAATACTGTAAAGGGTTGGAGCAATATCAGGACCGAAGAGCCTTGAAAGAATCTCTATATTTTTCTGTGGCTCAGCCCTCTGTTCTATTATGGTACCCACTATTGATGTAAGGGCAATCAGGAGAAAAAGGACAATGGCAAGCTTAATGGAGGTAAAGAAGTCCCATATCCTGTCAACAAAGGTCTTTTTCTGTTCCATAAAATCCTTCCTTAAGATATTTTTAATTATTTTACAGGTTAGTTAAAAAATATTGCAACATCATTAAACTTCCCACAGGGTTCTGTAGTAGCAATAGCAGCCTTCAAGGGGCTATGTCCTTTTAAAAACAGGATTAAATATATACTCTTTGAAGGACTACGTCCTCAATAGAAAATCAGGCTCGCCCATTTTATTTCATCGTGACCTGATACATTCTATGGGCAATCTACAGCGTCCTCGTGTCTCTGCCTTTCCTTTATAATGTCAGGAGGCGTAAAATTTTTGCCTCCACTATTGAAAGGCTAAAAGGCCTTTGTCTTAATACCGCTGTGGAGCATCTCTCGAACGACCTGGCAGACTCTCCTGAAGTCAACCTTTCCACTACCCATCCTGGGAAGTTCATCTATAATAACAAATTGTTTTGGAAGGGCAATATTTGGAAGTTGTGCCGCCATCTGTTTAAGGATATGTTTTTCATTAATCTCTTTTGTAACAGCAGCAACGATCTTAACTCCCTTCGTTGCATCCGGGATATCCACAACACAGCATTCCACATCCTCTGGAAGGAGATCCTTTAACATATCCTCAACCCTTACAAGAGAGACCATCTCACCACCTATCTTTACGAATCTTCTCAACCTTCCACAATGCCAGAGAAATCCATCCTCATCAAGATAACCCATATCTCCTGTGTCATACCATCCGTGTCTTATCCTTAATGAGGTTTCTTCAAAGTCATCAAGATAACCCTTCATCACAAGGTCACCCTTAACCATAATCCTTCCAATCTCTCCCGGACGACAGAGCTCTCCTGTTTCGTAGTTTTCTATGCTGACTTCTACATTTGGAAGGACTTTCCCAACACTACCCGGCCTATTATGTTCCGGTGTATTTACTGATATAACAGGGGATGTCTCTGTGGTTCCATATCCTTCATAGAGTGTCAAACCATGCCTTTCATAAAAGGCCTTTCTAAGATCCTCCGGGCATCTGTCTGCACCGCTTACTACAATCCTGAGGGTTGAGAAATCTCCTGGCTCTGATTTCCTTAGATAACCCCAGAGAAAACTCGGTGTCCCAGCCATTATAGTAACCTTTTCTTCTCTTACACAATTACAGATCATCCTGTAGTCAAGAGGATTTGCATAGGTAACAATGGTCATGCCATGATAAAGAGGAGTCCAGAAATTTACATTCAAGCCAAAGACATGGAAATAGGGCAGGTTTGCCATCATCACATCACCTTCTTTTAAACCCATAACCTTGCTGAAGCCTTTAATGTTTGAGATGATATTCCTGTGGGTGAGCTGGACCGCCTTTGGGTCTTTTTCACTGCCGCTTGTAAAAAGTATCACAATATTGTCATCCGGATCTCCCCTGTGGATCAATCTTAAAAGCCATGAAACAGGAAGTCTTGAAAGAAAGGCTGCCTTTAATTTATCTGTGAATGTAATGCCGTCCATTATATCTTCAAGGAAAACCATGCCATCTACAAAGGGGCAATTAATCTTTTCAAGAAATGACCTTGAGGTTATTATTGTGGAGAAATCACACTTTTTCTGGGCATACCTTGCATTCTGGGCAGCACCTGTTGAATAGTTAATCATTACAGGTGTCTTTCCGCTTATAACTGCACCCAGTATAGAAAGGCCGCAACCAGCAGAGTTTGGAAGCATTATGCCAATAAAACCCTCATCAAATCTCCTGAATTTCTGGGCAAGTATCAGAGAAGCGATGAGGGCCTTTGAATAAGTAATTTTTTTGTCTGCAGTCCTGTCTATGAAAGCAAGCTTGCTACCTTTTTGCTTTGCTATCCTTATAAAGTGAGTGTGCAGAAGCATTTAGAATATCCAGGCAACCTGTGCACTCAGAATCTTTACATTCGCATCATAGGTTCCCTTGAGATTCCCTCTTAAATTGTTCTCATTTGTCGGGGTTGCCACTTTATTTATATGGGGATCTTTGACAAATAGATAGGCACCTCCGATATCAAGATTAAAGTTCTTTGAAAAGGAATATCCAAAGCCAGCAGCCAGCCATGTCCTTGATTCATCAGGGATTCTCGGTGTCCTGTGTTCAGCATCAGGGATTGGTGTCTGGTCATAGGCAACACCGAATCTGTACCTTGTCTTTTCTGCAGAGTATGTGAGCCCGAGGGAATATCTGTAGCTATCTTTCCAGTTTGTTGTTGTAACAGATGCGGTAGAGCCATCCATATTTTTAATCCTTATCTCATTAAAGGTGTTCCAGTTTGTCCATGTAATATCTGCCATAATGGCTAATCTCTCAGTAATGTTGTGATATACACTGAATGAGAGGCTTTCAGGAAGGTCTATATTGGCTTTAACTTCTCTATTCTGAAAAGCAGGATTTGCTCCAAGTGCTGGATGCACATCAAACTTAAGGTCGCCCTGAAGATGCTGGCTTAGCTCTGAACGATAGGCGATTCCTGCCCTTGTATCCTTACTAAATTCATAGATTACTCCAAAATTAAACCCATATCCCCAGCTATCACCTTCAACCTCTGCATATCCATCTGTAGTAACAAGCCCACCTGTTATAAGGGCCTGGTCAACAGCATTTGTGAGCTTTGCCTTCATATACATGGCATTGACTCCGAAACCTACACTCAGCTTATCATTCACCCTAAGGGCCAAAGATGGATTGATATTAATTGTCCTAACACCTGATTCAATTGCATGGTATCTGCCCGCCCAGTCCTTTGAATATTCAGTAAAAAGGCCAAAGGGTGAGTTTATACCAAGACCAAAAAAGAACTTGTCCGTTATTTTATTCATATAATAATAAATTGGGAACTACGCCAGTCTTGCCAGCATCTCCGCCCCCCTCTGTACCCAGTGGAGAACCATTTACTCTTGTTGCAGAATCAACCTTGAATTTTGCATAGGGCATCACCACATGGAATCCTGCTACAAACTGGGAGCCAAGTCTTGTCATACCTGCTGGATTATAAAATATTGTTGTCGCATCCTCTGCAGAGGCTGCTCCACCTGCGAAGGCATTACCGAGACCGCTTACACTCTGTTCAATAAGACTGAATCCAGCACCATAGCTCCTATCAGTCACAGAAAAAACTATTACACTTACAAGAACAATTAAAATCCCTTTGACTTTTAATCTCATCATTTACCTCCCTTGTTTTTAGTATAGTTTAAACAAGCATTTGTAAATATAGCAAGCCCGTGTAAGGATCGCAAACTGCCGACAGATACGGGGTATGCTGAAGAGACTTTATTGCGACACCTTAATGTAAACTTTTTAATCAACATTACCAAACATAAAAGGGGCTTCGCCCCTTTGAGCTCTGCCCCTTTGAGCTTTATAAAGGCTTTGAGGCATACCCGATAATCAGGAAATGTTTCTAATAGCAAATTTGGGTGAAATTTATGACCGTAGATTGTCATTAAAAAGTTGGCAGAGGGTCACCAGAAGGTCAATTATTCGCTGGGGTAATGCATCTGCCCCTTATTCTATCATCAATTTACAGGACTATTCCCAGAATAATCTCTCTCTCCACTTCATCTATCCTTTCAATCCTCACCTTTAATTCATCTCCGAGTCTGAATGTCCTTTTGGTCCTTCTGCCGCTCAATGTGAGTGACCTTTCGTCATATACATAAAAGTCATCAGTCATGAAGGAGACGTGGAGAAATCCTTCAACATAAAAGTCCTTTAATCGGACGCGTATGCCATAGGGTGTTATGGAGATAATGTTTCCTGTGAATTCATCTCCAATCCTATCCTTCATAAACCATACCCTCATGGCATCTATCACGGTCCTTTCTGCCTCATCTGCAAGTCTTTCCATCTTTGAGGAATGAAAGGCAATAAATGGAAGGAGCTCTTCAAGGTGTTTGATTTTATCATCATCCATCCTTTGAAGGATGACATCCCTGAGTATTCTGTGGACAACAAGGTCAGGATATCTTCTGATCGGTGATGTGAAGTGAGTATAGCACCTTGAGGCAAGTCCAAAGTGTCCCACATTGTCAGGAGAGTATCTCGCCTGTTTGAGGCTCCTGAGAAGGATATAATTTACAAGTTCTTCCTGTGGAGTCCCTTTCATCTCCTTTATGAGTAAAGGAAAGTAAGATGCCTTTAGGAGTCTTTTGCCCGTGAGATTCCTCACAATCTTTGAAAGTTCTTCCATCTTCAGTGGATCCGGTTTTTCATGAATCCTGTAAAGACATGGAGAGCCAAGACCCTCAAGATATTCTGCTACTGCCTCATTGGCGGCAATCATGAATTCCTCTATGAGTATATGGGCAAAGGTCCTTTCTGCCTTTATAATGTTTTCAGGTCTTCCCTGAATATCAAGTATTACCTCTGGCTCTGGCAGGTCAAAATCGAGACTGCCTCTTTCCATCCTCTTCCGCCTTAGGAGTCTTGCTAGGTCTTCCATAAGCTCAAGATAATGAAGAAGTGAATTGTATTTTGCTCTTTCTGATGGCTCTTTATCTATGAGTACCCTTTTTACAGAGGTATAGGTGAGCCTTGCCCTGCTTTTAATCATAGATGGATAGAAATTGGCATGGAGCATTTCACCTTTTTCATTAAAAAGCATTTCCACTGTAAAGGCAGCACGCTCTACAGCTGGCTTAAGACTGCATATATCTTCTGAAAGCTCCCTTGGAAGCATGGGTATGGCCCTGTCAGGAAAATAAACACTTGTCCCTCTTTTTCTTGCTTCTTTATCCAGTGGTGTATCCCATGGTACAAAATATCCCACATCAGCGATGTGAACATACAGTAGATAGCCATCATTCACTCTTTTTATAGATATAGCGTCATCAAAATCCTTTGCATTCTCTCCGTCAATTGTTACTGTTGTGAGGCCTGTGAGGTCCTTTCTCTGAGATCTCTCAACAGGCCTTTTTATAAGCTCTCTTGCCTCAGCATTCACAGGCTCGGGAAATTTCTCCTCAAGGTTGAATTCTTCAATAATGGAGCCTATCTCAGCCCTTGGGGTATCAGGCTTTTTTAATATCCTGACTATCTTTCCAATAGGAGGTCTTGAGTCAGTGGGATACTGAACTATCTCTGCTATTACATGGTCATTGCTTTTTGCCCCTCCTCGTGCCTGGGGAGGTATGTAGATATCAAAGTTGAGGTTCCTGTTTTTGGGTCTTACAAAGGAGCCGTATCTCCCATATTCAAATACACCTGCAATTTTTGTGTGGACCCTTTCAAGTATCTTTATGATTCTCCCGCTCCTTCTTGCAGGTTCTTCTATCCTTGCAATTACCCTGTCGTTGTCCATTGCACCACCACTGAATCTGGCTGGTATGAAGATATCCCTTTCACCCGGTTTTTCAGGAATAACAAAACCATAATCCCTGTGGGCCTCAAAATAACCGGTCACCAGGTTCATCTCTTCAGGTGGGCCATAATGCCCTTTCCTTGTTCTTACAAGTTCACCTTTTTTTACCATTTCACTCAGGAGTCTTTTGATAGGTTTTGCTTTTTTCTTTGAAATATGAAGAAGGGAAAGGATTTCTTCAAAACTTAGCGGTTTAGTCCTTTTTTTAAAAAGTGACTTTATTACTTCCTGTGAAATATTTCGGGAGTTTACCGGGGTAAAGCTTGCTTTATCTCCGCTCTGTAAAACCTTACGATGTGGTACTTCAGGCCCTGGCATTATTTATTGCCCTGAGGATTTCTTCTTTATCTATTTCCTTGATAGTAACCTTTCCTATCCTTTCTGGAAGTATAATCCTTATCCTGCCAGCCTTCGCCTTTTTATCAAGTAACATTGAACTGATAAGATCTTTTTCCCGGAGTTCACCCGGGATTGAGGGCTCTAAGCCATAGAGTTTTATAAGCCCTTTTATTTCATTGGCTACTGAGATATTTATAAGACCATGGCTGCTGGCAATGAGGGCCTCTCCATACATTCCCATGGCAATAGCCTCACCGTGGAGAAACCTCCTGTATCCTGTGACTGTCTCTATAGCGTGACCTATTGTGTGACCGTAATTCAATATTGCCCTGAGCCCAGCCTCCCTTTCATCCCTTGATACGACCTCTGCCTTTATCTCGCATGAGCGGGCTATGATTGATCTCAGGGCATTAGGGTCCATATCTGATACTTTATTGCTGTTTTCCTTCAAAAAGGAAAAAAGTTTCTCATCCCATATAACAGCGTATTTAATTATCTCTGCCATACCTGCACGGAATTCTCTTTTTGGAAGGGTTTTTAAAAAATCCGTATCAATCAGCACAAATACGGGCTGATAAAATGTTCCTATCATATTTTTTCCGAGTGGATGATTAACCGCGGTCTTTCCCCCCACTGAGCTATCAACCTGTGCAAGGAGTGTGGTTGGAACCTGTAGATAATCTATTCCCCTCATGTATGTTGAGGCAACAAATCCTGTGAGGTCTCCAACCACTCCACCACCGAAGGCTATGAGGCAGGAAGACCTGTCAAACCTGTTTTCAAGAAGTTTTGTATGAAGGTGATAAAACCAGAGTATATCCTTGTATTCCTCACCATCAGGAATAATAAATATATTCAGTGGTAAATCTTTTTTTAATTCTATGATAGTATTCTTATAAATATCCCAGAGGGTTTCATTTGTGACAAGTCCTGTGGAGGTATATCTTTTAGAGCGGACAAACTGGAGGAGTCTATCTAAGATTTTTTCTCCTATAATAATCTCGTAACTTCTCTCTCCAAGACTGACCCTGACTGTCTGCATAATTCAGTTTATTCCTGGACTGTTACTTTTACAACAGGCAGTTTGAATCTTTTTTATTATCTCCTCAGCAACTTCCTCAGGGGTCTTTCCATCTGTATCAATCATAATGTCTGCCTTTTCATAATAGGGTCTTCTGAAGTTGAGGAGCTCCCTTATCCTCTGGAGGGGATCATTTACCTGAAGAAGGGGCCTTGAGGTATCATCCTTTGTCCTTTCAAATATGGTTTCAGGTGATGCCATGAGACAGATTATTACTCCTTTTTTTCTTAAATTAGTCATATTTTCTTCCCTCATCACCACTCCACCACCTGTGGATATGACAACCCTTTCCATCTCGGATAATCTTTTTATAACCTCAGATTCTACATCCCTGAAATAGGGTTCTCCAAACCTTTTGAATATTTCGGTAATGGTCATCTTCTGCTCTTCCTCTATCATAGAGTCTGCATCAATAAATTTATAACCGAGCCTTCTGGCAAGGAGTCTTCCAACCTCTGTCTTGCCTGTTCCCATGAATCCTGTAAGTACTATATTTTTCATCACGAGCATCCAAAAAATCTTTATCTTCTGTCAAGCATTCTTAGATAAGAATTATAATTTGACCTTGTCTCCTCAATGCTATCACCACCAAATTTTTCAAGGAATGCCTGAGCAATCACAAGGCCGAGCATTGCCTCTGCTATCACAGAAGCTGCAGGTACTGCACAGACATCAGACCTCTCGTAGGAGGCCTCCACTGCCTCATGACTTGATATATCCACAGACCTGAGAGGTCTTTTTAAGGTAGGAATTGGCTTCATTGTAAGCCTTGCGATTACAGGCATGCCATTTGATATTCCACCTTCAATGCCACCAGCAAAATTTGTTCTTCTGTAATATCCCCTTTCAGGTTCATAAAAAATCTCATCCATCACCTCTGAGCCCTTTGAGATGCCAGCGAGTGTTCCAGCACCTATCTCCACTGCCTTTATAGCCTGGATGGAGGAAAGTGCATTCATAAGCCTTGCATTGAGCCTCCTGTCCCACTGGATATGACTTCCAAGACCTGGAGGGACATTTATTGCAAATACCTCAAAGATCCCTCCAAGGGTGTTGCCTTCCTCAGAGGCCTGATCAATGAGTCTTTTTATCTCCATGGTTAGAGCATCATCAGGGCATCTCACCTCTGATAGCTCTGCTCTTTTAAAGGTTTCAAGTAATTTCTGAGGGTTCTGCCATATCTCCTTGAATTCATAGGGGCTGAAACCCTTACCACCAATGGAAAGCACATAACTGCCTATTATTAGATTGAATTCTTCAAGAAATCTCCTTGCCACCGCACCAAGGGCAACCCTCATGGCAGTTTCCCTTGCAGAGGAGCGTTCAAGTATGTTTCTGATGTCGTCATGACCATACTTTAAAACACCTGCAAGGTCTGCATGACCTGGTCTTGGCCTCGTAACCTTTTTAATATATGCCTTTACTGACTCCGCAGCCATTATATCCTGCCAGTTCTTCCAGTCTTTATTTTCAATATACAGGCTGATAGGTGAGCCGGTGGTGTTTCCATGCCTCACACCTGAGAGAATCTCAGCATGGTCAGACTCTATCTTCATCCTTCCTCCTCTGCCATAGCCTGATTGTCTTCTGCGGAGCTGTGTGTTTATATATTCAGAGGAGATAGGTAGCCCTGCTGGAATTCCTTCAAGGATTCCTATAAGACCTCTTCCATGGGATTCACCTGCTGTAATGAAACGGAGCATATTTTTAATCTATCTCTTAGAGTTTTTTAAAATTAACATTATAAAAAGTGCTATTATCAATGCCAGGCCTGCGAACTTCGCAAGCTTCATGGCAATGAGTATTAATATTATGGCTAATATGATAAGCCAGGTTGTCACGTCTTCTCCTTGAGCCAGTCAGTAATTATATCAATAAATTCATAGAATTTCCTGTAGTTCATCATTAAGTTCTTAAGAAGAAGGGTATTATCTACTTCCCAGTATCTATTAATTAATGTGTTTCTGAAATCAAAAAAGGGTTTTAAGGCATTGTAAAGTTCTATATCTATAATCTTTTTTTCATGGGCTTTTTTGATTGTGTCAATATATCCTTTAACAGGAGTGCCATACTCCTTTGCAAGGACATGCTGTAAAACTAAGGACATCGCCTCAGAAATTTCTATGAGAGAAAATTTCAGGGCCTTCAGGAGATTTTTATTGTTCAGTATATCTTCTTCTTTGCTGGAATTAAGGATATGTTTTATATCATCTGTATTTTCTTTAATTTCATAGAGATATTGATTAATTCTCTTTCTGTCAATATTCATGGTTATCTATAAAATTCTCTTAAAACGATTTCATTCAGGCGATACTGAAGTGATATTTTTTCAATAAATGAACTCCTTTCGTCAGGGTCTTTATCAATCAGAAGCAATCCCTCGTCGAGTAATTCAATTACAAAATCATAGTCTGCATCATTTATAATTCTAAGGTCTATTTCATCAGGTGATATATCTATCCCATTCTTTTTTAATTGATTAGATATTTTAATCCTGCAGTCTGCCTGAAAGCCAAAAGGTTCATCTACGCCTTTACAGTATATTGCCACATCTATATCATTGATGATCTTTTCTTTTTTTATAAATGAGCCATACATATAGGCAAAGAGCACCTTATCTTCACTGGCAAGTAGATTCCTGATTACAGATATTATCTTCTCAGTTTCTTTTTCAGAGAACTCAAGCATGTTTTAATTATATCACAAAACTATTTTACTGGCACTCAAAAAATCTTTAGACTTTTGGAACCAGCTTCAGTTTTTGGATAGTTTATTGAGTATGTTATTATTACTAATGAAACACATAAGGCTGATATATCCTGGCAGGACAAAGGAAGAGTTTATAAAAGAGGGAATCAGCAAATACCTCAAGCTCCTTAAGCCTTATGTGAGAATTGAGATTGTAGAGCTTAAGCCAGGCACTGGTTCAAAACAGCAGGCTATAGAACAGGAATCAAAGGCTCTTCTCAGGGCAGCAAAAAGGCCTTTTTATCTCCTTGACAGGGAGGGCAGGGAGTTCAGTTCAGAGGAATTTGCAGGTATTTTAAAGGATGTCTCAGAAATTGATTTTGTTATAGGAGGTCCCTTTGGTGTGAGTGAAGAATTAAAAGGGGCTGCCTCTCTCAGGGTCTCCCTCTCCAGATTCACCTTTACACATGAGCTTTCAAGGCTTATATTATTGGAGCAGCTCTACAGGGCAATGACAATAATAAAGGGAAGGCAATATCATTACTGAACATTTGTGCCTTCCCTGAAGGAATTGGCAAGGTCAAGTCCTGTAGTGATTGAAGATTCCCTGTGGCTTGCCACAGGGAATCTTAATGTAAGGAATTTTTTATATCATAATTCGCTCGCTTAACCCTGCGAGCTTGCCGCAGGGAATACGCTCGCTACCCATTTAATTCTTTTGAAGGGTGAAGTCCTTCAAAATTTTAATGAAACAAAATTTTATTCAGATTTTTTAAAGGAGCGTTAGCTCCTTTTGTCTTAAGATATATTCAGTCTTTATAATACAGAACCGTGGATTCAAGATGTTCTATCTTTGCTGTCTGTGCCTTGTCTGCGGGGACATCTGGTATATAGACATCAAAGCCTTTACTCCCACCAGGGGACAATTTCTTTATTGAGAATTCCTTTGATTTATCAAGTATCGTGATTCTAAATTTTATATTCTCCTGTGGAAGAGGGGTCCCATTTATAATAGCACCTTTAACCATAACTCCTGTAAGATGGGGTTTTACAGATAGTTTTGCAACCATGAAGTCTTTGTCAAGTTTCTGAACAGCAGGGATGTTGAGCTTAACAAGACCCTTTTCTTTCTGTTTTTGAAGCTCTTCCATAATGGAGGTTGTATCCTTTTCAATCTTTTCTATCTTTGGAAGCCTTTTTTCAACTGTCTCTATCCTCTGTGCCAGAGTCCTTATAGTCTTTTCCTGCTGTTTAATCAAAAATATGGAAAAGCCAATGCCGCCAGCAAGGATGATAATAATAATTGTAAGGAGTATCTGTACAAAACCTTTTATGTTTTTCATAAAAACCTCCTCTTTAGATTTTTTTAAATTTTACCATACTATTTCATATCAGTCCAGCGCCTCTTGCATTTAACCGAAATTGCCGACAGATACGGGTATGCTGAAAAGACTTTATTGCGACACCTTAATGTAAACTTTTTTAATCAACATTACCAAACATAAAAGGGGCTTCGCCCCTTTAAAACCCCAAAAATAGAATTAAAATTATCTAATAGGGAGTTTGAGGGACTTTGTCCCTCAATTACTTCACCAGCTGGGTGATAAACCTTTAGTTACAGAGCTTTGAGGGGCAACGCCCCTCAAGCTCCCCTTATATTTTAAAAATTAAAAATTTATTTTCTCGGGTTTCAAAGGGGCGAAAAGCCCCTTTGAGCTCTGCCCCTTTGAGCTTTATAAAGGCTTTGAGGCATACCCCGATAATCAGGAAATGTTTCTAATAGCAAATTTGGGAGTTAGAATTTATAAAATTTTATTTGAAGGGCACAGGCTTTCAAAACTTAAAGGAATAAATTTTTTAAGAACCAAAGCTCCTGAGTTAAGGTGAAAGATAATGCATAAATTTTTAATCATTACTGAAAAGGCCAATAATAACTA
>JBDOIG010000147.1:0-4440 GCA_041082235.1 Thermodesulfovibrionales bacterium | reverse complement strand
AAATATCCTGTCCACAAGTCCTATCCTTGCAGATTGGGCAGGCACAAAGCTTCCCAGCTGGGCCATTATCACAATAAGGGCATTCTGCCTCATGTATGTAGATTTTCCTGCCATGTTTGGTCCTGTTATTATGAGGAGCCTGTCTGTGTCTGTATTGATAAATAGATTATTTGGCACAAATCTCTCATCAGCCTGAATTCTTTCAATGGCAGGGTGTCTTCCATCTGTTATCTCAATAGTCGTACTCATATCCACAGCAGGTCTTGAATAGTTGTACCTTCTTGCCACAATTGCAAGGCTTGCAAGCATATCAAGAAGGGCTACGACCTCTGCAAGTTCTTTTAATTGCCCCACAAAGGGCTTTAGCTCCTGCAAAACTTTGTGAAACGCTTCATATTCAAGCCTCTTTAGTTCCTCTTCAGCACCGAGTATCCTTGCTTCATATTCTCTGAGTTTGGGTGTCACAAATCTCTCTGCATTTACAAGGGTCTGCTTTCGTTCATAATCAGGTGGGACCTGTCTGAGATTCGATTTTGTTACTTCTATGTAATAGCCGAAGACCCTGTTATAGCCAATCTTTAAAGACTGGATTCCTGTCCTCTGCCGCTCCTCTGCCTCCATCTGGCCTATTATTTCTTTACTATGAAGCTGGAGGTCTCTGAGTTTATCAATCTCTGGATCAAATCCCTCTTTAATAAAACCTCCTTCTTTTACGGATGGTGGTGGGTCATCTACTATGGCTTTTTCTATAAGGCTCAGGGCACTGTCAGGTATTTTTAATTGTGAGTTAAGGTTTATTATTTCAATCTCTTCAAATCCAGATAGAATCTTTTTTACCTGCGGAATAACCTTTAAGGAATTTTTGAGGCTTATAAGGTCCCTTGGTATTGCTGAGCCTGTGTTGAGCCTTCCAGAAAGTCTTTCTATATCCTGAATCCTTCTCAGATTGCTTCTCAGGAGGTCAAGCATCTCCCCTGAATTTATCAGTGCCTCTACAATAGTAAGTCTCCTGTTGATTTCTTCTATATTAAGAAGGGGTCTTACGATTGAATTTCTCAGGAGCCTTCCACCCATTGGTGTGAGTGTCTCATCAAGGACACCGAGAAGTGTTCCTTCAAGGGATTCATCTCTCAGGGATTTAAGCAATTCAAGATTTTTTATTGTTGATGCATCCATGTAGAGAAAATCTTTTTTAAACAGGGGAGTGATTTTTTTGAAATTTAAAACACCTTTCTGGGTTGTTTCAAGATAGTTTAGCAGGGCCCCAGCAGCACCTATTGCTGCCTCCATCCCGTTGAGACCAAATCCCTCAAGGGAGGAGACCTTAAAGAACCTGAGTAACAGGGCTTCTGATTCCCGAGGGTCAAAATACCAGTCTTCACAGGGAGTGGAATAAAGATTTTTAAGAAGGTCTTTAAACCTCAGGTCTTCCCTGAGTGATGCTGGATAGACTATCTCCTTTGGCTGGAACCTCTCAATCTCATCTTCTATATCTCCCTCTGTCTCATAGACCATGAATTCTCCTACATGTATATCTGCAAGGGCAATGCCTGTAATGTGTCTTAAAGGGAAAAAGGAGAGGATATAAGAATTTTCTTTTGGTTCTTCTGGCAGATGTGTGCCTGCTGTGATAACCCTGACCACATCCCTTTCAACAAGCCCCTTCGCCTGAGAGGGATCCTCAAGCTGCTCGCAGAGGGCAACCTTGTAACCAGCCTTTATGAGCTTTGATATATATGTGTCTGCTGTGAAATAGGGCACACCGCACATGGGAATGGGCTCTTCCTTATCCCTGTCCCTTGTGGTGAGGGCTATCTGCAGTATCTTTGATGCGACTATTGCATCTTCACCAAACATCTCATAGAAGTCGCCGAGCCTGAAAAAGACTATGGCATCTTTGTATCTTTCCTTTATACTGAAATACTGCTTCATCAATGGTGTGAGCTCAGACACAGTGCCTCCTTAGAATTTAAATCCCTTCACCCATTCTGTACCACAGAGGGGTTGATAGTTGCAGTTAGGGCAGTAATCCTTGAGTTCTTCAGTAGCCCTGAAGGGAATCTCTGGATTCTTAATCTCTTCTATGAGTGTCCTGATCACATAAGAGAGGATCTCCATCTCCTTTCTTTTTTCTTCTGCGGTTAGAGGTGAATATATTGTTCCACTGTCCAGGGATGCCCTTCCCAGCAGAAGGTAGTTGCCATTTATGTTTTCAATATCTATCTTGTATCTGGTTGAATAAAGCATTATATATACCGGTATCTGAAGGCTTTTTATCGCCTGGGGCCAGGTTTCTCTTGAGTCCCTGTCAAATCTTTTAAGATTTAATTTATATTTATCATTCTTTGAAGAGATTTTATAGTCTATTATTATAAACTGATTATCTCCTTCCTTTAAAACCATGTCCAGCCTGCCCCTTATCTGGATATTATTGATTGGTTCTGTTAAATCTTCTTCAACAGATATGATCTGCCTTTCTTTAAAAGATGCAGCAAAGAAGCCAAGAAATTCAGTGAGTCTTTTTATTACCTGATGTCTTAAGAGATAAAGCCTCCCTGATATGTTCATGCCATATCTTTCAAAAAAGAGTTCTTTTATAATTTTCTCTATCTCCTCTTCAGGAAAAATCTGAGCTCCCAGCCTTTCGCCAGTCCTTGCTGTGAAGAATCTGTTCAGTGCCTCATGGACGATACTGCCTACATCAGTTCTATCAGGGTCTGGGGTATCCTTTACCCGTTTTAAGGACAGTACATTGTTATAGTAAAACTTTATTCCACATTCCAGGTATTCATCAAGTGATGAGGCGGTTAGTGATAATGTATTTAAGATCTCTACAATCTCATTGTTCTTTTTTATCTCTGGCGGTAAATTTGTAGACAGCCTTATATGATAATTTACGGTTTTCTCCCTGATAGGCCTTCCTGCCTTTTCCATATCCCAGAGTAATTTTTCAAGGAATCTTGACCTTTCAATCCTGTCATTCTTGATATAGAAAAGATGAACCTCCTCTGCCTGTGAAAGGAGGGTTCTGAAATAGTAATGCATCAGCCGCTCCCTCTCTCTGTATGTGGGTATCCCGAGTGCCTTTCTTACATTGAATGGAAGGATATAGTCCTCTGAAAGGTCAGGAAAGATACCTTCATTAAGGTCAAGAAACAGTATCTTTTTGAATTTGATATTCCTTGTCTCAAGAAATCCAATAATCTGTAAACCCCTAAGAGGTGTTCCTTCAAAGGGTGTGGTGGTAGAGGCAATAAGTTTTTTGAAGAAATTAAAATAAGAGTCCCTTTTTTCAAAAAATAACTTGCTGAGTTCAGAGTTGCCTGTATTTTCCAGTTCTTCAATTAAGGTTTCCATGTAAGGAAGGAAGAGTGGATGAAGTCTTGCTGTGCTTTCTTTATAAATAAAGAGCAGGACATCCCTGAGTTTCCCTACAAAATCTCCAATGTCTTTTATGAGAATGAATCTTCTTATGGTGTTGTCATGGATAACCTTAAACTGAGTTTTTATACTTTCTATTGTGATATCCTCCATTGATGCCATATCCCTGATATTCTGATATATCCTTTCTGATATTTGATTTTCTATGTCCTCCAGTTCCACAAAGGGTATAATGTTCTTCTTTTTGAAGAGGTCTTCTAATTCATGGAAGACTATCCTGTTAAGTTCACTGCTGCCATTTAATTTAATATTTTTTGTATAGGGATGAAGCATGAATTTAAGATAATCTGGAAGATATACAAGGCTGTTTTCCATGGAAAGGATAGTCTCAAAAAGGGTCAGGAAGAAGCCAGAGAGAGGAGTCCTGCTAAGAGGATAACCCATGGAGATATTGAACTCACCTTCGTCAAGATAAGGAATCCCTTCTCTTATAAGGGGAAAGAGTGTTTCAGGTTGTGGCAGGACTATTACAGTTTTTTCATCTATCTTGCTGCTATCTTTTATCAGATTTCCTGCTATCTTGACCTCGCCATGTATATCAGGAGCAGAATAAATAGAGATAGATGGTTTTAAAATTGATTTATCCTCGTATGGATCTACCTTTATGCCCAGGGGTTCAAGATTTTCCCTGATGCCCTCTCCTTCATGAAAGAGAAGCAGGAGTCTGTCTTCACCGTATTGTTCAATGAGTTTTTTAAGGAAGTTCTTTTCTGATTCTGTAAATACAAAGAATCCTGCAAGGATCAATCTTTTAAATCCATTGAGCACCTGATAACCATTATCCATTTTACCTACCATGCGGTATCTTAATGCTCTTGTTGAGAGTTTCCTTTTTATAAGCTCACTATAGAAATCTTCATAAATATCAGAAAGAAATCTCAGATGGGTACCTGATTTCTGAGGAATATCTATCAATGTTTCCATAGCCCTGAGTCTCTCAGTAGAGATTTTTTCAATATATAATTCCTCAATGGCCTTGAAAAGCCTGCTGCCAAAGGA
>JBDOIG010000117.1:0-4412 GCA_041082235.1 Thermodesulfovibrionales bacterium | reverse complement strand
GAAGGCAAAAGCACTTCAAAGGAGGATTGAATGGAAAAAGAATTTACAAAACTCTTTGAGCTTTTTATAGCAGCATCCCTTATAAATAACTTTGTCTTTACCAGATTCCTTGGTCTCTGCATCTTCTTTGGTGTCTCAAAGAAGATGGAGACCGCTGTTGGTATGAGCGTCACATTCACCTCTGTTATGGTCATAAGTGCAGCCCTGAGCTGGGTTATATATAATTATGTGATGATACCGCTTGATATAACTTTTCTGAAGATAGTTATATTCATAGGTGTTGTAGCAGCCTTTGTGCAGGCATCTGACACAATAATGAGAAAGGTCTCTCCTGGTCTTTACTATAAGCTCGGTATCTACCTTGCCCTTATCTCAACGAACTGTATTATCCTTGCTGTCCCGCTTATCAATGCAGGAGAGAAATACACATTCATAGAGAGCCTTGCCTTTGGTGTTGGCTCTGGAATAGGATTTTCCCTTGCACTTATCATAATGGCAAGCATCAGGGAAAAGCTTGAGCTTGCTGATGTGCCTGCACCGTTCAAAGGACTTCCCATTGCCTTTGTTACAACAGGACTCATTGCCCTTGCCTTCACAGGATTTTCAGGGCTTATAACACTGTAAAACCTCTCGAGGGATGTTATAATAAAATATGCCCAAGGCTGCCTTAACAAAAAAGGAGATAAAAGACCTCATTATTAAAGAATTGCCCCAGCTTATTAAAAAGGATCTGAGGATAAGAAATCTTATTTTTGAGCTCACAAGAAAATGGTATGCTGAAAAAGAAAAGACTGAAGATAGGTTTGACAGGATCATAAAGAGGCTTGAAGAGAATGATAGAAGGTGGCAGGAGAACCAGAGGCATCTAGAGAGACTTGAACGGGAATGGAACGAGCGGTGGCAGACGAACCAGAAACATCTAGAGAGACTTGAGCGGGAATGGAATGAGCGGTGGCAGACGAACCAGAAACATTTAGAGAGACTTGAGCGGGAATGGAATGAGCGGTGGCAGGAGAACCAGAAGAAATGGGAGGAGAACCAGAAGGTCATAAATCAGATGCTGGAAGAGATAAAGCTCCTCAGAGAGAGGCAGGAGGCTGAATCAAATCGGCTTGACAGTAAGTTTGACCAAACAATAGGAGCCCTTGGAGCCAGATGGGGTTTGAGTACAGAGGAGTCCTTCAGGAATGGCCTCAGGGCGATACTTCAAGATACCTTTGGTGTAAAGGTGGAAAGATACCATGATTTTGATACAGATGGTATAGTCTTTGGAAAACCTGACCAGGTAGAGCTTGATCTGGTCATTTATAATAATACCCTTATACTGGCTGAGATAAAGTCCTCCATGAGCAAGGCTGATATGCACGCCTTTAATAGAAAGGTTATTTTTTATGAGGCAAAACATAATGTAAAAGTACAGAGAAAGATAGTTATATCTCCAATGGTTGATAGCTATGCTATGGAACTTGCAAAAGACCTTGGTATAGAGGTATACAGCTATGTTGATAGGGTTAAATTCAACAAAGAGGAGGTCCCGAAAAGATGAAAAAAACATTATTTTTAATTCTTATGCTCCTTTATGCCTCCGCAGCCTATGCTGGTGTTGGTGGTGGCATAGAGGCAAAGGAGCATGTGGATATAAGCTCAACCCTTAAATTCACTGCCCTCTTTGTTGCAGGCATTGGCACAATATTCGGGCTTGGTCTTGCCTTTGCCGCAAAGAGGTTTTCTGTAAAGATAGATCCAAAGGTTGAACTCGTAAAGGAATACCTTGCCCATGCCCATTGTGGTGCCTGCGGTTATGCTGGATGTGAGCAGTATGCTGAGGCAGTTGTAAAGGACCCAAATGTCCCACCAAATCTATGTACCCCTGGAGGAAAGAGGTCTGCTGAGATGGTTGCCCTTATTACAGGGAAAAAGGCAGAAGCGAGGGAACCCATCTATGCAAGGATAATGTGTCAGGGTGGATGGTCAAGATCTCAGAAGAGATTTAAATATGAGGGTGTTAAGGATTGCAGGGCAGCAGTCCTTGCAGGCGGAGGGGACAAGGCATGCAGATATGGCTGCCTTGGCTATGGAACATGTGCAAGGGTATGTCCCTTTGGCGCAATAACCATGACAGAGGACCATCTCCCTTATGTGGATATAAAAAAATGCACTGGCTGTAGAAAATGTGAGCAGGCCTGTCCTGTAAAGGTGATTGAGGTCCTGCCTGCATCAAGACAGGTGCTTGTGGACTGTCATTCAAAAGACAAAGGGCCTGACACAAAAAAGAACTGTGAGGTTGGTTGCATTGCCTGTGGAATTTGTGTAAAGGTATGTCCTTTTGATGCACCTGAGGTGAAGGATAATCTTTCAAGGATAAATCTTGATAAATGTAAGGTCTGCGGACTCTGTGTAACAAAATGCCCTACAAAGGCGATCAAGGACTATATACCCCGGAGATCAAAGGCCTTTGTCCTTGACAACTGCATTGGCTGCCAGATATGCATGAAGGTCTGTCCTGTGAATGCTGCCTCTGGTGAGCTTAAGAAGAAACATACCATTGACCAGTCAAGATGCATTGGCTGTGGAATCTGCACAGCAAAATGCCCTGTCCAGGCAATTGATGGAACATTCAATGCGCAGGAGGTCTTCAGGCTCGCAGCAGAAAAGAAGACAAAGCAGGCCGTGAGTGCATAATGGTTGCTGGTGGCTGGCATACAAGAAAAGAGGAGAGGATACCAGCAAGTGGAGAGCTTAATTTTTCTCTTTCAAGAATAGAGCTCGGGCAGAAGAGGGATATCTCCTCAAAGGCAGAGATAATAAATTGCTCAGAGGGAGGGCTTTGCATAAAGACTTCAACAGCCCTTGAGGTTGGCAACATCCTCAACTTTGAATATAAAGGCCAGAAATATCAGGCAATGGTAAAATGGGTCCTCAGAGAGGAAGGCGTTTACATTGCAGGGATAATGTTTCTTAAAAAGAAGTTTTAAGTCCTATCTCTCATGAGCCCCTTTGAGATCATAATGTTGCTCTGTTTTGGTGCTGCCTGGCCATTTTCAATCCACAGGGCAATAAAGAGTGGAAATGTCTCTGGAAAGAGCCCTGTATTTTTATTAATCGTCCTTGCAGGTTATATCTCCGGCATAATCCACAAACTACTTTATAATTATGACCCTGTCATATTCATTTATATAGTCAATGCTATGATGGTGGCTATTGATATGGGAATATATTTCAGGATTCAATATAAGGCTCATAAAACACCTTGACAGTCTTTGATGCCCATCTTTATATTATCTTATGAGTCCAGCCATTATTGAAGAGCTTAAGGTCCTGCCCTGTCTTTCCCTTTTTACAGAAAAGGACCTTGAATTGTTCGGTGAAGGGTTAGAAATTAAGAATATCAAGAAAAACGATATAATCTTTTCTGAATCAGAGCCAGTAAGGGATATCTTTATTGTAAAGAGTGGTTCTGTAAAACTTTATAAGACCTCCTCTGATGGCAGGGAGCTTATAATAAGAGTCATGAAGGATGGAGATTATTTCTGCTGCGCAGCAGCCTTGAGTGGTGAGAGATATTTTGTGAGTGCCTCTGCAATAGAAGATTCCATAGTTGTAACCTTTCCTGTCCATCTCTTTAAGAAAAGGCTTTTTGGTAATATTGATCCTCTTACCATGAAGCTCATTAAAGGTCTATGTAACAGGATAAGATATTTATCATCTATTGTTGAAGAGCTCACCTTTATGAATGTGGAGCAGCGGGTTGGAAATCTTCTTTTAAGGTTTGCTGAGGAATGTGGTAAAGGAGATGAGGTGGAATTAAGCCTTACCCATCAGGAGATTGCCTCCATGGTTGGCAGTGTGAGGGAGGTTGTCTCAAGGGTAATGTCAAAATTCAAAAAAGAAGGCATAATCCTTGATAGCAATGTAAAAGGCTTCAGGGTAAGCAAACAGAGACTCATAGAGATGCTCAGCAGGATAGAATAGAAGTAGTTTTATTAGGTAAAGAGGAATTCCAATTCTCCAATTCATCAATTCATCAGAATTTTCTGTTCTGTTGCTCTGCTTATGATTTAGATCATAAGCTTTTTCCATTCTGTTCTGTACAATAAACCCACAGGAAAGGAGAGGAGATGGACTGGATAGAGGATGAAGACCTGAGAGAGGCCCTCAGGGAAATGAGGACATACATTGATATTACAGAAGAAGATCTTAAGAAGATATTCCAGCTTGCCCTTGAGCATGCAAGGAGGAGATTAAGGAAAAAGATACCTGTCAGGGATATTATGACAGAAAAGGTTATTACAGTTAATAAGGATATGACCCTTGATAAGGTTGCAGAGATACTTTCTGAAAACAGGATAAGTGGGGTCCCTGTTGTAGATTCCGAGACCGAGAACAGGGTAATAGGGATCATCACTGAGGCA
>JBDOIG010000093.1:0-4955 GCA_041082235.1 Thermodesulfovibrionales bacterium | reverse complement strand
CGCAATCCCTTCTAAATGAGGTCTTAATTCCTACCATTATGAACAAACAAAATGTTCTAATTGCAGATGTCGCAATCCCTTCTAAATGAGGTCTTAATTCCTACAGCCCCCACCTTTATTTTTATTTAATTTCAATGGGTTAGAAAGGCTGTTTTACAATTTTTCTCTTTCCTTCATAGAAACCGAATTTTTCTAAAATTATAGTTTTAGACTATCTGCTAATGAGCCTTTCTTAAGCCTCGGGTAGAAAAGGGTTGTCAAAGAACAAAAGCTATCAAAATTTAAGCATAGCTAAATTATAAAAGTCAACTGCTGAATATGAGCTCCCCACCTCTGCTTCTCTTTTTAGAGGGGAAAACTACAACACACTTCTCTTTATGTGAAAAAAGTCACTCAATTTAGGTTCTATTTTATTCCTCTTTTTCAATCCTGTTTTTATACCCGCAGTGAGGGCATTTTATGCCTTCTCGGGCTCTTTTTAAGTCTCTGAGTCTGTTTAAGGACTCAAAGGTATTAAAATTTACATTGTCTCCATACCCGCCACTCTGGAAGGTAAAGTCCTTACCGCAATTTTTGCATGTGGTCCTTACTTTTCTCTTTGGTATATAAACAGGCATCCTGTATTAATCCTATCAAAAGAATATTCTTCTTCTCAACTGTTTTATGAAGAAAAATCCTCTCCAAAGGCTTCTTTTGCCAGAAGGGCAACCTCTCTGTCTCCCTGTTTAATCTTCCACAGGGCATATCTTTTGACATCCTGTTCTATTAATTTCCATGCTGTAATTAATACCAGAAGGTCATCTAATTGGCCTGC
This sequence comes from Thermodesulfovibrionales bacterium, assembly GCA_041082235.1. Classification (GTDB taxonomy): domain Bacteria; phylum Nitrospirota; class Thermodesulfovibrionia; order Thermodesulfovibrionales; family CALJEL01; genus CALJEL01. Next base: position 4,141 of record JBDOIG010000093.1, on the reverse strand, counting down.
TACAGGGATAAAATCTGGCACAAGGTCAATGGGGTTGAGGATGTATAGCAGGACAATCACTATGGCACTGATGGTGTACCAGGGGACCTCTCTGTATTCCCCATCCTTATAGTCCTTTATCATTCTTATAAGGAGCTTGACCTTTGCAATCTGCTCTTCAAGGAATCCGGCCTCAACCTTTTTGATTATCTCATCGGCTTTTTCTGAAGCACTCTTCAGGTCTTCTGCTGTGACCTTTTTCTGAAAGACCTTTTCAATGTCCCCTCTGTCTATCTTTGCCATGGCTGACCTCCTCACTTTATTGCTACCCATTTAAACCAGTGGCCACAGTGCTGAAGCCCTCTGGTCTCTTTTCCCTTAAAGCCTGAACGGCTGGCTGTGCAGGTGCCCTTTCCATCATAATGAATCACATTCTTTGAGCTTAATTCCCTTGAACCTGACCAGTACTGACAGGTTGCACAGACCTTTTGATTTACATTTATAGAGCCCATTTTTTACCCTCCTGCATATTTAATAAAATTTTATCAGGCCCTCTCTGACAGCATTATGTCAGAAGATAGAAGAAGGCATTGTTTTTGGAAGGCCTGACCAGATAGAGCTTGACCTTTTGATAAAGGTAGAGAAAAAACTGATTACTTCAGCCATGATTGATAGCAGGGCATCGGAGTTTGCCATATCAAATGGTATAAAGGTATATGGCTATCCTGAGGAGATTTATATAGGGGGAGTTACAGAATTAATCAGGCCTTGAGAAGATTTCCAGTGATTTTTCAAGGTCCCTCTTCATCTCTTCTTTGAGCCTCTCTGGTTCAATGACCTTTACATGGGGTATCCAGGAATAGAGCCACCACTTTATCTCCTCTAAGCCCGACAACCTGAAGGTTAGTTCCAGAGACCCATCTGGTAGCTCCTTTCTCTTTTCTGAGAGATGCCATCCTGGCTTCCTCTTTATTATCTCGGAAATCTCTGGAGAGAATACTACACGCACCTCTTCTGTCTTTTCGTCCTCCCATATATGCCAGCTATCCCTGAGGGCCTCCTCAAGGCTGAATCCCTCAGGTTTTCTGAAGGAGATATTCAGTGATCTTAGGTCTTTTATTCTGTCAATAGCAAAGGTCATGAAATCCTCTCTTAGATGGCAATAGGCATAGATGAACCATATGCCATCATGGAAGATAAGACCATAGGGATCTATTATCCTCTCTGTGGTCTCATTGCTGTTTATTGAATGATACTCTATAAGGAGCTGTTTCTGGTTATTGACTGCCTCCATTATCTTAGTGAATTTTTCTCTGCTGATGGGTACAGAGTGTGGCAGGAGGAATCTTATGGGACTTTCCCTTTCTTTTGCCCGCTCCTTTGTACAGGCATAGAGTTTCTCAAGCAATCCCTTTAAGGTCTCTTTAAGAACACTGGAGCTCTTTGAGAGCATTTCCTGTATGGCAGCAAGTAGGGCAAGTTCTTCTTTTTCCAGGGGGATAATGCGGAGGCTCTTTTTATTTTCCAGCCTGTAACCACCAAGCTCTCTGTCATAAACAATAGGAACCATCGCATTAATAGTATAAAGATATCTGTATATCGTCCTTTCACTGAGTTCAAGCTCCTCAGCAAGAGTCTTTGCAGAAGGTGCCTTGCCCTGTTCGATAAGATTAAGAATCTTGAGGATACCTATTACCTTCTCTGATAAACCAGCAGGTTTATCCCGTCTCCTGCCAAGGGATTCCTTCTTTATCCTGGGCCTCTTTGCTCTTCTTACCATGTTGTAAGTTTACTAAGGATAGCTAAGGTCTCTTTTTCTGGCACAAGCTTTGTGCCAGAGACACTCCATATTAAGTTAAAGGTCCGTGACTTTTCAATAGTCTTATTGCCGTTACTGTCGCACCTGCCTTTTTCAAACCGGGTCTTTATAATGACTCTGGTGGTTTTTTTACCTTTATTCTCTGGCACCACAGCCTCTGGCCAGAGGATTGAATAGGTTCCTGAGATACAATTTCCGCTGTCATCATGGAAGGGCAGTAGTCTGTACCATTCAGGCCTTCCAGACTGCTCTATTATTAGATGTATTACGCTTCCTTCTATTATTCCCATGACCATAGAACTTGCCTGGCATACAAGGGAATCTTTTTCTTCTATCCTTATCTTCTTACAATCATGAAGAAGGTCTCTTAGATAACCTCTCTTTTCCCACTTCCCTGACTCCCTGCTCAGGAATACTGTGCCTCCAGGGTTTGAGAACCCGGGTTCACAGCCAAGGGTTGTGATTATGGCCTCTTCTTTTTTCATGCCTCTAAAATCTCCAGAATAAACCTCCTGAATCCTCAGCTCATCAGCATGTCCTGCATCTGAGGTGAAGTCAGGACATACAGGGCAGTAAGGTCCATCCTTGTCTGTCTTTATCTCCTGAGGGCAGATAGCCTTCAGCAAAGAGAGCTTTTTCTTTTCCAGTGCCCTTGACCTGACCTTCTCCATATAATCTTTGCAACCTGAAAGAACCAGTAAAGGGATGAGAAAGATAACAAGGGTCTTTATCTTCATCTCATTACCTCCCTTTTATCACCAGTGTTTTTGCAATCCTGTCATGGAGTGCCTGTTTTTTCTGAGACCATCCAGCCATCATAAATCCCACGCCAAAAATCAGGGCTGAAAGCCATTTAGCAAAATATCTGCCTGTTGCCCTGAGAAAGGTTATCCTCCTGCCTTCTTCGTCAGTAACCCTGAGGCCCAGAACCTTCTTGCCAATAGTTGCCTGCCATTTTGAGGACTCAAGGATACTGTAATAGAGCCAGTGAAGGGACTGACCGAGGAGGAGATAAACACAATATGCACCACCAGCTCCAGCAAGAAGGTCTTCCTCAGTTAATCCTTCTGGATCAACCGCAAGAATCATAAATATGAATGGTATAAAAAGGCTGGTGATAATCCAGATCGCAGTTGTTAGAAGGATATTGTCTATTAGAAGGGCAAGGGCCCTTATCCAGAAACCACCATATCTTTGTGAAAAATCAGGGATAGGTGGTATGGTTTTAGACTCTGATGAAAAAAGTTCTGTCATGGATGCCCTTTTCCATTCAGCCATGCCCTCTGACCACACAGGTGTATCCTCTGGGAGAAGACCACTTTTAAAAAGGCCCTTGAGGGCATCTTCAGGTACAGGACCTTCTGTCTTCCCATCCTTAAGATAATACCACTGTTTTGCCATAAAGACCTCCTTCCTAATAATTAATTCCTTTAGAAATTCCCTTTAACACTTCACCAAGGATTTTTTCGTCCTCTCCTTCAGAGAGGTCAAGGGTTACATAGAAATTTTTTCCACTGTCAGCAAGCTGGGATGTATAGACCACATTGAGTATGTCAGCCTTCCCCTGTCCTGTTTTATTCCTTATCACAAGCTCTGCAGCACAGGTATAGGTATCTGTATCCCTGTTGTAAGCTGTTATCCTTGTAGCCCTGAGATTCAGGTCCAGGTCTTTTATACCTTTTTTAATCTCTGCCTTTAGTTGCTTTGCCTCTGCAGGGAATAGCACAGGAAAGGCAGGATTCAGAGCCACTATTGCTGCTTCAAGTTTCTGTTCAAGAAGCTGTGGAGCCAGTTCAAGAACCACCTTTTTCACTGCTTCATCATGGCAATCAGGTGCCTTTGTACAGGAAAGCACAGAGAACATTAAAAGGGTCAATAATAAGGTCTTCATTACTTCCCTCCTCCAAAAAATCTTCATGTTTATGGAAGGAGTATAACAGGGCTCTTCTGACAGCATTATGTCAGTTTACTTATGTTCTAATATATGACCTAATCAGGTAAAGTTTACAAAAGGAGGGGAATGAGCTCAAAGAAGGTATTTAATCCTGGTCTTTTTTGTTTTTATCTCGGAAGTGGGACAGGTTTTAGGTCCACTGTTCTGCAACTGTCCTGTTAGTGTCCTGTTCAAACAGGTCAGGCTATCAGAATTTATTGTCCCGATGGCCTTAACAGTATTTAAATTCAAGTATTTACAGTTGGTGGCGGGGGGAGGATTTGAACCTCCGACCTTCGGGTTATGAGCCCGACGAGCTACCAGGCTGCTCCACCCCGCGATTGAATCAATTTATTATAACTTAACTTCAGGTTTAACCTCAACCCACTGACATTTTCAAAAATAATCTT
>JBDOIG010000079.1:0-70025 GCA_041082235.1 Thermodesulfovibrionales bacterium | reverse complement strand
TTTTTAATCAACATTACCAAACATAAAAGGGGCTTCGCCCCTTTAAAACCCCAAAAATAGAATTAAAATTATCTAATAGGGAGTTTGAGGGACAAAGTCCCTCAATTACTTCACCAGCTGGGTGATAAACCTTTAGTTACAGAGCTTGAGGGGCAACGCCCCTCAAGCTCCCCTTATATTTTAAAAATTAAAAATTTATTTTCTCGGGTTTCAAAGGGGCAAAGGCCCCTTTGAGCTTTATAAAGGCCTTGAGGCATACCCCGCTAATCAGGAAATGTTTCTAATAGCAAATCTGGGGGTCAGTAATTTGAATGCCCTAATAAGATTTATTCTGGATAGATTACAGATATTCATATATTCATGTTATAATTTTCCATGTCTTTATCATCGATTAAGGAATCTGCACGGAGCCATAGGGAGACCCAGGGGATCAAGGGGATTCTTTGGGCTGCGGGAAGGAGACTCTCCAGAGAGGATGCCCTGACCCTGTATATGGATGATGACATCTTCAATCTTGGAAGGATTGCCAGTGAGGTGGCCATCTCAAGGAATGGTAATTATGCCTTTTTTATAAGAAATATGCACATAAATCCCACAAACCTCTGTATAAATAGATGCCGGTTCTGTGCTTTCAGTCGCTCAAAAGGTGAGGCCGGCGCCTTTGAACTTACCATAGAGCAAATTCTCAATAAGATAAGCTCTCATCTATCAGAAGGCAAAAGTTTCCAAGAGGTGCACATTGTTGGGGGGCTTCATCCAGACTGGAGATTTGAGCATTATGTAAACATAATCTCTTCAATAAAAGAGTCCTTTCCTTTTCTAAAGATAAAGGCCTATACTGCTACTGAAATAGACCATTTCTCAAAGATATCCGGTCTTTCAATTCAAAAAGTCCTTGAAATACTAAAAGAAAAAGGGCTTGACCTCATGCCAGGTGGCGGTGCAGAGATATTTGATGAAAGGGTGAGGGGAATCCTCTGTCCCCAGAAGATATCATCAAAAAGATGGCTTGAGATAATGGAGATTGCACACAGGATGGGTATAAGATCAAACGCAACTATGCTTTATGGTCATGCGGAAGGCCTTGAGCACAGGGTAGAGCATCTACTCAGGCTCCGAGCCCTCCAGGACAGGACAGGAGGATTTCAGGCCTTCATCCCGCTACCTTATATTGGGAATGAGAATAAAAGAAGCGCTATTGATGACCTCAAGACTATTGCAATAAGCAGACTTGTGCTTGATAATTTTGATCATATAAAGGCATACTGGATAATGCTTGGTGAAAGGCTTGCACAGATGGCACTTCTTTGGGGTGCTGATGACCTTGAAGGAACGGTTATGGAGGAAAAGATATCCCATGAGGCAGGTGTAACTACCCCTCAGTCCCTATCAGTAGAAGAAATTATTGTTCTGATAAGAAAGGCTGGCAGGGTACCTGTAGAAAGGGACAGCTTTTATAATATAATTAAAAAATACAACAAATAGAGCAGGAGAGCAACAGAGCAGTAGTTCTTAGCATTGAGTAGATTATCTTTCCTTAAATTTAACTGCTGCACTGCTGCTCTAAAAGGGAGTATGAGATACAGAGAAGCATTAAAACAAGGCATTGACAGCATCAACAAAAATTATCAGCTCCTTTTTGTTCAGATAGGTGCCCTGATATTAGCCTTTTTCCTGTTTATCCTGATTGTGGGAGTACCTCTCATCATAGTATTTACAAAAACAGGAATTGAATTCCCTGAAAATGGATTTAAAGGGCTAATAGAACTGATATTTAAAGAAGGAGAACTTTCTGCCTATCTTACCATTGTAATCACAGTGATCCTCAGTCTGTTTATTTATATCATCATCGCATCAATTATTTTCATATATGCCATTGCAGGTACGTCAGGTGTAATTATGTATTTCATCAGTGGCAGAGAGAATTACTCATGGAGACTTTTTACAAGCCTCGGGAAGGGACTATTTAAAAGATTCCTTCTGTTATCAATCTCTGGACTCCTTATGCTCATCATGATATCTTTTTTAGCAGGACTTTTTAGTGGTCTTACAAAGGTGGCTACTTCAATCAGTGGGGAGCTTTTAAGGGATTTTTTAAGGAACTTTTTAAACCTCCTGTCAATACTGCTTTCACTTGGTGCAGTAATATTCTCTATGGCAATCTTTACTTATGCGGCTGGTTTTATGATTTTAAAGGAGGAGAAGACCATTTCAGCCCTGAAAGATTCTTTTAACTTTGTTATGGGCAAGCCTGATGCCCTTGTCTTTTACAGTCTCTTAAGCATCGGGGCAATAATACTTACCATCTCTTTTGGATTGCTGGGGACTTTTTTTAAAAGCCTTTCAAGCCTTGCCCTCTATCAGCTCATCCTCTCAATTATCCAGATTTATATAAATCTCTCTATTCTTTCCTCTGCCTTTGTATATCTATTTAATGTTCAGTTGAAAGACAAGTGAGTTAAGGGTTTAGTGAATTCTTTTGGTGAATTGGTGACGGGGTGAAGAAAAATCCTATTCACCAGTTATAACTAATAAGGAATCCCTGATTTCTTCTGCCCTTTTTATTTCAGCTTCTGAAGGTCTTTCTTTAATAAATTTAATGTTAAACCTTCTTTCAAAGGTCCTTATGATTATACTTTTTAAGCTATCCTCATCTATTATTGTATCCATCCCCTGCTCTTTGAGTAACTCAAAAAGTCCGGACAACGCAATTGCAGAATCTGAATAATTAAATACCCTTTTTATAATCTCTCTTTCTATATAATATGGCATACTTCCTTGCTGAAGAAAACCCTCTTTTAATCTCCTCTGGGCGCTGCCAAGGATCTTTTTATTCCAGAGGATGACCTCACCATAAGAGCTTGAGAGAAAACATAAAGGATTATGGCCGTATCTTGCATTTCTTCTATCTTCCATGGTCACTGGTAGATTGAAACTCCTTAAGGCCTCAACAAAACACATGGAAATGATCCTGTATGTTTCAAAGAGTCCTGCCTCTTTGAAGAAATCATTATAACTAGAAGAAAAGCTATAAGTAAGTTCCCTCCCGTGTAAGATTGCCCTTCCACCTGTTGGCCTCTTTACCACAGGAATATCAAGAAAGGAGCAGGATTTAAAGGAAATACCCCTTGGAGTCTGAAAATATCCCAGGCTCAGTGATGGCCTATTCCATGAATAAAATCTCAAGGTGGGAGGAACTATCCTTTTCCATACAGATTCAGAAATGGCAATGTCAAGCGCCATATTAAAATCTGCATCTTCCGGTCCTGTATCAATAAGCCTCCAGACCTTCTCTGTCATTTCAGTCTTTCGAGGACGATCTTGTGTTTTATGAGAGAAATCTCCCTTATCCTGCCCTCAAAGGTCTTCTGTTCTCCGAAAAGATTCCTGAGAAATAACCTATCACCTTCTGGTATCAGGATATCAACTCCCTCAAGAAAAAGTATCTCTTTGCCATCTTCATATACATAGGCATTTGCCTCACACATGCTTACACCTCCAACAGATTAAATTTTTTCTATATCCCTTTTGTATTCCTTCACCAGTCCTATTAGCTCTTCTACAAGGTGGGGAAGTGGCTCTTTTTTAACACCCACTATATGCACCTGCTCCTGATTCAATGGCAGCAAAAACTTTGGACAACCTGCAGTGGAGATTGCTGTAGCCATTGCAGGCGTTAATTCTCCCAGCATGCCATTTCCAATAATTATACTCATGGTGCCAATTATAAGATCAACTCTCTGAGAATTATAGACAATAGCATTTTCTCCAGTAGCTCCCTTATTTGCCTTTGCCTTCATCATCTGGCTGGTAGCGGCGGAATTTGTGCCAAGGGCAATTATCTCCACTGTCTCTGCAAACTCCTCCCTCAGCCTCTTCACAATAAGGGAACCAATACCACCACCCTGACCATCTATAACAGCTATCCTGAGCATTTTTGATATTATACATTATGAAGCCTTTTGTTGTTCTCATAGGTGGTTCTTACAGCGGTTGTGGAAAGACAACCTTTGGAACAAGGCTTCTCAGGGCACTCGGTAAAGACTGGGCAGTTATAAAATACACAAAGACAGGTTTTTACTCAACGATTGTTAATAATAAGGATATACTTTCTGTAGAAGGAAAGGACACAAAGAAATACCTTGAGGCAGGTGCAGGTGAGGTTCTGTGGGTTCAATGTCCTTTAGAAGCACTATCTGAATTACTTTCCATGAGTCTGGAGCGGCTATCAAATTATAAAGGGATAATCATTGAAGGAAACAGCCCGATTGAGTTTTTAAAGCCAGATGTAGTAATATTTTTAAATGGTCTTGAAAGACCTCCAAAGGAATCAGCAATAAAGGTAAAAGAGCGGGCAGACATAATCGTAAGACCTGATAAGATGGAAGAAGCCTTGGAAGAAACAGAGGAATTAATTAATAAAAAAAAGCTGTTATCTCGGGAACTCCAGAAAAGGGCAATAAATAACAGGATATCCTGCGCTATCGCAAGACAGATTGCTGAGACCCTTGGACTTCAATACAGAGAAGTTGGAGAGATGGCTGATGCCCTGGGCATCAAGATTACAAATTGCGAGCTCGGATGTTTTTAAAACCTGAAGGCATTTATCTTTCCGGCATCCAGCTTTTCGGCAGCGAAAGTAATAGCTGAGGTAAAATTGGGGACCATTTTATTTGAGATTGCCTTAACACTCTATTTTGCAGCTGCCATAGTAAGCATGGTAGAGCTGTGGATGGGGTCAAGGGCCACATCAAGACCTGTTATATATATAGCGATTGGTGGATTCTTCTTTCATACTGTTTCTATTGTCCTGAGATATTTTCAGGGTGGGTATCTACCTGTTACCAATCTTCATGAAGCCTCTTCCTTTTATGCCTGGGCTATCCTGGTTCTGTTCTTTTTCCTTGAGTCAAGATATAAATTAGGGCTTCTTGGTTGTTTCATTATGCCACTTATCTTTGTATTAATGTTATCCTCATCTTTACTTCCAAGGGAACTGAAGCCCCTGAATCCACTTCTAAGAAGTTACTGGTTACCTGTTCATACCTTTCTTGCCTTTCTCGGTAATGCTGCCTTTGCCCTTTCATTTGTAATTGGCATAATGTACCTCGTTCAAGAATATTATCTTAAATCAAAACATCCTTCAGGATTATTCAGCAAACTACCAAGTCTTCAGAGCCTTGATGAAATAAATTACAGGTTGATTACCCTCGGTTTTCCACTTCTCAGCCTTGCCATAATTACAGGCGCTGTATGGTCTGAAACAGCCTTTGGGACATACTGGAGATGGGATCCAAAGGAAACCTGGTCTCTTATCACATGGTTTATCTATGCCCTGCTTCTCCATGCAAGACTGGTTGCTGGCTGGAGGGGCAGAAGGGCAGCATTTCTATCTATCCTCGGGTTTATCTTTGTTATGTTTACATTCTTCGGTGTGACCCTATTATTGAAGACTTATCATGGTTTCAAGGGCTGATGATAACTGTTATAGGTTTAAATCATAAAACCGCAGAGGTGGAGCTAAGGGAGAGGCTTGCCTTCAATGGTCCAAAGCTTGAGGAAGGACTCAAGGAGCTTGCGGGCCATCCTTTAATAAAAGAGGTCTTTATCATATCCACCTGTAACAGGGTTGAATTATATCTTCACTCAAAAGAGGATATCTCAGAGGAGTTGATTAATTTTCTTTCCAGTTTTCATTCCATTGAGTCTCAGACTTTAAGAAAAAGCCTTTATATCATGAAGAACATGGATGCTGTAAGGCATCTCTTCAGAGTAGCATCAAGTCTTGATTCCATGGTGGTTGGTGAGCCTCAGATACTCGGTCAGGTCAAGGATGCCTTTGATTTTGCCCTTGAGAGGAAGACCACTGGACTTATTCTCAATACCCTTGTAAAAAAGGCCATATCAGCTGCAAAACGTGTCAGGACAGAAACAAGAATTGCTGAAAATGCAGTATCCATAAGTTATGCTGCTGTAGAACTTGCAAAAAAGATATTTGAGGACCTTTCAACAAAAAGTTTTATGCTCCTTGGCGCCGGTGAGATGGCTGAGCTCGCAGCAAGGCATCTTATAACAAACGGTGTAAGGGCTGTCACGGTTGCAAACAGGACTTATGAAAGGGGCTGCGAGCTTGCAAAGGAATTCAATGGAAGGGCTATAAGATTTGAAGATTTCCCTGAGGAGCTAATCCATACAGACATTGTTATATGCTCAACAGGTGCCTCCAGATATGTGGTTACAAAAGAGCAGATGCATCATGTAATGAAGGAAAGAAGGCATAGACCGGTCTTTTTGATAGACATCTCTGTGCCAAGAAACATTGACCCTGCCATTAATGAGATTGAAAATGTCTATCTCTATGATATAGATGACCTTCAGGGTGTCGTGGATGCAAACATGCTTGAACGAAAGAAAGAGGCAGAGCGGGCAGAGAATATAATAAATGAAGAGGTAGAGAAGTTTGAAAAATGGTTTAATTCCCTTGACTCAGTTCCCACCATTGTAGCCCTGAGGAAAAGGGCTGAAGAAATAAAGGAGACAGAGCTTAAAGACTTCTTCAATAAATTTCCATCCATGGATGAGCGGGAAAAAAAGGCAGTGATACAGCTTGCGACGGTGATTGTCAATAAACTTATACATCCTCCTACAGCAGCCCTGAAGAATGACAGTGAAGATAAAGATATATTGATCGCAACTATAAAAAAATTGTATTCCCTTAATGGAGAAGATGAATGAAGAGAAAAAAAATAGTTATTGGCACAAGGGGTTCAAAGCTTGCGCTGTGGCAGTCTGAATGGGTTAAAAATGAACTATTAAGACTCTCACCGGATCTGGAGATAGAACTCAAAAAAATAAAGACCTCAGGAGACAAGATACTTGATGTCCCTCTTGCAAAGGTAGGTGGCAAAGGACTCTTCGTAAAAGAGATTGAAGAGGCCTTATTAAGGAAGGAAATCGACCTTGCAGTTCACAGCATGAAGGATGTACCCACCGTCATCCCGGATGGACTTCATCTGGCTGCAATATGTAAGAGAGAGGACCCAAGAGATGCCTTTATCAGTCAGATATCAAAACAAAGCGGTATTTTTAAATATAAAACCTTTAAAGACCTTCCAAAAGGTGCAAGGCTTGGCACAAGCAGTCTCAGGAGGGCTTGTCAGCTCCTGAGTATAAGACCTGATCTTCAAATAATACAGTTAAGGGGCAATCTTGATACAAGGTTCAGGAAGCTGGATGAGGGTCAGTTTGATGCCATGATACTGGCTGCAGCTGGCATTAAAAGGCTTGGCTGGCAGCGCAGGATAACAGAGATACTACCTCCCGAGTTAAGTCTTCCGGCAATAGGCCAGGGGGCAATCGGCATAGAATGCAGGATTGACGATGAGTTTATCAATTCCCTGATCCAGCCCTTGAATGACTGTAAAACCTCCATTGAAGTAATTGCAGAAAGGGCATTCCTTAAAAAACTTGAAGGTGGCTGTCAGGTTCCTATTGCTGCACATGCAAGACTCCTTGATGGAAGGCTTGTTATGGATGGGCTTGTGGGTTCTCTCAGTGGAGACAGGCTCATTAAAGGGCATATAGAAGATGCTTTTGCAGGTATTTCTTTTGAAGACAAAGGGGCCTGTCAGAAGGGTATAATGGATAAGGCAGAAAGGCTTGGTGTAGCCCTTGCTGAAGACCTCCTAAACAAGGGAGCTAAAGAGATCCTGGATGAGGTTTATAAACAATATTAAAGGACACCAAAACTATAAGTAAGCAGAAGCTCGGAAGCCTTCTGCACCTTTGCAAATAGATCTTAATTAAAGGTTTCAGGGATGGATAGGAATCTGGAAGACCTTCAGAAGGTCTTGCTCAAACTTAAAGAAAAAGGAGAGGTTTCTTTGGCCTATCTTTCTGGCTGGCTGAATATTATCACTGTTAAAAATAAATTGCCTGATATCATGGAGTTTGCAAAACAAATAAAGGACAGATATGGCAGGTAAGGTTTACATCGTTGGAGCTGGCCCTGGTGATATAGGGCTTCTCACGATTAAGGGCCTGAAGGCATTGCAACTCTCTGATGTGGTGGTATATGACTTTCATATAAATGCTCAGATACTGAACTATCTTAAAAATGAAGCTGAGTTTATTTATGCTGGTAAGCGTGGTGGTCACCATGAAATGACCCAGGAAGAGATAAACAGCATTCTGGTTAAAAAGGCAAAAGAGGGAAAGATCGTCTGCAGGCTTAAGGGTGGAGACCCCTTTGTATTTGGCAGGGGAGGGGAAGAGGCTGAGGTACTTGCAAGGGAGGGTATATCCTTTGAGATAATACCAGGCATCACTTCTGCAATTGCGGTACCAGCCTATGCAGGTATCCCATTAACACACAGAAACCTTTCTTCACTGTTCACAGTTATTACAGGAAATGAGGATATAACAAAACCTGAAAGCAGAATAAACTGGAAGGCCCTTGCAGAACTTAATGGTACCCTTGTCTTCCTGATGGCAATAAGAAATCTTGACTCCATCACGCAAAGGCTTATCAGTAATGGTAAAGACCCCAACACCCCTGCTGCGCTTATAAGATGGGGAACGAGGGCGGATCAGGTTACAATTACAGGTACCCTCAGTACCATACCTGAGCTGGTAAGAGAAAGACAGATTAAACCACCTGCTATATTTATAATCGGTGAAGTGGTAAGGCTCAGAGATGTGCTCCTCTGGTATGAAAAAAAACCCCTCTTCGGTCAGAGGATACTGATTACAGGAAAGGAATCAGAGGCCTATGAAAAACTGGAGCACCTTGGAGCAGAGATAATAGAATTTCCAACCATAGAGATTATCCCTCCCTCAGACTGGACAGAACTTGATAACTCTTTATCAAGACTCCAGACCTATCAATGGATCATCTTTACCTCTTCTTCAGGTGTCAGGTATTTCATGGAAAGGATGCTCAAAATAGGTCTGGATGTAAGGGCCCTCAAGGGTATAAAGATATGTGCGGTAGGCATAAAAACTGAGGAAGAATTAAAAAAATATGGCATCCTGGTTGATCTTGTTCCCGAAGAATTCAGGGCAGAGGGTGTGGTGAAGGCATTTAAAGGGCTTTATAAGGAAAATCTGGGAGGTATTAATATACTTTTCCCAAGGGCAGAAAATGCAAGGGAGGTAATACCTGAAAGGATAAAGGCCCTTGGTGGTCATGTGGATGCACCTGTTACATATAGATCCATAAAGCCAGAGACCCATGCAAAGAGGATAAAGAGATTTCTAAAAGAGGGACGGATTACCATTGCGGTCTTTACAAGTGGCGCTACATTTAATAATTTTATAGAAATGATTGGAGAGGAGGCAAAGGAGTTTTTAAGGGATGTGAAGATAGCAGTCATAGGGCCTGTTACAAAAAGGGCAATTGAATCCTCTGGACTCAAGGTCTCCATCATGCCCGAAAGGGCAACAAATGAAGACATGGTGAAGGCAATAGTTGAATATCTCGGGTCTTTCAATCAGACCGCTGGCCAGCCTCTGTAATCCCAAGATGTTTAAGCTTCCTATACAACGCTGTCCTTTCAAGACTTATTGCCTCTGCTGTTTTAGAGATATTCCAGTTATTCTCCTCAAGTTTTTTAAGTATAAAATCTCTTTCAAAGGCCTCCCGTGCCTCCCTGAGTGTATTGAATTTGAAATAGGAATGAAACCCTGAGGATTGAAGGTCGAAAGAAGATTCAATATCTTCTGGTCTGATAACCTCTCCCTGAGACATAATAAAGAGCCTCTCCACGAGATTCCTTAACTCCCTCACATTGCCAGGCCAGTTATACTCTGTAAGAAGCTTCATGGCTTCTTCTGCCAATCTCTTTTTTGGCTTGCCATATTCAGATGCTATGAGGGTTAAAAAATGCTCTACAAGAAGGGGTATGTCCTCTTTCCTCTCTCTTAATGGAGGAACCCGTAAGGGGATCACATTTAACCTGAAGAAGAGATCTTCCCTGAAATTTCCCTTTCTAACTTCTTCCTGAAGGTCCTTATTTGTAGCTGCTATTATTCTTACATCAACCTTTATATTTTTACCTCCCCCAACCCTTTGAAATTCCTTTGTTTCTATAACCCTTAAGACCTTTGCCTGTGCTTCCTTTGACATATCTCCGATCTCATCAAGGAAAAGGGTTCCCCCATCAGCAAGCTCAAATTTCCCCTTTTTCCTCTCCACAGCACCTGTAAAAGAACCTCTTTCATGGCCAAAGAGTTCGCTTTCAATAAGCTCCCGTGGTATGGCTGCACAATTTACCTCAATAAAAGGATACCCCTGCCGTGGACTCCTCTCGTGAATGAGCCTTGCCACCAGCTCCTTTCCTGAACCACTCTCTCCGGTAATGAGTACCATGCTTGAAGAAGGTGCAACAATATCAATCTGGGCCTTGAGGTGTTTTATTGCAGAAGATTCACCAACAAGCCTGAAACGACCTTTTGTCTCTTCTTTTAATGCCTTGAGTGTACCCTCAAGAGCTGCTACATCCAGTGCCCTTTTAACTGTTATAAGGACCCTTTCAAGGGAAAGGGGTTTTTCAAGAAAATCATATGCACCGAGTTTTGAGGCCTTTACCGCAAGCTCTATTGTTCCATGACCAGATATAATTATTACAGGGACAGAAGGTCTTCTGTCCCGCATCCTCTTTAATGCCTCTATCCCGTCCATGCCAGGTAACCATATGTCAAGAAGCACAAGGTCAGGTGATTGCTCTTCAAATATCTTCATCCCTTCCTCTGCACTCTCAGCACCGAGGACCTCATAACCCTCATCTTCAAGGATCCCTTTGAGGCTCTCTCTTATGCCTTCCTCGTCATCTATAACCAGTATCAAATAAGCCATGCTCTCCCTCTTTTTATAAAGGTATTTCTATTATAAAGACTGCCCCCTTAGGTTCATTGTCTTTTACTTTAATCAATCCCCTGTGTTCTGTGACAATCCTGTTTGCAATTGCAAGTCCCAGACCTGAACCTCCCTTTTTGGTGGTAAAATGAGGCATAAAAAGTTTATCCTTTATATCATCAGATATCCCGGGGCCGTCGTCTGCAATCGTTACCCTCACCTGACTTGTATCATAATCAATATCAAGACTTATATAAATATTTCCTTTCCCTTCAGACCCAATACTAACAGTTGAATCACGGCCGCTCTTTATAGCCTCAATTGCATTATCAACTACATTGATAAAAACCCTTTTTATCTGCTCAGGGTCCAATTCAACAACTACCTCATGAGGAGGCAGTTCAAGATGCATTCTTATGTCCTTAAAACCGGCATAAAGATAATAAACCTCCCTTAATATCTCCCTTAAATCAACAGGCCTCTTTTTAATCTGCGGCATCCTGCCAAACTGGGAAAAATCAGACACAAGCCTTCTCAGACTCTCCACCTCTCTTATAATAGTCCTTGTAGAGCTTTCAAAGACCTCACCAAAATCACTGTCTTTCTGCTGCCACTTTTTTATAAGTCTTTCGGTGGATAATTTTATTGGTGTAAGGGGGTTTTTGACCTCATGGGCAATCTTCGAGGCTATCTCCTGCCATGCCATAGCCCTCTGGGCATTAACAATATCAGTGATGTCATCAAAGACCACTATTAAACCTATAACCTCAGGTGGTTCCAAAAAATCTTTGGATTTTTTGGGGTGCACCAAACCCTTCTTTTCAGGTATTATCAAGCCTGTTATGAATACCCTGAGGATTAATGACCTTTCTTTGATTGTAAGCCTTATCTCCTTTTCTATCCCTTTGAGGTCCCTGAGCCTTATACCTCTTATGAGTTTATCCAGCTCATCCGAGCCAATGTAGTAAAGAAGGTCTTTATAATTTCTTCCCAAAAACCCATCCTGAGAAATACCAAGTATCTTTTCTGCTGCCTTATTTATAGATACTATTGCGCCATTACTATCAATAAAAAGGACACCCGTGTGGATATGCTCAAGTATGCTTGATAATCTTATCCTTTGCTCCTCTGTCTGCCTGTATGCCTCCTGCAATTCATCTTTACTGTTTTTGAGCTCCTCTATCATAAAATTGAAGTTTTTTATTAAATAGCCAATTTCATCATTACGGCCCTGTTCTGTCTTTAGCCGTACATCAAGATTCCCTGATGCTACGGCCATGGTTGCCTCGGTAAGTTCTGCCACAGGCACTGTTATCCTTTTTGATATCTTCAAACCAGTCCACAGGGCAAGCATTATAATAAGAAGTGTAAAAAAACCAAAGGTCATAACAAAATTTATCTTGAGAGGAAACTTCCATTTTAATTTTAGAGAAAGTTCCTCATAATCTCTTTTTAATCTCTCCACTGACTCTGTTATTTCTGGCAGAACCTTTAAGGCGCCCTTCAAAATTCCCCTTTCTGAACGAAGGGCTATCCTTATATATTCGGCTTCATCTGTCTTTAATATGTCGGAGGATTCTCCTTTAAGCCATGCCTCTTTTGCAAGTTCATCATCAGGAGATTTAATTATTTCCCATACGCCATACTCGTACCCCAGAAAATCTGACGATTTTCTGGGGATCCCGCCTTTGATCTCCGATTTCGGATATCTCTCTTCTGAACCACGACTTCTGTTAATAACATCCCTCAGCCTCTGCCCTTCAGATTTAAGCTGAGCCTTTTTGTCTTCATAATATGTCCTTGCCATTGCAAGCGATCGCTCAAGAGAGGAAAGACCTTGAGGTGTCATCCATCTGTCAATATAACCTGTCACAAGACCACTTCCTATAATAAAGAGAAACATCCCCGGTATGAGGGTAAGGATTACAAAGATACTCACGAGCTGGATCTGGAATCTATGTCCCGGAACCCCCCTTTTTCTGTCTATATAGAGTCTGAGCAGGCTCTTACCAACATAGAAGAAAAGTGTTAGCAGGGCAAGAAGATTAAGATTAATCCCTGCGAGAAAAAGTATTGCATAAAGGGGTTCATTACCAAGTTTTATAAATCTCGTGAAGAGATAAATATTCATAGCAAAAAACAGACTGAGCAGCAAAAGGAGTATAACTATGTTTCTATAGGCTTTCATCTTGAACCAAGCCTGAATATGGGAGAATCCTTTGTTATTGAAAACTCCTTTTCAGGTATAAAAAATAGGATATAGCCCACCACAGGAGGCAGTTTTCTCAATCTTGATTCTACAGTAACCCTCACATAATAATCACCGGACTCCATACCTTTAATATTTATGAGTGGGAAAGGACCTATCTCTGCCATAGCCTTAAGCATTGATTCAAGGCTTTTAAATTTCTTTTCAGTAATCACCTTTCTGTTTCTATCAAAAGAGCTCATTATGTATTCACCTTTTATTACATCTCCCTCAATCTTCCTTACTATAGAATTACCAAAGACATATTCATCAGGCCAGTACTTCCAGATCCTGAAGAGATCTATATAAAAGACAAGTTCCTTCTGGATACCATTTTTAATCTCATTTATAAATCCCTCATTAAGACTTATTGATGTAGAAACTACAAGTTCCTCACTTTTAATCTTAACATCAAGGTTGTTTATCTCCTGGGCATAAATAATACGTGGAAAGATCAAGGCAATCAACAGGGGGGCAGAAAGGTAATAATAGACTTGAATTCTCATCCTGTTTTGTTTCATAATTTTATTCATTATAGTTTATTCATTATAGCAGAAAAGGGAGGGCCACGATGTGCCCGCTCGCAGTGTTTTACAGCGCTGGATAAAGTAACCTTTACCCAGCGAATCTCCGATATATTGAAAGGAGGGTTCCAATATGGAGCTAAGGACCATCAAAATCAATATACCTGAGGGTTGTAATATAATCCTTGGCCAGACCCATTTTATAAAAACTGCCGAAGATCTCTATGAAATTCTCGTCACCTCTGTTCCCGGTGCAGAATTTGGTATAGCCTTTACAGAGGCATCTGGCCCCTGTCTCATAAGGACAGAGGGGAATTCTGAAGATCTCATAAAGAATTGTGTGGCTATACTCCAGGATATAGGAGCAGGTCATATATTCTGTATACTACTGAGAAAGGCCTATCCTATAAATATCCTTAATCAGATAAAGGCCTGTCAAGAGGTATGCAGGATATTCTGTGCCACAGCAAATCCACTGGAGGTTATAGTGGCCCAGACAGAACAGGGAAGAGGTATAATGGGTGTTATAGATGGAGCTTCACCAAAGGGAGTTGAGAGCAAGGAAGACAGAATTAAGAGAAAGGAATTTCTGAGAAAGATCGGCTACAAACTTTAGACTGCATTAGTTCGCGCTTTTGCTGGAGGCAATATAATGAAGGTAAAAAACATTGCTGTAAAAAGTAAATCAAGAACAGAGTTTATTGATATAACCTCTGAGATCCAGAAGCTTATTGATAATGAGGGAATTAAAAATGGCATTTGTTTCCTCTTTGTACCGCACACAACCGCTGGTATAACTATAAATGAAGGAGCTGATCCATCAGTCCAGAGGGATATCCAGAGCCTCCTGACAAGACTTGCACCCCAGGACCTTAATTACCTCCACAGGGAGGGCAATGCAGATGCCCATATTAAATCAACGATAGTAGGTATTGATAAATTTGTCTTTATAGAAGATGGGCGACTTGTTCTTGGAACCTGGCAGGCTATATATTTTTGTGAATTTGATGGTCCCAGGCACAGACGGGTTGTTGTAAAGATACTTTCCGATGACTGAAAAACTTCCCCTTTCTTATTACAAAAAAGAAATTAAAAGACTAAGAAAGGTTATAAGGGAATTATCTCCTTCAATTGAAGCCCTCCTGAGAAAAAGAGGCCTTAAGATCTACACCAAAGAACCATCTGAGGACCTCCTCATACCAGAGCCCCTCTATATTGAAGATTATTACAAAAAGCTACATAAATACTCGTTCCGTTTATTCTTAAGAGATGTTATTAAATTTCAGAAGGGTTTTACACATGCTCAGGTAACACGTTATGCCACAGAAAAAGTAACAGAAGAATACATATCCTATCTAAAAAATATTAAACTGGTTGATAAATTTCCTGAGAGGGAATTATTTTTTCTCACAAGACCTGTAAAGAGTTTTGGTGAGACCCTTGAATGGTTTTTTTCAGAAATTCTGAAAAGGGAATTTTTAATGGAGTCAACATGGGGGATAAGAATTAAAAGACCCGCCATTTCACCTAAAGGTGAAATAACAGCTGATGGAGATTATGATGTAATAGCAAAATTCAATAACTCTATCCTCTATGCAGAGGTCAAATCCTCTCCACCAAAACAGATCTACCAGAAGGAGATAAAGGCTTTTTTAAAAAGGATAAAAACCCTCTCTCCTGAATTGAGTATCTTTTTTATGGATACAGAACTCAGGATGAAGGATAAGATAGTTCCCATGTTTGAGGAGGAGCTGGGCAATTTTTTTAAAGAGCCACCGCCTGTTGAAAGGATCAAAAAAGAGATATTCCATATAGCCAATACCTTATATATAATGAATTCCAAAGACTCCATTATTTACAACATAGAAATAGTCCTTTCATGGTATCATAAATATAAGCACGGAGGTTTAAATTTATAAACCCTTTTGTATCGAGGTACCCAGAAATCTGAAGTTTTTGGGTACTGAACTGTTAGGGGGGTGAGATTATGGAAAAAATAGAATGCTGCGCCATATGTGCCTGGAGGGAGACCTGTCATAAAAAATTCACCATCTCAGGAAAATCCATACACTGTCCTGAATTCGTCAGGGATATCAGCATAAAGCTATCTGAGGAAGAAACTATTGAAAAGCAAGGGCTTAAAAAACTTGAGGAGGAACAGTGAGTAATTTGCTTGATGAAAGGGTTTATAAAGCTGTATTTACTGAAGATGAAGATAAAAAAAGAGAGGTCCTGATTCAGTTAAAAGAAGAGGCAAAGTCACGGGGCGTTTGGCCTGCCTCCATAAAGGGGCTTTATGAATATTTTGCAAAGGACTATCCTAAGTTTACTGTCCCAGCCATAAACATCAGGGGGCTCACCTATGATGTTGCAAGGGCTGCCTTTAGAAAGGCTGTTCAATACAATGTCGGGGCATTTATCTTTGAGATTGCTCGCTCAGAGATAGGATATACAAGGCAGAGGCCTCTTGAATACAGTGCTGTTATCCTTTCTGCAGCTGTAAGGGAAGGATACAGAGGGCCTGTTTTTCTTCAGGGTGATCACTTTCAGATTGTAAAAAGAAACTTTGAAAAAGACCCGGATGGTGAGATTAATTATCTTAAAAAATTAATCAGAGAGGCAATAGAGGCTGAGTTTTATAATATAGACATTGACAGCTCAACCCTTGTGGATTTATCCAGAGATGATATTTCTGAACAGCAGCGCCCTAATTTTGAATATACTGCAATACTTGCTGAACACATAAGATCCCTTGAACCAGAAGGAGTCTCCATATCCATAGGTGGAGAGATAGGAGAGATAGGACATAAAAACAGCACACCCGAAGAATTAAGGGCCTTTCTTGATGGATTTAATAGGGTATTTAAAGCAAAGGATAAAGGGGTCCCCAAAAAATCGGAAAAATTTCTGGGATACAGCGATGGTCTCAGCAAGATAAGTGTTCAGACCGGTACCTCTCATGGAGGCATAGTGCTTCCTGATGGAAGCCTCAAACAGGTCAGCATAGATTTTGAGACACTCAAAAATCTCTCAGAAATAGCAAGGAGGGAATACGGTCTTGCTGGGGCTGTTCAGCACGGAGCCTCCACATTACCTGAAGATGCCTTTGATATGTTCCCCCAGGTGGGCACGGCGGAGATACATCTTGCAACAGGTTTTCAAAATATACTTTATGAAAGTAAACATCTTCCATCAAGCTTCAGGGAGGAGGTCTATGAATATCTTAAAAAAGAATTTTTATCAGAGAAAAAAGAGGGTGAAACAGAGGAACAGTTTATATACAAGGTGAGGAAAAAGGGATTTGGTGCATTAAAGAAAAGGTGGTGGGACCTTCCAGAAGATGTTAAGGCAAGGATTAGAGATGAGCTGGAAGCGAGGTTTGAATTACTATTTAAAAAACTCAGGGTTACAAATACTGTGGAAATTGTGAGGGCAAAGGTTAAATAAAAAGTTTCCTGAGCAAAAATCATACAGTGCTATAAAGAGGCCTTGCCTCTTGAAGCTCAAATAATAAATTTAATATATCAGGGAGTTAGAGGGACTTCATCACAGTAATTTATGGCAAGAATGAAAAAGGGATATTTCGGAATAGTTATTGGGGGTGGTCCTGCACCTGGTATAAATGGTGTCATCAGTTCAGCAACTATAGAGGCTATAAATGAAGGCTATGAGGTGATAGGCGTTAAGGGAGGTTTTAAAAGCCTATTCAATGGTGATAAAAGTTCAATTATAAAACTTACCATCAATGATGTCTCGAGGATCCATACACAGGGAGGCTCCATTCTTGGCACATCCAGGGATTATCCTGACAGGGTAAAGGAAAAATTCAAGGTGCTGTTGAAGACATTGAAAGAGTTAGGTATTCGTTATCTAATAACAATTGGTGGAGAAGGTACTGCCTTTATGGCAAACTGGATCCAGAAAGAGGCAGGATGGTTATCAGTTGCCCATGTGCCAAAAACGATTGATAATGACATACCCCTGCCAGGCGGGATGCCAACATTCGGATACGAGACAGCAAGGCACTGGGGTGTGGAGATTGTAAAAAATATAATGGAAGATGCACGGACAATGGAAAGATGGTATTTTGTAACTACCATGGGAAGGCATGCAGGTCACCTCGCCCTTGGAATTGGTAAATCATCAGGTGCAACAATAACCCTTATCCCTGAGGAATTTAAGGAAAGGGTCGTTCCTCTCAGGATGATCTCAGATATACTGGCGGGCTCAATAATAAAAAGACTTTCCATGTTAAGAAACCATGGAGTGGCAATACTGGCAGAGGGGATAGCTGAAAAAATTGATATAAATGAACTCAGCAAGTATGAGTATCTTGAAAGGGATGAGACAGGAAGGATCAGACTTTCAGAGATACAGCTTGGCAGGGTCTTAAAGCATGAAGTAAAAAAGACACTTAAGGAATACGGAATAGATGTAACTATTGTTGATAAAAATATCGGCTATGAACTGAGGGCAGCGGCTCCTATACCCTTTGATGTGGAATACACAAGGAATCTTGGATATGGTGCTGTAAGATTTCTGCTTGAAGGCGGTAAAGGTTCTATAATCACCTTCTATGAGGGAAGACTTCATCCTATTGCCTTTAAAGAATTGACAGACTTCAAAGGGAGGATAAGTCCAAGGCTTGTGGATATAAATTCAGAGACCTACAGGGTCGGCAGGATGTACATGATACGGCTTGAGCGAAATGATTTCAGAGGAACTAATTTAAAGAAGCTATCTAAGCTTACAGGGATATCACCGATAGAGTTTAAGAAGAGATTCTCCTATATAACACAGGATTTCTCCTGCAAACCCATCTGTCTATAAAAGTTACTTATCAGGGTTCTGCCCCCTGACTTCCGCTTTTTCTAGGGCCTGCCACCTGTACCAGAAGGCCTTATAACTGAGACCAAGAAGTTTTGCCGCCCTGGCTATAATTCCATTTGATTTCTCCATCGCCTTTTTTAGAAGCTCTTTTTCAAGTTCCTCAAGATTAATGCCCTCTGGCGGGATATCAATATCATAGAGGCCTTGAGCTGTGAAGTCTTTTAATTCGTCTTTAATATGTTCAATCCTTATAATCTCATCAGCCATTATCACTGCCTTCTCAATTACTGACATAAGCTGCCTAACATTACCAGGCCAGTGATATCCTTCGAGCCTCCTGAGGACAAGTGGTTCTATACCCTTTATTGTCTTTTGAAACTCCTTTGAATATTTCTTTATGAAGTGCTCTACCAGAAGAGGAATATCCTCCTTCCTTTGCCTCAGAGGTGGCATTTCTATTGTTATAACCCTTAATCTATAAAAAAGATCCTCTCTGAACCTTCCTTTTTTCAGTTCTTCTTCAAGGTCCTTGTTTGTAGCTGCTATGATCCTGACATCTATCTTAATTGGTTCTCTTCCCCCAAGTCTCATTATCTCTTTTTCCTGAAGTGCCCTCAGAAGCTTTGCCTGAGTTGTTAGTGGAAGGTCTCCTATTTCATCGAGAAATAATGTACCCTCATTGGCAGCCTCAAAGAGACCCTTTTTCCTTGCCACAGCACCTGTAAAGGCACCTGCCTCATATCCAAAGAGCTCACTTTCTATCAATGTCTCGGGGATGGATGCACAATTTATTGCCACAAAAGGCCTTGTGCTCCTTGGACTGTTGTAATGGATTGCTTTTGCAAGAAGCTCCTTGCCTGTTCCACTCTCACCTGTTATAAGAACAGTAGCATTTGTAGAAGAGACCCTCCTGGCGATTGAAAGGGCCTTCAAAAAAATGGGGGATCTACCAATTATACCTTCAATCTTAAAATGTTCAGATAGCTCTTCTTTAAGCCTGATATTTTCCCTTATAATCCTCTCTCTTTCAATAGCCCTCTTTATTGATATAAGAAGGACATCCCTGTCAACAGGTTTTGTAAGATAATCAAAGGCACCTTTTTTCACTGCAGTAACTGCAGAGTCTATAGTGCCATAGGCTGTAAGGATTATAAAGGCAGGTGGTCTTGAGTCTGACTGAGAATAGACCCTCTCCATTAATTCTATACCGTCCATACTGCCGAGCCTGAGGTCCGTGAGGACAACCTCTGGCTTATATTTTTTTATTAGCTCCATAGCCTCCTCAGGAGCTGCTGCTCCCCTGGCATCTATACCTTCTTCACGGAGGATTGTAACAATTATATTCCTCTGGTTTTCTTCATCGTCAACAACTATAACATCCATTTGTTCCATCCCTTCATCATACTTCTATCAGGCTCAGGCATATCCCCAAGGTGGTTCCCTGTCCTTTTTTACTTTTTATAGAGATAGAGCCTCCATGCTCCTCAATTATCCTCTTTGCAGTTGAAAGACCAAGACCGAGGCCATACTGCTTTGTTGTGAAAAAGGGTTCAAAGACCTTACCGAGGTCTTCTTCTGATATGCCTTCGCCTGTATCTGAGATCTCAATAAAATAATTTTTATCCTCATCCCATGTCCTTATGCTCAGCAGCCCTCCAGAAGGCATGGACTCAAAGGAGTTCCGTATTATATTCATAAGGGCGGTTTTAAAAAGGTCTGCATCTATCATGAGAGAGGGTAAGGATAAAAAATCTGTTCTTAGCCGGATACCTGTTGAATCTGCCTTTGTCCTTATTAAGTCTATAATCTCTCTAAATAAAACCCCTGAATTAGTTTCTTTTTTATTAACCCTGAGGGGTCTTGCATATTCAAGGAAATTATTTACGAGTCCATCAAGTCTGTGCACTTCCTTTTTTACTGTGTCAAGAAGCTCTATTTCTTTCTGAAATGCACTATCATGAGATAATCTTGCCCTCACATGGTCAATTGTAAGATTAATAAAATTTAAAGGATTTCTTACTTCATGGGCAACCTCCCTTGCAAATTGTCCTACAGTTGCGAGATGTTCGGCCTTCCTCAGATTCTCCTGAAGTTTCTGCTGTGTCTCAAGAATCCGTGCCATCCTTTGTATATTCTTATTTAATTCTTCGACTTCACCGGGAGGGTCCCCCAAAAAACGAAGTTTTTTGGGGGTTAAAGGAGAATTAACAGTGAGACTGTATTTATAGTCACCTGCCATAATCTTTCTTACTGCTATAATAATATCCTGAATAGGCCTTGTATACTGAGCTGAGAGAAAGACAATTATTATTATCCCTGAGAGAAAGATTGATAATGTCACAAGTATTCTCTTATAAAGATTTGATCTGAGCATTTTTGAAAAATCCTCTGTATTAATCTGCAGATGAAGATAACCATAATGCTCATTATTGGTTATAACTGGTATAATTACGTTATATGTTCTTCCCTCAGCAGTAACAGGTTCTCCCAGTTCTGCCTTTATTATCATCTCTTTTTTCCCTGGATTTATTGAGCTGCCTATTTTTTCAGGATTTGTGCTTGCAACTATCTCATCGGAATTGCTTATAATGGATATCTCCTTTATCCCTTTAGAGCTCAATTGAGCAAGATAGGCCTTTAATCTTTTTTCATCTGATGCACCTGTAACCTCTTCAACTCCGACCTGGATAACCTTTGAAAGAGCTGTTATCTGATCCTGAAGATTCCTGTAGAGGGTCTTTTCTGCTTGATAGTATAGAATTAAAAGAATGCTCAAGAGTGCAAAGAACAGCCCTACCATTATTAAGACAAGCTTTTGCTTCAGGGTAAGAGGTTTAAAAGAAAAAGGCAAAGACATAAGTTATTATAACAAACTATTCAAGATATCATAAAAATTTCTAAGCAGCCTTGAGCCTTCGGGTAACTGCATGATAGGTATTCCTTTGAGATCGTATTCACCAATCACAGGGTCATCTGAAAGCCATCCAGCGATATTTAACCCGTATTCTTGTGCAAGGTTTATTAAGGATGAAGGGTCTTCCTGAACCCTGTTTATTATCAAGTACCTCTGTTTTACTTCAAGTTTAAGCTCATCCACAAGCTCGTTGATTCTTCTGGCTGTAAGAATACCTTTCTTTGTTGCATCACTAACTATAAAAAGGATATCCACATTATGGGTGGTTCTTCTGGATAGATGCTCCATACCAGCCTCATTATCAATAACCACATAGGGATAATGCTCTGAAAGCCTGTCGGTATATTTTCTTATAATATTATTCGCTGCGCAGTAACAACCAGGACCCTCTGGCCTGCCCATCACAAGCAGGTCAAAGCCCTTTGCCTCAATAAGACTCTGCTGGATACTGTAGTCAAAAAGCTGTTCCATGCTCATGCCCCCGGGCCTTTCCTCACCAGCCCTTATAGTTTGAAGAGACTCTTCCCTCAGCCGTCCAACAGTTGCGTGAACCTGAACACCAAGTGCCTCATTCAAACAGGAATTACTATCAGCATCCACAGCAAGGACAGGACCTCGCCGCCTCTCCATGAGAAATCTTATAGTGAGGGCAGAGAGGGTCGTCTTACCTGTTCCGCCTTTTCCTGCAAAGGCTATTATAAATGACATTTTTTATAATAACATATTTAAGACTAAGTAAATTTGTTTCTCCGGCACCGTAGATTGCCATTAGAAAATTGGCAGCCTGCCTCAACGGCTTTACAATGCGACATTTTTTATTTATTATGTAGCAAGAGGTCTTCACTCAAAAGGTGAAGTTAGTAATGTATAGGAAGCTTATTGATAGGGCATCTGAATTGTTCTACCCAAAAACAAGCGGGCTTCTTAGTTTCCGAGCTATTAAAACCTTTGTTATCAACCGTTGATTTCGGACATGATTTATCTCATATTTATTTTAAAAGGAATGTTATAATATTAAACCTACAGAAATACGGGTTATCCCGGTTTGTGAGGGCAGGATTTTACCTGTCTTAATTCCTTTATAAGGAGGTAAACTATGACCCCAGTAGTTGATCAGGATCTTTGTATAGGCTGCGGTTCCTGTGTGGAACTCTGTCCAGAGGTCTTTGAACTCAGAGATGAGAAGGCATGGGTAATAGGACCCGATAAATGCAACACCTGCAATTGTCAGGAAGCAGCAGATGTATGTCCATCTCAGGCAATAAAATTTGAGTAAGTTAACGGGCCCTATAAGGTATGGGGCCTTTTAAAAATCAGGAACATCCATGAAGCTTCAGCTTACAAGTGGTGATAGTTTTTCTATCAGAAAGGGACAGACTGTCCTTGGGGCCCTTAAGGAGGCTGAATTTTATCTTGTTGCTTCCTGCGGTGGAAAAGGAACATGCGGGAAATGCAGGATAAGGATTATTGACGGCTCCTTTGAGGTTAAAGGTTCTGGCAAGCTTACTGCTGAGGAAAGAAAAAAGGGCTTTGTCCTTGCCTGCCAGACAATCCCGCTTGCTGACCTTATTATTGAGGTTCCAGAGGATTCAAAGCTTACTGTTGGAGACAAGATTGCCATCTCAAAAGGTAGAGACCTTTTTGAGCTTCTTCTATCTCTTGGAGGGGATATATCACCTCTTGTAAGGTATTTAGACCTTAATCTTCCTCATCCTACCATTATTGATAATATCAGTGACCTTGAAAGACTGAAAAGGGCATTAAAAGACAAAGGTCTTGAAGGCCTGAGATTCTCAAATAGATTTTTAAAAGACCTTTCCGGTGCCCTGAGAAAAAATGACTGGGACATAAGGGTCCACTATGCTGACTGCCTTGGCTGTAGCTTAGCAGAAACGGGGACTGTTACCTCCGGCACCAATTCACTGGAGGCCCTGTTTATATCAGCCCAGAAAGATACACCAAGATATGGCATAGCTGTGGATATCGGAACTACAACAGTTGTTGTATATCTTGTTAACCTTGATGATGGAAGGATAGTTGATGTAGGCTCCACATATAACTCACAGATAAGATATGGTGACGATGTAATAACAAGGATAATATATGCCACTGAAAAGAATGGGCTTGAGGAATTGACAAAGGCAGTTATTGAGGACATAAACACAATTACAAATTCAATGGCAACTAGACACTCTATAAACAAAGAGGATATCCTATCAGCTACCATAGCAGGCAATACAACCATGAGTCACATCTTCTGGGGGCTTGATCCAGGTTCAATAAGGGAAGAGCCCTATATACCAACTGTAAATTTCTTTCCTGTCTGGAGGGCAGGTACAGCAGGACTTAACATAAATCCTCAGGCCCCTGTATACACCATCCCCTGTGTGGCCAGCTATGTTGGTGGAGATATTGTAGCAGGTGTCCTTGCATCCAGGATGCACAGACACCCTGAGATATCCCTTTTTATGGATATAGGAACAAATGGTGAGATAGTAGTTGGAAACAATGAATGGTTGATGACAGCAGCCTGCTCGGCAGGTCCTTGCTTTGAAGGAAGCGGAATAAAATCTGGCATGAGGGCAACAAAGGGTGCAATAGAAGAGATTAGATTTAATCCAAACACCCTTGAACCAGAATTTTCAGTTATCGGAAATGGGAAGCCTATCGGGATATGCGGTTCTGGTATGATTGATGCAATCTCAGAGATGTTTTTAAATGGAATAATTGATCAGAAAGGAAAATTTATCAAGGAAAGAACAAAAAGGATTAGAGAAGGAGATGATGGTCCTGAATATGTCTTTTATGAGGACAGAAGAGGTGAGACAACCTTCAGTATTGTTCTCACTGAACCTGACATTGAGAATATCATGAGGGCAAAGGCTGCAATCTATGCAGGCGTTTCACTTATCTTAAAAGAAGCAGGGCTTGATCTCAACTCCATTGAGAAGGTTTATATAGCAGGTGGATTTGGAAATTATCTTAACCCCAGGAAGGCAATACTTCTTGGAATGCTTCCTGACCTGCCTGTTGATAGATTTGTTTTTCTTGGAAATACATCCATTGCAGGGGCCTATCTGTGTCTGCTTTCAAAAAGGATGCGGAAG
The DNA here is from genome assembly GCA_041082235.1 of Thermodesulfovibrionales bacterium. Classification (GTDB taxonomy): domain Bacteria; phylum Nitrospirota; class Thermodesulfovibrionia; order Thermodesulfovibrionales; family CALJEL01; genus CALJEL01. The sequence continues at coordinate 45,547 of JBDOIG010000079.1, read as the reverse complement.
GAGGCAGAGGAAATAAGTCAGAAGATGACCTATATGGAGCTCTCTGTATCAAGAGGTTTTATGGATGAATATCTATCTGCCCTCTTTTTACCCCATACAGAACTTGAAAGATTCCCATCTGTTATGGAGATTCTCAAAGGGGCTTCGCCCCTTTGAAATCCCTGAAAATAAATTTTTAATTAAAAATTATAAAAGAGGAGTTTGAGGGGCCCTGTCCCTCAAAAGATTCAGTGAAAGATAAAGGCAAAGTGACAGATAAGGAGGCAGGATGATTAAGGAATTAAAATACGATGAAAAAGGCCTGATACCTGCAATTATCCAGGATATAAATACTGGAGAGGTACTTATGATGGCTTATATGAATGAAAACGCCTTAAGATTGACCATAGAGACAGGATATACCCACTTCTGGTCAAGGTCAAGGCAGAAATACTGGAAGAAGGGAGAGACCTCAGGAAATGTTCAGGAAGTGAAGGAGATACTTGTTGATTGTGATGCCGACACCCTTTTGATAAAGGTCATCCAGCACGGCAAAGGTGCCTGCCACACAGGGCACAGGACATGTTTTTATAGAAATATAAAGGGAGAAGAGCTGGAGCCAAAAAATTTTTAAGCAAGATTTAGAGGAATAATATGGAGTGTATATTTTGCAGGATAGCTGAAAAAAAACTTCCTTCTAAAATCCTCTATGAAGATCAAATCTCTCTTGCCTTTGAGGATATAAATCCTCAGGCACCCGTGCATGTCCTTGTAATCCCCAAAAAACACATATCCACTGTTCTTGAATTAAAAAAGGAAGACCAGGAATTAATAGGTCACCTGTTTCTTGTAGCCAGCAGAATCGCAACCGAGAAGGGTATTGCTGAAAGAGGTTTCAGGCTGGTTCTTAATTGCAACAGGGAGGCAGGTCAGACGGTTTTTCATATTCATCTTCACTTACTCGGTGGTAGGCCCATGCACTGGCCACCTGGGTAATCCCCTGAATTTATAATTTTTCTTTTTTGCCCTTAATAATTCTTATTTACCGGGCTCTTCATAGGGTGCCATTATTAATTTGTTTATTTTCTCATCCCTTTCTTCTACCTGCTTTTTAATACCCATTATTTGACCCTTTATTTCAATAAAGGTATTAATTACCCTTTGTGCATGTAAATTAAATAAATATACCAATAGAAGAAAGGTTAGAACTATCCTAATAATTGTTGCAGCTCTTCCATGTCCGATATAGTTGGCTACCTTCCCGGCAATTATGAAGAAAAAAAGAAAAACTGTTATCACAATAATTGATTTAAATAAATTGCTACGGAAAAGATTTTGCCATATGGTCTTTTCTTCTTTTCTATCTGTCTTTACTGAATGAATTGCTTGCTCCCCTGCAGATTTAATCTCAGATGAACCCGGTCTGTCTTCTATCTCTATTGCATCCTTCCTGTACTCCTCAGGGATAGCATGAAGGCTATCTGTAAAACATGGGGTACCATTTTTATCCACATATTTATATATTTTAGCGTGACAATCTTCTACAAGAATTATATTGCCAAATAAAATAATGAATAAGGCTATTATCAATCCCTTCTGTTTTAGTAAAAACATATGACCATTTTTGTTCTAAAAATATAAATAAAAGGGTTGAGATGGAGAGCTATCCCCTTCTCAACCCAATCTCATTTTTACTTCTTTGCTGGTGCTGCTGGAGCAGGTGCTACCTCAGCCTTCTTTGGTGTCACATTAATGGATGTAGCAACATTCTTATCCTTTTCCTTTTTATACTTTGCTGTTGCAGCATCCCCTACCTTCACATCAGCAAGAGATTTCTTTTCCTTGCCAATCATAATCTTTGTCTTATCTGTTACTGAAAGCTGAACCTCCTGCTTCTTGCTCTTGATAGTTAAGCTGTTAGTAGCAGGATCAACTGCTGTAACCTCACCTTTTACTGAGAGATACTTTGTAGGAGCCTTCTTTTCAGCAGGTGCAGCCTCCTTCTTTTCTGGTGCAGGTGCTGGCTGTGTTGCCTGCTCTGCAAAGGCAATACCTACAGTAAGGACAAAGATTGCTACTGTTAACAATGCAATTATCCTCTTCACACTGCTCACCTCCTTTCGTTTTTGAGTAGATATAATGACGCAATTTTTGTGCCGAAAAATTTCTTTTAAAAAAATATTCTTTTTAAAAATCTTTCCCTTTTTTAGAAAACCCCTTCCTTTTTTAGAAAGTCTCAAGCATCTTCAGGAAAGACCCTCTCTCTTTAGAAAATCAGGATTTTTTTCAATCTTCATATACCTTTTCAAGCCATCAATATAAGCCTTAAGAAGCCTGTCTTTTTCCTCAAAAAGGACCGCCTCTTTTAAAGCCTTTGCAAGGTCATTGTCTCCTGATATGCTTAATGCCTGGCTTTCAAACTCAACAGTACCTTCAATAAGTCTCCTGAGTTTTGCAATCCTCAGCGATCTTCTGAGAGATGCTTCATACATCTCTGGAGCAAGTCTATTCTGCCTGAGTGTCCAGATATAAAGTTCTTTATTAAAAACCCCATTTCTCATAAATATCGGGTTGTTTACAATAGCATCCTCAACCTCCCTGTCGCTGACCTTTATCCCAAATTCATCCACTATCCTTGAGAGTATCCTGTCATTTATAAGTGCCTCAAGTGCCTCCTGCTTGAGTTTTTTTTCCATTGCCTCATCAATCTGAGTTCTTTCAGAATAATATCTCCTCAGGTTTTCAAAGGTCCTCCAGTATTCCTCTGCATAAATCCTGTCACCATTTACCTTTACAGCTACGAGATTCTGTGATTTATCTATAGGCCCAACATAAAAGAAGACAAAGGAGATTATTATTATAAAGAAGAAAAAATAAAAAAACTTTGCATGTTTTCTCATGAATTTAAGCATGGATACTTCCTCCTTAATATCTTTTCAAAAAATAGTCATTCAATATCTCTCTATGGTCAAAGACTATTGGCTCAGGTAAATTATCTTGATTAAATATTCCAGCATCCTCTGCATCATCTCCAGGCCTTAACTCACCAGAGCCCTTTGCAATAAAGACCGTTGAAATTGTATGTCTTCTTGGATCCCTTTTTGGATCAGAATAGGTATGAAACTGCCTTATAAGTTCTATATCAAGATTGGTCTCTTCCTTTGCCTCTCTCACTGCTGCAGATTCAAGGGTCTCACCATAATCCACAAATCCCCCTGGAATTGCCCAGCCCCTTGGTTCATTCTTTCTTTTAATGAGAATAATCCCTCCTCTATATTCAATTATAATATCCACAGTGGGAACGGGATTTTTATGCATCTGAACTGTTACTTCGCCACCTCCTCCTGCGGGGTGAACTCAATCTCCCTGTCCGGAACAATAGTAGAAACTGCATGCTTATAGACCATCATGGTATTGGCCTCTTTTATTATTATTACAAAGTTATCAAACCCCTTGATAATTCCTTTAAGCCTTACTCCATTTGTAAGAAACACAGTTACAGGGACCTTTTCCTTCCTTAATTGATTAAGATAGGCATCCTGATAATTCTGTGATTTGGACATATATCACCTCTTTTATTTTTATAGATTAATATTTCTATAGCACAGGTTGATTATAACATAAATAAAGAGTGCCAGTGGAGAAGTCATGCACATCCAAAAAGTACCGATAGAGGTAGCAGGACATGCCGAGAGGCCTTTATTGCGCTACCCTAAAATCCATGATACATGATAATTTTAAAAATCTGTATTCTGAATCCTGTATCTTGATCATTGCTGCCTTATAAAAGTTTTGAGGCATATCTTGCTATTTCTTTATGTAAGTTTCGGGTTTTTTAAAAGTGTAGCTTTAAAGATAAAACAGCATGGATTTTAGTCTTAAATATCCTTGCCATGTTCATCAATAAATCTACACAGGACCCTCTGACAGTTTTCTGCTGCCAGTCTCAAATCCCATCTGCTTTTATCCCTGTCACCTGCCATGTTACTGACACCCCTTATCTCCATAAACTCAATTTTATTTAATAAGGCCACATGGGCAACAGCAGCACCTTCCATGTTTTCACAGATAGCATCCCATCTCCTCTGTATGCTTTGAGCCATTTCAGGATTACCAGTTATTCCTGCTACTGTGACAAATCTTCCACACCTGAGCTTTAAGCCAAGGCTATTACAGATGTCAGCTATCGCTTCTTTATAAGAATTCATGATAGGTATCTCATTAAATATCTCCATAGAAGACCTTCTTATAACAGGTAAACCAAGGGTCTTTAAATCCTGAAGATCTCCATTCATTACCACGCCTGTATCTCCGTAGATCTCTGTTTCAGCCAGTGCAATGTCTCCTATATCAAGTCCGGAATCTTTACAGGCACCGCAGACTCCAGTGGAAATAATCATAGATGGAGAATAGAGCTCCATAATCCTTGTGGATGCAATCGCAGCATTAACCATCCCTATCCCTGAAAGACAGAGGATGATATTGTCCTTTTTTATTGGTTCATGGAACTTTAGTTTTTCAGCCCCAAGATAAGCTGCTATCAGGGAAAGCTCAAAGTCAACTGAGGCTATTATTGCTATATCCTTTTTCACCTTAATCTCAAAAATTAATACACTGTCCAGCCATGGGGGAGGAAGAGCCTTTCATAGGTGGAAAGGGCAAATCTATCCGTCATGCCTGCTATAAAATCGCAGACCATCCTGTGTCTGTCAACCTTTTTTTCAGGCAGTATAGCCCTGTGGATTTCATCTATATGCTCAAGATAATAAGAATAAAGCTCCTGCAAGATTTTTTTTGTCTTCCTGAATTCACTTATTATTGACTCACTTTCATAAACCCTTTCAAAAAGAAAATCCCTTAATTTATAAATTGCCTCAGAGATACCTGAGCTCATCCTGATCTCCACAAGATCTAACTTTTGAGATGTCTTTATCACATCCTTTACAGCGGTATCTATCCTCTCTGAATGGGTATCGCCAAGAACTTTTGTAACTATCTGGGGAATATCAGCCTTCTTTATTACTCCTGCCCTCAGGGCATCATCAAGGTCGTGATTCACATAGGCAATTATATCAGCAAGCCTCACTATCTGACCTTCAAGTGTTATTGCCCTGTCCTTTGGATTTTCTGGAACTATATTGCCCTTACCTTTTGAGTGCTTAACAATACCATCCCTGACTTCATGGGTGAGATTAAGGCCTTTTCCATCCTTTTCTAAAAAATCAACGACCCTCAGACTCTGAACATAGTGATCAAATCCTCCTGGATGTATCTCCCTCAGGGCTGCCTCTCCAGCATGGCCAAAAGGTGTATGTCCCAGGTCATGGCCAAGGGCTATTGCCTCTGTAAGGTCTTCATTGAGCCTCAATGACCTTGCAATGGTCCTTGCAATCTGCGAGACCTCAAGTACATGGGTGAGCCTGGTCCTGTAGTGATCACCCTTTGGAGCAAGAAAGACCTGGGTCTTGTGTTTGAGCCTCCTGAATGCCTTGCTGTGGATAATGCGGTCTCTGTCCCTCTGAAAGCATGTCCTTATTTCATCCTCAGCCTCTTCCTTAAGCCTTCCTCTGGATTGTGAGCTTAGACAGGCCTTTGGATGAAGGATCTTTTTTTCAATCTCTTCAAGTGTCTGACGGATAGTCATAAAATATTTTAACCTGCCATCAAGACCATTGCAATCAGTGCAAAGGCCATACCTATTGCCTGTTTGAGAGAAAGCTCTTCCCTCAGGATTAAATAGCTCAACAATATGGTCACCAATGGGTAAAGCGCTGTTGTGGTTACCACCAACGATACCTTTCCTTCCTTCATGGCATAGTAAAAGAATATAACACCTCCACCACCTGTCAGGCCTGCCAGCAATCCATAAAGCATACCTCTGGTTTGAATCTCAAAATGAAAACCAAGAAAAAGAAGCGATAAGAGGGTTACTATTAATGCACCTGCACTACCCCATAGATAAACTGCCTGCGGGCTTATGTAATGCGATGATAGCTTGGCAAAAAATCCCCATATACCCCAGAGAAGAAAGGTTATCAGAGAGTAATAGACCCACATAATAGAGTCAAGCCATGCCCTTCATATGCAAATATTACTTTACCATTAAGGATAAAAATCACTCATTTTTACGGAATTAGGACTTTAGGCATTCTCAAAAATCTATTGATTTTTCGGAATCCTTGAAGACTTGATTTTCTAATTTTCAGTTAACCCTTATATAAGGCTCATTGCAGCCTTTGCAAATTCTATAAAGTAATAAGGTGACACTCCCATTAAAAGTACAAGCCCTGTAGTAATCGTTACTGCAAGGGCCTCTGGAAGATTCGGGCTTACCGAGACAGACTTTGAGGGTTCTTTCATGTACATGAGCATCACCACCCTGAGATAAAAATAGGCTGAAACTGCACTCATTATAACAGCCAGAATCGCAAGCCCTGTATAGCCAGCATTTATAACAGACATGAAGAGATAGAACTTTCCAACAAATCCTGCTGTTGGTGGAATGCCTGTAAGGGAAAACATAAATATAAGCATAAGGGCTGCCCAGAGGGGTTCTGTTTTACCCAGGCCTTCATAATCAGAAAGCTGTTCACCTTCTCTGCCCATGATCGTCACTATAGCAAAGGCACCTATATTCATAAAGGCATAGATAAAGAGATAAAGCATGGTGCTTCCTATGCCTTCAGGTGTCCCTGCTATTATGCCAAGGAGGGCATATCCTGAATGGGCAATGGATGAATAGGCAAGCATCCTCTTTATATTTGTCTGGCTGATAGCAAGGACATTACCAACTATCATTGTGAGAACCGAAAGTACCATTAATACAGTCTTCCAGTCTACTGCTATGGAACCAAGGGCTATGATGAAGACCCTTCCTATAACTGCAAAGCCTGCTGCCTTTGGACCAACTGACATAAAGGCTGTGATTGGTGTCGGAGCTCCTTCATAGACATCAGGTGACCACATATGGAAAGGCACTGCTGCAATCTTAAAGGCAAAGGCAGAGGCAAGAAAAAGCAGGGCAATCATCAGGACTGGTTCTGAGCTGCCAGAGATGAGCCTTTGAGCTATCTCCCTTAGATTTGTCGTTCCTGTAAGGAGATATATAAAGGATATACCATATAGCAGAAGAGCTGAAGAGAATGCACCCAGCAGGAAATATTTAAGGGCTGCCTCATTTGACCTTGCATCATATCTCTTAAATCCAGCAAGCACATAGATGCTCAGCGCCATGAGTTCTGTACCAAGGTAAAGGAGGATAAGGTCATTTGAAGAAGCCATAAAGCTCATACCAAGGACTGAAAAAAGAAGAAGACTGTAATATTCACCATAATGCACATTCTCATTACCGAGGTATCTCATTGAAAGGAGGATCGTAAGGATACTGCTTATAAAAAAAATAAACTTGAAGAACATGGAATAACCATCAGAGGTATACATCTCTTTGAAGGCGAGCCCTGGTGCAACATTTAATGTAATAAAGGCTGTAACAGCAATGGCTATGATCCCCAGAAAGGCAATAACCTCTTTTTTCTTTATTATTAACTCTGCCAGGAGAACAACAATAGCAAGACCTGTTAACCAGAGCTCAGGTTTTATTAATGCAATATCCCTTGAAAAATCCATCATAACCTCCTACTGTAACTTTATAACTAATTGCTTTACGCTTTCATGCATAAAACCTAAAAAGGTATTTGGATAAACACCTATCCAGACCACAAGAACAACAAGGGGGGCAAGGGTTATTATCTCTCTTAAATCCATATCCTTATAACCCTTTATATTGGGATTAACCTCCTGGAAGAATACCCTCTGATAAAGCCAGAGCATATAGGCTGCACCTATGATTATGCCTGTTGCTGCAAGTGCACCTGCAAGCTTGGATGCCTTGAATCCTCCAAGGATAATCAGAAATTCACCAATAAACCCGTTGAGTCCAGGAAGTCCTATTGAGGCAAGGGTAAATACCATAAAGAAACCTGCATATACAGGAAGCACAGTGGCAACTCCACCGTAATGGGATATCTCCCTTGAATGACTCCTGTCATAGATCACTCCAACCAGCAGGAATAAGGCCCCGGTAACAATCCCGTGGTTTATCATCTGAAGAATTCCACCTTCAAGGCCCTGCTGATTTAAGGCAAATATTCCAAGTGTAACAAAACCCATATGGCTTACCGAGCTGTAGGCAATGAGCCTCTTCAGGTCTGACTGTACAAGGCATATAACCCCACCATAGATTATTGCTATAACTGAAAGTGTAAGCATCACTGGTACCATTGCCCTTGTTGCATCAGGGAAAAGGGGCAGGGAGAATCTCAGAAATCCGTATGCACCCATCTTGATCAGTATCCCGGCAAGTATTACACTGCCAGCTGTTGGTGCCTCTGTGTGGGCATCAGGAAGCCATGTATGAACAGGCCACATGGGAACCTTTACTGCAAAGGCTGCAAAGAATGCCCAGAAAAGTATGAGCTGGAGTTTATAAGGAAATTTCTGAGACATCAGGCTGAGTATGTCAAAGGTATGACCTCCATTAAAGTAAAGCACGATTATTCCAACAAGCATGAGCACGCTGCCTGCAAGGGTATAGAGGAAGAACTTTATTGCTGAATATATTCTCCTGGGGCCTCCCCAGACACCTATAATCAGATACATGGGGATCAACATTGCCTCCCAGAATACATAAAAGAGGAAAAAGTCCAGGGATGAAAATACGCCTATCATTGCTGCCTCAATAAGAAGGAGGGCTATATAAAATTCCTTTACTTTATCTTTAATAGAATGCCATGAGATAAGAACACAGAGCGGTCCGAGCAATGCACTCAGAAGGACAAAAAGTACACTTATTCCATCAACTCCGAGGTAATACTTTATATTCCATGCAGGTATCCATTCAAAGACCTCAACAAATTGCATATCACTTCTTGCCTTGTCAAAATTTAAAAACAATGGAAGGGAGGCAATAAAGGTAAGAACTGTAAAAATAAGGCTGCACCATTTTATAGCAAGCTCCTGCCTCCTTCCCATAAGAAGAAGTAAGAGTGCTCCGATTACCGGAAGAAATATTACTGTGCTTAAAACAGGGTATCCCATTCTATACCTCCATAACTTACAGCCATATCAAAATAAATGCCAGTATAAAGAACATAGCACCCACCATGAAAATAGCATAGTGATTAACAAGGCCTGTCTGTATAGTCCTTAATCTTTCAGAGAACCTTCCGATGGTCCTCGGCACTCCATTAACAATTGCCTCTATTATCCCTATATCTGTTACAGCCTCAATTACTGTCCGAGCTGTCCATAGTGCAGGCCTCACCACAATCAGGTGATAAAACTCATCAACATAGTATTTATTCCACAAAACAGTATGTATCTTCTTTAAGACAGGTCTTGTAACAAGTGCCTTGGCCCTTTCTGCATCACCCGCATAGAGATAAAAAGCAAAGATTATTCCTGCGATACCAACAATAATGCTCAATGCCATAACCATGAGCTCAGCAGAATGACTGCCCTCTGCATGAGGATGGCCTACTACTGGTGAAAGGAATTCATAAAACCAGGCACCATGAAGTCCCATGGCCTCTCCAATAATAGGAGGAATACCTATCCATCCCGCCACCACCGCACCAATTGCAAGAAGGCTAAGGGGTATTGTCATCACAGGAGGTGATTCATGAAGGTGATGCTCCTGTTCATGGGTACCACGGAACCTGCCATGGAAGGCAACAGCAATTATCCTGAATGAATAAAAGGCTGTAAGAAGTGCTGTAACTGTTCCCATGAGCCAGAGAACCTTGCCAAGGTCACCCTTTAAATAGGTCTGATAGAGTATCTCATCCTTACTGAAAAATCCTGCAAACCCAGGTATTCCTGATATACTCAACGAGGCAAGGAGCATGGTTATATATGTTATTTTGAGTTTATTCTTCAGACCACCCATCTTCCATATGTCAAGTTCTCCTGCCATTGCATGCATAACGCTTCCAGCACCAAGGAACAGCAGTGCCTTAAAAAAGGCATGGGTATAGAGATGAAATATCCCTGCTCCATAGGCACCAACTCCACAGGCAAGAAACATGTAGCCAAGCTGGCTTATTGTTGAATAGGCAATTATCCTTTTAATATCATTCTGGACAAGCCCTATGGTTGCTGCAAAGAGTGCTGTAACTGCACCTGTCACAGCAACAACTGTCATTGCTATTTCTGAGAGATTGAATATGGGATTGCACCTTGCCACCATGAATACACCTGCTGTAACCATTGTAGCTGCATGGATAAGGGCACTGACAGGGGTGGGGCCTTCCATTGCATCAGGAAGCCACACATGAAGCGGAATCTGGGCAGATTTCCCAATTGCACCGCAGAAAAGAAGAAGTGCTATGAGGGTAATGAGGTCAACCTCATGACCAAAAAGAATTATTGATTTGCCAGCAATTGAAGAGACACCTTCAAATACAGGTGCATAATGCAATGTCCCGAAGGTAAGGAATATAAGAATCACTCCAAGGCCGAATCCAAAGTCTCCGAATCTATTTACTATAAAGGCCTTCTTTCCTGCATCTGAGGCAGACTTCTTTTGATACCAGTAGCCAATGAGGAGATAAGAGCAGAGACCAACAGCCTCCCAGCCAAAATAAAGCTGAAGAAAATTATTTGACATAATAAGCATGAGCATGGAGAATGTAAAGAGATTGAGATAGGCAAAGAACCTGTAAAATCCAGGATCACCATGCATATATCCTATGGAGTAGACATGGACAAGGAAACTCACCACGGTAACAACAACAAGCATGACCGCTGTAAGCTGGTCAATGAGGAAACCTACAGAAACCTTAAAATCTCCCGAGACCACCCAGCTATAGAGGTCTTCATTGATCACATTGCCTGAGATAACCTCTCCGACAGTCATGAGGGCAAAAACCATTGATAGGCCAACCACTGGAACAGAGACCCAGTGTGCCCTGTGTCTTAATAATCCCTTTCCAAAGATAATGTTTATTAAAAATCCTAAGAGGGGCAAGAATGGTATCAGTGCATAATATCTCATCTTACCTCCTATCCCTTGAGTTCAGTGGCCTCATCAACATGGCCAGCTGCCTTTGTCCTGAATAGGGCTATTAATATGGCAAGGCCTATTGCAGCCTCTGCAGCAGCAACAGCAATCACAAAGAGTGTGAGCATCTGACCTCGCATATCCTGCATGTAATGACTCATGGCAACAAGATTTATATTGACTGCATTAAGCATGAGCTCAATGGACATAAATATTATGATGATATTCCTCCTTGTAAGAAATCCAAGCATGCCGATAGTAAAAACAATAAGGCTGAGCCATATATACCAGTTCAGTTCGATCATCTTAACCTCCTCTTTGCAAGTACGATAGCTCCTACCATGGCAACAAGCAGGATAACAGAAACCACCTCGAAGGGCAAGAGATAATTCATGAATAATTCCTTTCCAAATGCCTTTGTATGGGTCATGGTTTTTATGTAATCAATGTTGTGCGGTCCTGCATATCCTGGCTTAACAGCCCTGAGCCCCAGAAAGAGCATTATAACGAGCCCTGCAACAACAGGTATTGCTATTACCCATGAGCCAATAAATAATTCTGTCTGAAGCTCCTCTCTTATATTCAGTATCATTATGGCAAAGAGAAAAAGTACAAGTATTGCACCTGCATAGACAATTACCTGCACAGCGGCAATAAATTCTGCATTGAGGAATAGATAAAGGGCTCCCACATGGATAAACATAAAAAGCATTCCAAGGACACTATGGACAGGGTTCTTTCTTGTAATGATAAAAATGGATAAACCAATTATTGCCACTGAGAGATAGGCAAAAAATATATACTGCATCATTGCCTCCTTCCGTTTCCTTTATAAATCAACCATTCACCCCTGATATCCCGTATCTTCCCCTTTCTCCTTTTGTATCTCTCTGGGTCAAAAACTGGCTGACCCTCATACTCTCTGAAATCATTTTCAAGGGGATGCCAGAATTTTTTAAAATATTCCTCTCCCTTCTTACCGGCCATATACTTATCCCAGTTTTCAAGAAGCTTTTCCTTTGTCATATAAAAGTCATCCCTTGAATAATTTGCGTATTCATAATGTTCTGTAAGGGCAATTGCCTGAAATGGGCATGCCTCCACACAGAGGGCACAGTAAACACATCTCAGGACCTCTATCTCATATCTCTCCACTATCTTCTGGTGATCTGGTCCCTCAGTGGTGTAGACATGTATACATTCTGAAGCACATATGGCAGCACAGAGGCCACAACCAACACAGCGGGCAGTTCCATCAGGCCTTCTTGCAAGGGCATGAAGCCCCCTGAAACCTGGTAATGCCTGTTTTTTCTCCTCAGGATACTGTCTTGTTACAGGCCTTGTAAAGAGCCTGCTCAGCGTAAGGGCCATACCCTTGAGTATTTCAACAAATAAGACTTTCTGTATAAATTCCCTTAATCTCATAAATCCTCCTAAAAGACCTTCAATATCCTGAGAGTGCCAGAAATGAATATATTTAAAAGACTTAAAGGAATTAAGACCTTCCAGCCAATAGCCATGAGCTGGTCATACCTGTATCTTGGAAGGGTCGCCCTTATCCAGTAATAGAGAAAGATAAAGAAATATACCTTTAGAACAAACCAGACGGCGCCAGGCACAAGACCGAGCAAAGGAATGGCCTTTAAAATAAAAGGAGGCAATGTCCAGCCTCCAAAATAACAGGCTGTAAGAAGAGAGGCCATTACAATCATTGCAATATATTCACCAGCATAAAAGAGTGCAAACCTGAATCCAGAGTATTCTGCAAAATATCCTGCAACAAGCTCACTTTCAGCCTCAGGAAGGTCAAAGGGTGATCTGTTTGTCTCTGCAAAGGCAGCTACAAGAAATACAAAGAGTCCCAGTATCTGAGGAATTGCAAACATACCGTAAGGCAATTTACTCTGTGCCTCCACTATCTCCCTGAGATTCAGGGAACCTGCCATTATCATCACTCCAACAAGGCTCAATCCCATTGCAATCTCATAGCTTAAGACCTGTGCTGAAGACCTTAAACCTCCGAGGAATGCATATTTTGAGTTTGATGCCCATCCAGCCATCACTATACCATAGGCCCCAAGGGAAGACATGGCGAGTATAAAGAGAAGACCGATATTGATATTTGCCACATACCAGTCTTTATAAAAGGGGATTACTGAAAGAGAGCTTATGGCAGCCACAAATGATATGACAGGTGCAAAGTAAAAGACCGTTCTGTCAGCCTTCTCAGGGATAATATCTTCCTTAAAAAAGAGCTTTACCATATCTGCAATGGGCTGGAGTATTCCATGAGGCCCTACCCTCATGGGCCCCATCCTGACCTGCATGTGACCTATGGCCTTTCTTTCAAAATATGTTGCATAGGCCACATGAAACATCGCAACAGAAACAAGAATTATTGACTTCACTACAGCAAGGATAATATTTAAAACTGCAGGCTCATTTATAAAGGCTAACATAACCTATTCCTCCTTCTCCGCACCCCAAAAATGACGATTTTTTGGGGACCCTGACCGGAGTAATTTTAACTCTATAAGAGGCACACCTATTGAACTTATTGCGAAATCTGTTACGGAAAGAAGGCCTTTCCCCTCTTTAAAGAATGGAACAAGGAGCACACCATCAGGAATAGTATCATCTATCTTTACAGGAAATCCCATTTCTCCAAAAGGACCTGCTATCCTGAGTTCCTCTTCAATATTCAGGCTCTGTCTAGTTTTTGAGGACATCCTCACAACAGGTCCTCCTGATATTAAACCTATGGCTTTAGAATACCTGCTAATTGTAGCAGAAAGCAGGGGAGATTTTTCAAGTAATATTTTTAAACCCTCCTTTTGTAAACCTTTAGGATAATCTTCTGGTTGTAATCTATCCAGCCATTCCTCTATAACAGGCTTAGTATGTCTCAGGGGTTCTCCTTTGTAAGGCCAGAGTAAGCCCTTTTTTAGCTCTGCTGGGCTCAGGTTTTTATGAAGGCCTGAGACAGTACATATCTCTCTCCATATCTCATCTACTGAATTACAGGACATTGATATGCCTGACAGTTGTCCTATCTCTTTAAATATCTGCCAGTCCTCGAGCATTTCTTCTTTCAATCCCGGCTCTATGGATTTTCTAAAAAACTGTAATCTTCTTTCAAAGTTCGTAAAACTTCCTTCTCTCTCTGGCCATGTACTGACAGGTATGCCTATATGGGCAAGAGACATTGTCTCTGTAAAGAATGGATCCTGCACAATCAGGAGTTCTACTTTATTTAATGCCTTCTGGATTCTTCCTCCACCTGGAAGCTCTGTTACAGGGTCAATGCCAGCTATATAGAGTGCCTTTATATGACCTCCCTCAATAAGCTCCATAATCTCATAAAGGGTATGGCCTTTTTCATTTGATACAGGGAACCCCCATATCTCCTCCACATGACCTCTCCAGGCATCAATGGATATATCCCTTCCTCCGGGAAGCATATCAGGAAGAATCCCCATGTCTATGAGACCCTGCTCATTTGGAGATTCCTGAAGAATATACACCCTTGCATCCAGCAAAAGGGCAATCATACCATAAAGGAACAGGTTGAGAGGCCCTTCTTTGTTCTGGAGGATTCCGTTTCCTAGGACAATGGATATGAGTTCCTTTCTGGAAAGGCTATCCACTATACTGGATAGCTCTGGCATCCCAAAAAAGCTATCCCCTTTTTTGGGACCATGCTCTGGTGAAATTTGAGAAGGCTGGCTGAAAAATCCAGAAAGAGAAGAAAGGAGCTTCTCACCGGCTCTGAGGTCCACCTTCCCGGCCCTGCTTTTCCATATCTGACCTGTCAGTTCAATAAGAGACTTCTCCTCAATCTGCCATGTCCTGTGCCTTTTAAGCCCGGGGCAGGGGCCTATTGTGAGGACATCTGCTCCCCTTAGATAGGCCTGTCTTATGTGAATCCCGAATACCGGGGCTATTGAAAGGGGATCTCCACCAGCAACTATTATTGCCTCTGAATTAACTATTCCCTGAAGCCTGTTTGCAGTGGCACCTGGGCCAAGAAGTTCTTCAAAAAATTGCTCCATCTGGAGATAACCAAGCCTTACTATGGAATCAAGATTATTTGAACCAAGACCTCTAATTAATTTTCCAAAGAGATAGGCATCTTCATTTGTAAGCCTTCCACCTGCAATCCCTGCAATTGCAGAGGCACCATATTTTTTTCTTATCTCAACCAGGGAGCTTGCAGCCCTTGAGATAGCCTCTCCATGGTGAAGTGTATATCTTGTATCTCCAACCCGTATAAAGGCACTTCTAAGTCTATTTTCGTGATCAATAAAATCATAGCCAAACCTTCCTGCTGCACAGGTAAGGCCATTATTTGGCTCATTCATATAACCTTCCATCCCGAGACCTGACCAGAATCTAATTATGCTGTTTCCTCGCTTCTGAATGAGTATCCTGCAACCAACTCCGCAGATTCCACATATACCATCTACTGTCTCAACCATCCAGGGTCTGTATTCATGAAGGTGAAGTCTTGAGATCAATGAGCCAACAGGACAGGCACTCAGACAATTACCACAGTATTCACAATCAAACCTTTCACCTGAGAATGGCTCTATAACACTTCTGTCTCCTCTATTAATCACGGAGAGCGCATCAGCACCCTGAAGCTCTCTACAGGTCCTCACACACCTGGTGCACAGTATGCACCTTTTCATGTTTCTCACAATTAATGGGTCCTTTATTATCTCTGGAGACTTCCTCTTCCCCTCTTTAAATCTTCCCTGAGATGGTCCATATTTTAAAACAGCATCCTGGAGCTCGCATTCACCTGCCTTGTCACAGACAGGACATTCCAGGGGATGATTTATCAAAAGAAATTCAAGAACAGCCCTTCTTGCCTTTATAATATCCTCTGTCTCTGTTTTTACGACCATTCCATCAGTAACCATTGTTGTGCAGGCGGTCTGGGGTCTTGGTATCTTTTCTATCTCCACAAGGCAGAGCCTGCAACCACCCCAGGGAGTCAATCCCTCAAGATGACAGAGTGTGGGGATTTTTATACCAGCCCTTTTTGCTGCCTCAAGGACAGTTACTGGCTCAGGAAGAAAGACCGTCCTTTCATTTATTATTACCCTTATCATCACTGACATCCCAGATCTTCTATTTTCAAGGGGGTCCAGTTATTCATTCGGCCCCCTTTTAAATTGACAGCCTCCCTGCCTTATATGCTCTCTGAATTCTTCCTCAAAATATTTGAGTACTCCTCCAATAACGCAGGCTGCAGCATCTCCAAGGGCACAGAAGGTCTTTCCTGATATGTTATTTGAGACCTCTTTCAGTAAAGAGATATCTTCTTCCTTTGCCCTTCCATCTTCTATCCTCTTTAAAATATTCTCAAGCCATCCAGTTCCTTCCCTGCAGGGTGTACATTTACCGCAGGACTCATGTCTGTAAAAACTCATTGCCCTCATTGCAAGCCTTACCATACAGGTCTCCTCTCCAAAGACCATCAAACCACCAGTTCCGAGCATGCTTTTGTATCTCTGCAGACCTGTAAAATCCATCGGGCAGTCAAGCATCTCATTTGTAAGCACTGGTGTTGAAAGCCCACCTGGTATTATTGCCTTAATCGTACCAGAGACGGGACCACCAGATATTTCCAAAATCTCTTTTACGGTTATGCCCATCGGTAATTCATAGACCCCCGGTTTTTTTACACCGCTTATAGAAAAAAGCTTTGGTCCTGGTGCTTCCTTTGAGCCTATCTTTGAATAATTCTCTACTCCTAGATTAAGGATAAGGGGTATATTAGCAATGGTCTCCACATTATTCACAACTGTTGGTTTTCCATCATATCCACTGTTGACAGGAAAGGGTGGCCTTATCCTTGGCTGGCCCCTGCTTCCTTCAATGGATTCAATAAGGGCTGTCTCTTCACCACAGATATAGGCACCAGCACCCCTGTGAATAGCAATATCAAAATTAAAACCACTTCCAAGGATATTCTTCCCAAGAAGGCCCTCCTGCCTTGCCTCTTCTATTGCCCCCTCAAGGACTGGAATAACATCAGGATACTCATATCTGACATAAATATACCCCCTTGATGCACCAATTGCATAGCCACCTATTAACATTCCCTCAATTATCTGATGAGGGGTCCTGCCAAGCAGCACCCTGTCTTTGTAAGTCCCTGGCTCTCCCTCATCAGCATTTATAATAAGATATTTAGGAGTTTTTGGGTCCTTGTTTGCAAAGGCCCATTTCATCCCTGTAGGAAAACCTGCACCACCCCTTCCCCTCAAGCCAGACCCCTTAATAATATCTATGACCTGCTCTGGCTTCATGCCGAGCACCTTTTTAAAGGCCTCATAACCACCCCTTGCCTTATAAGAAGAGAACTCTATGCAATCAAGGGTTCTTAAAAGATAGCTCTCTGGTCTCATGGGAAAAACATCAATAGAATTATCCTGGGGGTTAGGACTATGGTCTGCTTGGAGGTCCTTTAAAATTTTATCTATTTTCTCCTTAGTAAGTCTTCCTATGAGGCTATCATTTACAAGCATGGCAGGCCCGATGCCACAGGCGCCAATGCATTCAGTTATCATAAGGCTGATAGCTGATGGTTCAGGGCCATAAGTGAATATCCCGTGACCGATTTCTTTAAATCCGTGATTTTTAATAAGATGCTCAATAAGAATGTCTGCTCCCATTGTCATGCAGGCTACATTCCTGCATATCTGAATGATATGCCTGCCAGGCGGCCTGGAATTATAAAAACTATAAAAGGTATAGACACCCTTTATAAAGACCGGGCTGAGCCCTGTGGTATTTGATATCTCAATAATACCCCTGTCTGAAATATAACCTTCTCTTTTTTGCAGAAGATGAAGTAATGGCATGACAAGGGATGCCTTTGAGGGATAAGAAGTCTCAAACCCGGAAGTAAGTTTTGTTTTCATAACTTAAAGGGGTGAAACCCCTTTAAAAACCCCATATAAAATTATATTAAAAAGAGGAGTTTGAGGGACTTTGTCCCTCAAAGTTCTATCTATCACACTCACCAAGCACTATATCTATGGTTCCTATATTGGCTATTACATCAGCAACAAGATGGCCTTCACAAAGCCTTGGCAGCACAGAGGCATGTACAAAAGATGGAGACCTGAGCCTAAGCCTGTAGGGCTTGCCAGTTCCATCACTTACTATATAAAACCCGAGCTCTCCCTTTGGAGCCTCTATGGCTGAATATATCTCTCCTTCAGGTGCTGCTATGGGGCCTTTTGTTATGAGGACGAATTGATGTATCAGGGATTCCATCTCTGACATGATCTTCTCTTTAGGAGGAAGGGTGAATTTAGGTGCATCAGGTGCCATTATTGGCCCCTTTGGCATTCTTTCTATGCACTGCTTGATTATCCTGTTGGACTGTCTCATCTCCTGCATCCTCACCTTATAACGATCATAGACATCTCCATTTTTTCCTACAGGCACCTCAAAATCTACCCATGGATAGGCATCATAGGGTGCAAATTTTCTCACATCATAGGGAACTCCTGAACCCCTGAGCACTGGACCGGTAAGACCCCAGTTTATTGCCTCCTCAGCAGAAATAATTCCGATACCCTTTGTTCGCTGAAGCCATATCCTGTTCTGATCAATTAAGGTCTCATATTCCTCTATCCGTGCAGGAAACTCCTCTGTAAATTGATAAAGACTATCAAGAAACTCCTCTGTTACATCATTCCTCACACCACCAATCCTTGGATAGCTTGTTGTGAGTCTTGCTCCACAGAGATGCTCAAACAGGTCAAGGAGCCATTCCCTTTCCCTGAAGGAATAAAGAAATACTGTCATCGCCCCTATATCAAGGGCATGGGTTGCTATCCAGATGATATGTCCTGAAAGCCTTGCCATCTCAGAAACAATTGTCCTTATGTACTTTGCCCTTGCCGGAGCCTCTATCCCAAAAAGCCTCTCAACAGCCAGGACATATCCAACATTATTTGCCATGGAAACTATGTAATCCAGCCTGTCACTGAGAGGTAATGCGTTCAGATATGTCCTGTGCTCGCATAACTTTTCTGTTCCTCTATGGAGATACCCAACATAGGGTGTACACTTAACAACTGTCTCGCCGTCAAGCTCAAGGACGAGTCGCAGAACTCCATGTGTTGATGGATGCTGAGGCCCCATGCTGAGCACAAGCTCTTTTGTCTTGAGACCTGTGCGAATATCTTCTTTTAAATCACGGATTGTTATATTACTCATCCCTGAGCTCCGTACCAGTCAAATTTTTTATTCCTCTTTGCAATCTGAAGGACCTCTCTAAACCCAGACCAGTCCTTCTCGCCTTTATAACCTTCCAGGGGGTAATCCTTTCTAAGGGGGTAACCTTCCCAATCCTCAGGAAGCAATATCCTTCTTAGATCAGGATGACCGCGGAACTGTATGCCAAACATATCATAACATTCCCTTTCATGCCAGTTTGCACCAATATAGATTGGCATCACTGAATCTATTGCAGGGTCTTCTTCCGGAACTTCTGCCTTGAGCCTCAAGAGATGTTTAAATTTGATGGAATAGAGATGATATACAACCTCAAACCTCGGCACCTTTTTACCGAGCCAGTCCACTGCAGTAATATCTTTCAACAAATCCATCTGTATATCAGGCTCTTCCTTAAGAAAGCGAAGAAGATCAAGGATATGTTCCCTCTTAACAACAACCGAGACCTGATCCCTGAATTCTTTTATTTCCCTGACATCCTCGGGAAACCTTTCCTTTAGTCTTTCTGCTATCTGAATGGGCTCCATCTCATATGCTCCTTTTTAATCTTTTCCTGAAGCTTGAGGATTCCATACATAAGTGCCTCGGGTCTTGGAGGACATCCAGGCACATAGACATCTACTGGAAGAAAACTATCACAACCCTGAACAACAGAATAGGTATTATATATCCCTCCTGAGCAGGCACAGCTTCCCATAGAAATCACATATCTTGGCTCGGGCATCTGGTCATAAACCCTTCTTACAACAGGTGCCATTTTTTTTGTAACGGTGCCAGCAACTATCATGAAATCAGCCTGTCTTGGGGAACCCCTGAAGATAACGCCAAACCTGTCAAGGTCATAATGACTGGAGCCTGTGGTCATCATCTCAATGGCGCAGCAGGCAAGCCCGAATGTAACTGGCCAGAGGGAAGAGGCCCTTCCCCAGTTTATGATCTTATCAAGGGTGGTGATAATAGTATTTGCTCCTGGTATTATCTTAACACCTTCTTCAACCTCTATAAGTTCTATGGAGGTATCTACAATCAATCCCATCTGAAGGCCTCCTTTTTCCATGCATAGATATAGCCTATAAGGAGTATCACTATAAATATCACCATTTCAATAAAGGCAAAGAGCCCGAGTTTGTCAAAGATGATTGCCCAGGGATAGAGGAAGATTGCCTCAACATCAAAGACCACAAAGAGCATGGCAATAATATAGAATCTCACCGAGAATCTGTGTCTTGGCTCGCCAACAGGGGTGATACCAGATTCATAGGGCATGAGTTTTTCAGGATAGGGTCTTCTTGGTCTGAATAAAGAGGCAAATATTAAAATGCCGATACCTATTGCTGAGGCCAGCAGCATAAATACCAGTACAGGGAGATATTCACTGGGCATATATGAGCCAGGCATGGGTTTTTATACATTAAAACCCCCTGCCTTGTCAAGGCCCCCCTTTGCCCCTTTGCTGATAGAAATTACAGGGTGTGCCTTAATGTAAGCCTTTTAATCAAGCTTACCGAACATAACCTGCTTCACCTCATAAAGTCTTGAGGCATGCCCTGCTATTAAGACCTATTTCTATATGCATGGCGTTTGTTTCTAGCTTTTGAGATATTAGAAAAAAGAAAAATGCCCGAGGCAAAAGCAAGACTTAAAAATATTAAGCCTGATAAATAATCTTTAAGAAAAAGCTTCCCCGGTCCGATGGTCAGGCCTATAATAAAGAGAGAGCCAGTTAACCAATTTACTAATCCCGGTATTGTAGAATTCCCTCCACCTTTTATATGAAATTTTCTCCAGCCAGTTCCTGAAGGCCTTACAAGTTCATAAAATTTTCTTAAGACCTCATTTTCAGAAGGCTCTGTCAATAAAGTCACAGTGAGCCATACAAGGGTTGAAAAAAAGACTATAAGCAATAGTTTTATAAAATAGTTGGTGGAATTCAGGCTTGGAAGGGTATACACAAGAACACTTACCACTGTTGAGGCTATCATGGCAGATATCTCGCTCCAGGCGTTAATCCTCCACCAGAACCACCTGAGGATATAAACAAGTCCTGTACCTGAGCCAAAGGCAATCAGAAACTTGAAGACCTCCACAATGGATTCTAGATGATAGGTAATTATTGCCGTAACAATGGAAAGCAATATCATGCATAGCCTTGCAATGATTATATAATGACTATCCCTTTCATGCGGTTTTATATAAGGCCTGTAGAAATCATTCACAAAGTAAGCGGATGAAAGGTTAAGATAAGTGCTTAAGGTTGACATAAAGGCTGCAAAGAAACCCGCTATCATCAATCCCTTGAGTCCCTGAGGCATAAGGTCAGCCACAAGTTTTGGATAAGCTATCTCGTGGTCTGAAAGAGAGGGATATATAATCATAGAGGCAAGGGCAGCCAGTATCCATGGCCATGTCCTCAATCCATAATGCAGTACATTAAAAAACATGGTTGCCTTTATGCCTTCTCTTTCATCCTTACAGGATATTATCCTCTGAACAATAACCCCGCCTCCATCAGAGGAATATTTTGACCACCAGGCAATGCCTATATAACCAAGGAATGTGAGAAAGCTCGCACCGAGAAAGCCAGATAACCCATTTCCGATTGATGGAAAAAATCTCAGGGTATCAGGGCTAACAGCTATCTTTATTGCATCTATACCTCCTGCGGTCTTAACAGCAAAAAAAGACAGCAGCACAGCACTCAGTATGGCAATAATGAACTGGAAGAAATCAGTTGTAAGCACGCCCCAGTAACCTGAGGCCATGCAATAAAAAAGTGTAATAAGGCTTGATATTATTATTGCCTGCCACTTACTCCAGCCAAGAAGCACATCCAGTATCTTTGCCATCGCAAGGATGACCTGTGCCTTTATGATGGTATGGATAATCAGGGAAAAATAAAGTGCCTTAAAGGCCCTTAATACCTTTGCTGGTTTGCCGGAATATCTTATATTAATAAATTCCACATCAGTAAATACACCAAGTCTCTTCCACATAGAGGCAAAGAGGAATACAGCCATCATGCCTGAAAAGATAAAGCACCACCACTGCCAGTTTTCGTATATGCCATTAGACCTGACAAGACCGGTTACATAAAGGGGGGTATCCGAGCTGAATGTGGTGGCCACCATTGATATGCCAGCAAGCCACCAGGGGACCCTCCTGCCTGAAAGGAAGAACTCCGAGAGATTACTTGATGCCTTTTTTGTAAAATAAAGTCCTATTGTTAAAGAAAAGGCAAAATAAAGGGCTATCACCAGCCAGTCAAGAACTGTTACCTCTGACACCTGATGTTTCTCCAGCACCAGATATCATTTACTCTCAGCGTCTTCCTTTTCTGCAACCTTTCCAATACCCACTATCCTGTCACCCTCTTCAAGGTCCATTAATCTTACACCCTGGGTGCTTCTACCCTGAATCGGGATATTATTTGTCTTTGTCCTTATAACCTTGCCAGAATTTGTGATAATAACTATCTCATCTTCATCCCTTACCTGAAGGACACCCACTGCATTACCGCCCTTTGAAGTGGTCTTTATGGAAATCACTCCCTTTCCACCCCTTCCTTGAACTGGATATTCTTTTATCTCTGTCCTCTTGCCGAGCCCCTTTTCCGTGACAGTGAGAAGAGTGGTTCCCTCCTCTGCTGTATCAGCACTTACGACCTCATCATCTTTAAGAAGCCTGATTCCTATAACTCCTTTTGCAACCCTTCCTACTGGCCTGACCTCTTCCTCTTTAAATCTTATTGAAAGGCCCTTTTTTGTACCAATGATAAGATCAGATTTACCATCAGTCTGTTTTACAGCAATAAGCTCGTCACCCTCCTCAAGGGCTATTGCTATGACTCCCTTTGATCTTGGAGCAGAAAACTCCTTCAGGTCTGTCTTCTTCACGAGGCCCTTCTTTGTAAACATTACTATATAACCCTCCTTATCCAGTCTGGTGGCGAGGGCTGTAGCAATCTTTTCATCTGCTTCAAGGGGAAGCAGGTTTACAATAGCCTTACCCTTGCTATATCTGCCTGCCTCGGGTATCTGATAGACCTTGAGCCAGTACAGTCTTCCTTTATTTGTGAAAAACAGAATATAGTCATGGGTGGAGCCAATGTAAAGGTCTGTAACATAATCCTCTTCCTTTGTCTCCATACCTGTTAGCCCTTTTCCTCCTCTCCTCTGGCTCCTGTACTGAGAAAGGGGATTCCTTTTTATGTAGCCAAGATGTGATATGGTTATAACATTGTCCTCCTCTGTAATCAGGTCTTCTATCTTCAACTCTCCTGTCTCCTCCACAATATCTGTCCTTCTGGGGTCTCCGTATTTCTCCTTTACCTCAAGAAGTTCCTGCCTGATAATTGCCCTGACAAGCTTTTCACTTCCAAGGATCTCCTTTAATCTCTTGATCTCCTTCCGGGTTTCGTCAAATTCAGAAAGTATCTTATCCCTTTCAAGGGCTGTCAGCCTCTGGAGTTTCATATCCAGTATGGCCTGTGCCTGTATCTCTGAAAGTGGATAATTCTTCATGAGCCCAAGCTTCGCCTCTTCAGGTGATTTTGATCTCTTTATAAGATTTATTATCTCATCAAGGTTTTCAACCGCTATCTTGAGTCCTTCCAGGATATGGGCCCTTTCCTCGGCTTTTTTGAGGTCATAGGCTGTCCTTCTTAAGACTACATTTCTTCTGTGCTCAAGAAATAGACTGAGAAGTTTTTTAAGGTTCAATATCCTTGGCTGACCACCAACAAGGGCAAGCATTATTATTCCGAAGGTGGATTCCATCTGTGTATGTTTGTAAAGATTATTGAGGATCACCTGTGCAATCTCTCCCCTCTTCAGCTCAAGTACTATCCTTATTCCGTCCCTGTCTGACTCATCCCTGAGCTCTGAGATGCCCTCAAACTTTTTATCCCTTATAAGCTCTGCTATCTTTTTAAGCAGCTGGGCCTTATTAACCTGATAAGGTATCTCTGTTATCACTACCCTGTCACCCTTTTTGTCTCTCTCAATGCGAGCCCTTGCCCTTATCTTTATAAGACCCTTTCCGTGAAGATAGGCCTCTTTTATACCCTGAGTACCATAGATGATACCGCCTGTTGGAAAATCAGGACCCTTAAGAATGGGCATCAATTCCTCAATGGTTGTGTTCGGTTCATCAAGAAGCCTCACCAGGGCATCTATAACCTCTCCAAGGTTATGAGGGGGTATATTTGTTGCCATTCCAACAGCTATACCAGAGGAGCCATTTATCAGGAGATTGGGCACCTTGCTTGGCAAAACAATCGGTTCTTCTGTAGTTTCATCAAAATTAGGAATGTAATCAACTGTGTCCTTATCAATATCAGCAAGGAGTTCCTCAGCTATCTTTGCAAGCCTTGCCTCTGTATATCTGTAGGCAGCCGGGGGGTCACCATCAACTGAACCAAAATTCCCCTGACCATCAACGAGTGGATAGCGCATATTAAAGTCCTGAGCAAGCCTTACGAGGGCATCATAAACAGCGGTATCACCATGGGGATGATATTTTTTAAGAACCTCTCCAACCACACCAGCGCATTTTGAATATTTTTTACCCGGAAGAAGTCCTTCCCTGAACATTGCGTAAAGTATTCTCCTCTGCACAGGCTTCAGTCCATCTCTCACATCAGGTAGTGCCCTTCCTATAATTACGCTCATAGCGTAATCAAGGTAGCTTACCTTCATCTCTTCTTCCAACTCTCTGGTACCTATTGAGGCACCTATTAAATTCTGTTGCTCCTCCACTGATTTACCTCCTAATAGTACAGTAGAGCTGTAGCACGTTAAGGAAAATAATTTATTCCTTATTTAAAACTGCCGCTCTGCTGCTCTATTTATATATCAAGGTTTCTTACCTCAAGTGCGTGTTTCATTATAAATTCCTTCCTCGGTTCAACCTGGTCGCCCATGAGCACAGTAAAGATCTCATCAGCCTTTACAGAATCCTCTATTGTAACCTTCAGGAGAGACCTTTTTTCAGGATCCATCGTGGTCTCCCATAGCTGGCCAGGGTTCATCTCTCCAAGACCTTTATACCTCTGGATGGTTAGTCCTTTTTTACTGAGAGCAAGTACATAGTCAAGGAGGTCTTTATCGTTTTTGAACTCAAGCTCTCTTAAATTTCCTGCCTGTTCCTGAGATGCCTTTTGAAATATGAGCTTATAAGGAGGTAGAAAGTCCTGTCTTGCATGGTAAAGGGCCTCAAGCTCCTTATAATCTGGTGAGGCAATCAAATCGTAATCAATTCTGAACCTGTATGTCTGTCTTTTTATCTGAATACTATAGCCACCATGTTCTTCATCAGGCTCTATCTCTGCTGTCTGTGTATCTGGAATCTGTTCTTTTAGTCCTGAGACCAGCTCCTTTATGCGGCTCTTAGCCTTGAGGGTTTCCTTAGAAACACCTCCTGCCACAAGAAATCTCATAACTTCCGGATCCTTTCTTTTATCCTTAAACCACCCTAACAGTTTTTCAAAGGCCTGTACTGTCTTGAGCCTCTTTGGAAGTTCTTCAGGAGCTAAGGATTTATCCTTTGCAATTATCTCCACCTCGTTCTGGATTATCTTAAAAAGCATATCCTGAAGTTCTACATCTGTCTGAACATAAAACTCCTGTTTCCCTCTTTTGACCCTGTAAAGCGGAGGCTGAGCAATATAGAGATAGCCCCTTTCTATGACTTCGGGCATCTGTCTGAAGAAGAATGTAAGAAGTAATGTCCTTATGTGGGCACCATCCACATCTGCATCTGTCATGAGTATGATTTTATGGTATCTGACCTTTGATATATCAAAATCTTCAGGTCCTATGCCTGTGCCAAGGGCTGTAATAAGGACCTTTATCTCTTCACTTGAAAGCATCTTATCAAATCTGGCCTTTTCGACATTAAGTATCTTTCCCCTTAATGGAAGGATAGCTTGAAATCTCCTGTCCCTTGCCTGCTTTGCAGAACCGCCTGCTGAGTCACCCTCTACTATAAAGAGCTCAGAAAGCGCTGGATCCTTTTCCGTGCAGTCAGCAAGTTTTCCGGGTAATGTGGTATCTTCAAGAAGTCCCTTTCTTCTGGTAAGTTCCTTTGCCTTTCTTGCAGCCTCTCTTGCCCTTGCAGCCTGGAGGGCCTTTTCCACTATCTTCCTTGCTACAGAGGGATTTTCTTCAAAATAGGCAGAGAGCTTATCATTTACAATAGACTCCACGATACCCTTTACCTCTGTGTTTCCAAGCTTCATCTTTGTCTGACCTTCAAACTGTGGATTGGGAAGCTTTACACTTACCACTGCTGTAAGCCCTTCCCTGATGTCTTCCCCGGTCAGGGACTCCTTTCCCTCTTTGAGTATCCCGGCCTTGAGACCATAGGAATTGACTGTCCTTGTGAGGGCTGATTTAAAGCCAATAAGGTGTGTTCCACCCTCACGGGTGTTTATATTGTTTGCAAAGGTATAGATGGTTTCTGCATATCCATCATTGTACTGAATGGCTATCTCTATGATTATGTCCTCTTTCTCACCCTCTATATAAACGGGTTTTGAGTGGATAGGTGTTTTGTTCTTATTGAGGTGCTCAACAAAGGAGACTATCCCGCCTTTATAATTAAAAACCTCCTTTCTGCCGGACTTTTCATCCTTCAGGATAATCTGGAGACCCCTGTTTAAAAAGGCCAGTTCCCTCAGCCTTTGAGCAAGAGTGTCTGGATTAAATTCTGTGGTCTCAAATATCTGGGTATCCGGCTTAAATGTAATTTTTGTGCCCCTTGACTTTGTCTTTCCGACAACTGTTAGAGGGGCCTTTGGCTTTCCTCTTTCATAAGATTGCTGATAGACAAACCCGTTCTGCCTGATCTCAAGCTCAAGCCATTCAGAAAGTGCATTTACAACTGATATGCCAACACCATGCAGACCTCCTGATATCTTATAGGCCTTTGATTCAAACTTGCCTCCTGCGTGCAGCTCTGTAAGGACAATCTCTGCTGCTGTTCTTCCCTCCGGGTCTCCTGGATGTGGTTCGGTTGGAATGCCTCTACCATCATCTATGACCGTGCAGCTTCCGTCATGATGAAGTATGACCTCTATATTCGTGCAATAACCTGCAAGGGCCTCATCCACACTATTGTCCACAACCTCATATACAAGATGGTGCAGCCCTTCTGGTCCTGTTGAACCAATATACATGGCAGGCCGCTTTCTTACAGCATCAAGGCCTTTAAGTATCTTTATAGCCTCAGCCCCATAAGTCTCATTCTCATTGAGACCTGTTACCTCCTGAGCCTGGCTCTGTTTTTTATCAGCCATTCTTCATAACCTCCTTAATCAGTAATCCGTAATGGGTAAAGAGTTTTTACTATCTCCTGTATCGCTTCACTCATCATGGATTACTCTATCAAATCCTCATTGGCATAATTACCGAAAGATAATTTTCATCTCCTGCACCTTTTAATAATGAAGGGCCAAGGGGATCATTAAATTGCATAACAATCTCATCTTTTTCTATAACCTCAAGTGCATCAAGGATATACCTTGCATTAAATCCTATGGTAAAGGGTTCTCCATCGTATTTTACAGAAAGTTCCTCCTCAGCACTTCCGAGGTCTGGATTTGATGCACTCACTATTAAGGTATTGTCTTTCATGTCAAGCTTAATAGCATTTGATCTTTCTCTTGATATAATTGATACCCTCCTCAAGGCCTTCTCAAGGTCTGTTTTTAATGAAATAAGGGTCTTTGTAGAAGCCTTTGGTATTACCTGCTCGTAATTTGGATAGGTACCTTCTATAACCTTTGTAAGAAACGCCATATTAGGAGTCTTAAAAAGAACATGGTTTTTCCCGATTCTTATTGTTACGGTATCATCGCTGATAAGTCTTTTAAGTTCAGTAATGGCCTTTTTGGGCAGGATTACCTTAAATTCATCCTGAACATTACATTGTAAGTCCTTGCTCGCTAGTCTTAAAAGGGCGAGCCTGTGGCCATCAGTGCCTACTGCATGCAGCCCTTCCTTCTGAAGATGAAGAAGGATACCATTAAAGACATACCTTGTGTCAGCATCGCTTGCAGCATAGGCAGTCTTTTCTATTATATCCTTTAAGGCCTTTACAGGCAGGGTTAATTCATTCCCATCCTCTATCTCTGGCCAGGCAGGAAATTCCTGAGGATTAAGACAGGCAATTTCTGCACTGACCTTCCCGGCTGCTATCTTGAGTTTAAAATTCTCCTTGGCCTCAAGCACAATATCTCCCTCAAGCTCCTTAATGAGGGAAATAAAGGTCTTTGCAGGTATAGCAATAGAACCTTCTTTTTGAATTTTAAAATTGAGATTCTGAATTTTAATTGCTGTATCAAGGTCTGTGGCATAAAGATACGGTTCCTTATGACAATCAAGTAGAAAATGGCTGAGTACCGGCATGGTGCTTTTTCTTTCAACTATACCCTGGATATCTGTGAGACTTTTCATAAGCTCATTTTTTGATACTGCAAGGATCATAATTGCCTCCTTAGGATTTAATCCTGTCTATTATTGATTTAACTAGGTTTTTAAATTTTTCATCCTTTGACATCTTTTCTTCAATCTGTTTGCAGGCATAAATAACTGTTGAATGGTCTTTTCCGCCAAAGTGCTTTCCTATATCGGAAAGGGACAACTCTGTCAGCTCCCTTGCAATATACATACCGACCTGTCTTGGAATAGCTACCTCTTTTGTCCTCCTTTTTATCCGGAGGTCCTGGACCTTCAAACCAAAAGACTCTGCAACAGTCTTCTGGATAAGCTCGGGTGTCACAGGTCTATCTTCATCTGCGATAACATCCTTCAATACAATCTTTGCCATATCCATGGTGATAGGTAAGCCGGTCAGTGAACTGTGTGCTGCAAGTTTTATAAGACATCCCTCAAGCTCTCTTATATTGGATTTAATCTTCTTTGCAAGCCAGTGGCATACCTCCTCAGGAAGTTTTATCTTTTCTTTCTCTGCCTTCTTGTTGAGGATGGCTATCTTTGTCTCGTACTCTGGAGGCTGTATGTCTGCAATAAGTCCCATACCAAATCTTGTCTTTAATCTATCAGGGATGTCCTGTATCTCCTTCGGTGGCCTGTCACTTGCCATAACAATCTGCTTCTGTTTATCATAAAGGGAGTTGAATGTATGAAAAAGCTCTTCCTGTACGGTGGCCTTGCCGGAGATAAACTGAATATCATCAACAAGAAGCACATCTACATTTCTATACTTTTCCTTTAATTCAGCCATCTTTTGATGTCTGATAGCAGCAACCACCTCATTTGTAAACTGTTCTATGGGTACATAAAGGACGCTTAACCCAGAGATATTATCTACAATATAATTACCTATAGCATTTATTAGATGCGTCTTGCCCAGGCCGACCCCACCATATATAAAGAGGGGGCTATAGACTGAACCAGGTTGTTCTGAGACAGTCCTTGCCGCAGCATGTGCAAACTGATTTGAGGGCCCAACAACAAAATTTTCAAAGGTGTATCGTGGATTAAGAAATATACCCTTACTGGCAAGTTTCTTTGTTCTGTTTTCAAGTTGCAGAACCTCTTTTTTTAATTCTTTATCCTTTTCAGCAATCCTGAGTTTGAACTGACCTGTAAAGCCTGCAATTTCAGAAAACGCCTCTGTAAGATAATTGAGATAATTTTCCTCTATCCATTCTTTAAAGAACCTGTTGGGAACCTCAAAAACAGCATAATCTTCTTTTAAATCAATAAGTTTTAATGGTTTAAACCATAACTCAAAGGAACCCTTACCAAGCCTCTCCTCTATCTTGAGGAGGATCTTTTCCCATATCTCTTCTTGACTCTTTTTCAACATCTTACTAACACCTGTTAGTAACTCCTTTATATCCCACCCTTCCAATATGTGGATACTATGTTAATATCCTTTAACCAACAGTTTCATTTAATCTGTCTGTAATTATCAACATCCCAATCAACAGAACTTAAATATCCTTAAGCACCTTTAATTACATTAATAAAACTAAGTTCAGTCTTTCTACTAACAACCCTCATAAACCTACTATTACTACTATCTTTATGTATAACTAAATAGAAGCAGTTCTTTTGAAGTGCGGAGCCCTTCAAAAGTTTAATGGAATAAAATTTTATTCCATTTTTCAAAGGAGCGAAGCTCCTTTAATTGATCTATTGTATTACCTTAATGAAGCAAAAGTTTTATTTGATTTTTTATTCTGAATTTTAAGATACTCTTTAATAAACTCATCAATTTCACCATTAAAGACAGAATCAACATTGCCTCTTTCAATACTTGTCCTGTGGTCCTTTACAAGCTGATAAGGCTGAAGTACGTAGGACCTTATCTGATTACCCCAGGCAATGTCCTTTTTTTCACCAACGAGATTTTCTATTTTGTCCTGCTGTTCCTTTAGTTGCATATCATAAAGTTTTGCCTTGAGGATTTTCATTGCCATTGCCTTATTTCTATGTTGCGATCTTTCATTCTGGCAGCTGACTACAATTCCGGTTGGAATGTGAGTAATACGGACAGCTGATGAGACCTTATTCACATGCTGACCACCTGCACCAGAGGCCCTGAAGGTATCTATCTTCAGGTCTTCTTCTTTTATCTCAATAGTTATATCATCCTCAATCTCAGGATATACAAGCACAGCAGCAAATGATGTATGCCTTCTCTTATTGGCATCAAAGGGAGATATCCTTACAAGTCTGTGGACACCTGCCTCTGCCTTAAGGTATCCATAGGCATAGGGGCCTGCAATTGAGATTGTTACATCCTTAATACCAGCTTCCTCTCCATAAAGTATATCAACAATCTCTGTTTTAAAGTTATGTCTGTCAGCCCATCTGAGATACATTCTCATTAATATCTGTGCCCAATCCTGACTTTCTGTTCCACCTGCTCCTGGATGAATAGAGAGTATAGCATTATTTCTATCAAGCTCACCTGTCATGAGGTGCTTGAGCTCGAGCTCATCTATTAAGATATCAAGTGCCTTTAATTCCCCTTTTAACTCATTGATGAATATCTCTCCTCCTTCTTCATCAAGAAGACCAAGAGATTCTTCAATGTAATTTATTTTTGAGGTAATCAACTCAAAAGGCTCAAGGATATCCTCAAGTCTTGCCTTCTTTTTTGTAAGGTCTCGCATCCTTTCAGGGGAAGTCCAGACCTCAGCCTTCTGCAGCTCTAACTCTATTGCAGAGATGTCTTTAAGGAGCATATCTATATCAAAGATACCCCCTTAACGTTTCTGTCTTTTCTTTTATTTCATTAAGTTTTGTCTTTAATTCTTCCTTTTCTATCATTTTTGTACCTCCTACATTATGCAAATTTAATAGTCCTTGATAAGGTTATTATTGAGATAACAAGGCAAAAGTATACAAAGAGGTCTCCAAACCTTGTATAAAAAGTTCTTCTATTATCCAACCTCATATTCATAGATACTGCCATCCTTTCAAATAAAGGAGTCGCCGCCTGAATCCTTCCATAGCTATCTATAAATCCTGAGATACCTGTATTGGCTGCTCTTATAACAGGCTTCCTGTTCTCTATAGCCCTGAAAACAGCCATACTGAAGTGCTGATAAGGTCCTGATGTATTGCCAAACCAAGCATCATTAGTAATATTTATGATAAAATCTCCTCCCTCCCTTAAGGATTCCCTAACAAGACCAGGGAAAATTATCTCATAACATATAAGAGTTGAAAAATTGCCAAATGGCGAAATAGCCCTTCTGGTATCTTTTCCGGGCCTGTAGTCTCCAATGCCCACTGTAATCTTGTCTATAAAAAATAAGATATTCCTGAGGGGGACATACTCTCCAAAGGGGACTAAATGTATTTTATCATAAATATATGTGACTTTTCCATCTTTGTTGAGTAAAAAGGCACTGTTTGTAAAGAACTCCTGTCTGTCTTCAGCCTCCTTTCTTATAGACCCAAACAGTAGATAAGTATCAATTTCCCTTACAAATTCTATAAGGTCTTTACTCATTATCTCATTAATGTTTTGTTGTTCTGTCCTTATTGGTGACGAAGCAGACGGGGTCCCAAAAAGCTCGGCAGGGCTTTTGGGGTGCTCTAAGGGTTCGCTGAACAGGAAAGGTATGGCTGTTTCTGGCCAGACAACGAGCTGGGGGGAGTCTGTATTAACAACCTTCCTTGTCAGTTCTTTATATATGTCCATCACTTCATGCTGAAAAGCAGGCTCCCATTTTTTATCCTGAGGTATATTGCCTTGGATAATACTTATCTTTGCCATATTGCCGTGTTGTTGAGATAGCCTCCAGTATCCGTATGAGAAGGTGGCAATAAAAGCCATTATTAAAAGTAGAAAGCCAGCCAGTTGCGGGGCAAGAGGATAAAATGGTATCTCTGAAAGCCTTTTTTTAAGAAGTATAATATCAAGGAAGGCGGCGTTGAAGGCTACTATTAAAAAAGATACCCCATATATGCCTGTTATATCAGCTATCTGTATCAATGAAAGGAACTTATACTGACTGTAACCAATACTTGACCAGGGAAAGCCTGTAAAGAGATAGGTTCTTATATATTCAAGACTAACCCATATAGCAGGAGCAATCAATATCATGGGATAGAGGGTTTTGTTGTGGATTAAAGAAATTAGATAAGCAAAGAGACCTGTATACAAACTGAGATAGGCTGCAAGAAGCAAAACAGCTATTATGCTTGGAATAAGGCTTAATCCTCCGTAGAAATAAACGGAATGATATATCCAGTAGAGTGTACCAAAGAAATAGACCACACCAAAGAAAAAACCTTTTATAAAAGTCTCTTTCTTAGTTGAATCTCTCTTAGTAATGTCAAAGAGTAAGGGAATGAGTGCTATCCAGGCAAGTATTGATATACCCGGTTTCGGAAAGGAAAGGACAAGCAACCCCCCCGAGATAATAGGCAAAATAATCTTTTTAATCCACCTAACCATGGCGTTATTAATTTTAAAAGACCTGATACAAAAAAATCAAAAAAATCTTGACATTATTAAATAGATAATATAAAATTGAGACATGAAAAAACAGAAGACCCTTTATGAACTTCAGGCGGAGATATGTAAGGTCCTTGCAAGCCCAAAGAGGATTGAGATATTGAATGTCCTTAAGGATGGAGAAAAGACTGTTTCAGAACTGGTAGAGATCCTCGGTGTTCCAAAGGCAAATGTATCCCAGCACCTTGCGATTATGAGACATAAGGGGGTGCTGAAGACCAGAAGAAAGGGCGTCAATATTTATTACAGCATTTCTCATGCAAAGATTATAGAGGCCTGCACCCTGATGAAGGAAGTCCTGAATGAACAGTTGAAGGAAAAGAGCAAATATATTGAGCTTGTTTCAGGGTAGGGACGCAGCAGTAATGTTCAAAATCAATTTTTTATTTTAATGAAAGAATTCAATCTTAGAGGATTTATATTTTTATTTCTTATTCTACTAATATTTTCCCCTGGTATTGTAAATTCTACAGATACTGCCGGGAATATTAACCTTGGGATTTCTGGCGGCTGGATTTCTTCAAAGAGTTCCCCTGATAGTACCTTTGGAAGACCATCCATCGGCGTCAATCTCTCTCGGTATTTTTCAATTGATTTAACTATTCTGAGTACCTTTTCGAGGTCAGGTTCAACATTTATCAGTCTTGATTCTTCATTCATTCCTTTACCAGAGCAAAGATTAACACCCTTTTTTGTCATAGGTGCAGGTGCAGGTATTATAGATGAAGATCAAAATACATCTACAAAGGGCCTTTTTAATGCTGGAGGGGGGCTTCAGTATTCCTTATCAGAGGATACAGCTGTCAGAATTGATCTAAGGAACTATGTCTTAGGCGGAAGGTCGGACATAGCAGCTTCCCTTGGATTTGTCTTTTACTTTAATCCTAGCCGTGAGACATCTCCGCCTTCTGAACCTGAAAAACAAGGCGCAACAGAGCCTTCTCCTAAGCAGGAATTCCTGATTGCAGTTAAAAAAAGGCAACAGCAGCTAGTGGCTCGGGATACAGGCACTCAAAGGTTAGATACTCAGGAGGCAACCTCTGTGAAGGAAGATATAAAGGGAGCCATAGAGCAAAAAACAGAGGAGGATAAGCCCATAAGGGAGGCGGTACCACCCAAAGAGGATATTTCTCCAGTTTCTGCCCGGGCTGACATTGAGGCTGGTGAGGTCAGTTCGGTAATGGCTAAAGAGGGAGCTATAAAGAAGGAAGGGAGTCAGGAGGCCCTTGAGGAGAGGCGTATAAAAGAAGAAGGCATGGAAGGAAAGGATTCCATAACGCGGAGAGATGAAGCAGTGCTTTCACAGGAGATAAGAAAGCCAGAAGAAAAAGTTGCTTCCAAAGGTGTAGAAGCTGCTATACCAGAAGAAGGTAAATTAAGCTCTCAGGAGATTATAGACGTTCCAACAAAGGGAATGCCCCCTCAGACTGTAGAGGTTTCAGAGGTAAAAAAGAGTATAAAGGAAGAAGAAGGCAAGGTGCAAATAGAACAGAAAAAGATAGAAGCAGTTCAGGAGCAACAGCAGCTTATAGCTCAAGATACAAGGACTCAGAGGCCCGATGCTCAAGAAGAAACCTCTGCGAGAGAAGATGTAGAGGAAGTAGCGGACAAAAAAACAGAGGTGAGCAGGCCAATAACAGAGTCACCTGAAGAAAATATTTCTTCAAATTCTGCCCAGGCTGACAGTAAGGCTGCTGAGGACGGTCTGGTATTGGCTAAAGAGGGAGTCCATAAAGAAGGGATTGAGGAGACCTTTGAGGAAAAGAGTATAAAGGAGGAAAGCATAAAAGGAAAAGATTACATAACTCCTGGAGGAAACTCAGATACTGTGAAGAAAGGTATTTCTGATGAAGCAACGCTTGCGGATATAAAAAAGCCAGAAGAAATAATAATACAGAGGCCAGAGGTAGAAGTTGCTCAGGAAGATAGCTTAAGTCAGATCTCAACAGAGGATAAAATATCTGAAAGACCTGCAAAAAAGGGGCTTCCTGTAAAGACCGAGGATAAGGCATTAACAGCTGCCACATTTGTTGCAGACAAAGGAAGGATGGAAGCAGAGAAAAAAAAGAAAGACGTGGTTAAAGATACGGGGGCTGAGACTACAGATATAGAGACAAAGCCAGAATCAGTCAGGATAAAAAAAACTCCTACTGAAAAGAAATTGGGGATTGCAGGGCATAGGATTTCTGAGCAGAAATGGCATGCTGCTGATAAGAGTAAAAAAGGATTAAAACCAAAAAAGGCAAAGCGGGTATATGAAAAGGCACCATTTTATGGTGAGGCAATGCTTGCAGAGGCTGTCAAATCTCCTGCAGGTCTTCAGGATATTCAGCAGGCCGAGAAGGTACCTCAGAAACCGTTAAATCAGACCGAAGAGGAGCCTATCAAATTGTATAAAAATAGTATGGAGCTTTCAATAGAATTTAATGTAAGAGAAACTGAAATAGGAGCAGAACAAGAGGGGTTGCTTTTAAAATTTATGGAGATGCTTAGGGACAAAAAATATAAAAAGATAATTATTGAGGGTCATGCCTGCGCTCATGGCAATAAAAAACTTAATCTATTGATCAGTAAAAAGAGGGCATCCTCAGCGAAGAGATTTCTTCAGGCTCATGGAATCAAGAGGGATATTTCTATTAAATATTTTGGAGAGGAGAGGTTGAGATACAAAGAGATTCCCACACCTGACAATATAAATGACCCTCATGTGAAGGCTAACAGGCGTGTGAGGATAATAGCTCACTGGTAGGCTAAAACTTTACAAGAAATTCCCTTTCTTTTTCACCCAGAAGGAAATAACTTCTCAGCACAGTTACCTTTACTGTATCGCCTGACTTTTTGTAAAAAAGTGCAATCTTTAAATCTTCCAGGGTAGATACAGGTGCATCATCTATTTTAATAATAATGTCATTCTTTTTAATGCCAGCCCTTTTTGATGGGCTATCATCAGGGAGTTCAATAATTCTCAATCTGCCATCCTCTTCTTTAAGGGAGACCATTAATTTTGGAGCTGTGATACCCTCAAGAGAGTCCGGATATACAACGAAGTCGGCTATGGACTCTTCATCTTCAGCATCTAAAAGCACAATTGCATAATCAAAGGAATTGCGTCTGAAGACCCTTTTTGGAATACCGGAGCCATAGGCAATATGCCCGCCGCCAGCAAGAACTATGATTTGATAATCCAGATGTTTTTTCAGAAACTCATCCACTGACATTGCCATGGTTTCATCCCAGAGTATCTGAGATTGATAGAAGTATTCGAAACTTCCTTCAGTTCTTCTGTGCTGGGTGAATACCTCCTCCAGTCTTTTTTTGTATTCAAGGTCAGAGAAATCAAGTTCCTCGGGAATCTCTTTTTTTTCTTCCTCACTGAGGGATTCGATACCACTCTTTGAGACCTTCTCTATAATCTCTTTCTTGAGATTGAGGGCGATTACAGGAATAGAGTTTTCTCTTGCTATATCAATAATTGGTTTATAAAGATTGTAGTCAAAGCCCCATCTTTTAAAATATTCTGTCTGTTTGAGAAACTCTTTTTCCTCTATCTTTTCATTTATGTAATCGTCAAGTAACTGTTGAAAAGGTCTTTGAAACATCTCCATACCAATGGCAATCTTTTTGTTCCTTGAAAAGAGTTCTTTTATCAGCAGTCTCTGCAGGTAATGATGACTGAATCTGTCATGGTATTCACCTATGTATATAATTTTTTTATCAGAGATCCTGTCAATCAGGTCTTTTATAGTGAGACCCTTTTTGGGTTCTATTATACGTACCGGTCTTCTTAATTCTATCTCTACACCCTTCTTTGCTGCCTCAAGCTCTTTAAGTATTATCTTGCCATTTTCAATGGCTATTGTTGAATAGTCCTGGTATTGAATAAGCAGCTCCTTTATACGAGATAAATCCTCTGGGCCATTTGTGTTGATTATCCCAACCATGGATTCAGGATTCCAGGGATTTTTCTTTACTCTAATAGAAAAACCAGCAGGGATATCTTTCAGGAGGCCAAAAAGTCCTTTAGCAAAGGGATTGTTGTTGCCAAAAAGAATCAGTGACCCCCTTAAATCAACCTTCTCT
Organism: Thermodesulfovibrionales bacterium; assembly: GCA_041082235.1. Classification (GTDB taxonomy): domain Bacteria; phylum Nitrospirota; class Thermodesulfovibrionia; order Thermodesulfovibrionales; family CALJEL01; genus CALJEL01. The sequence goes on along the minus strand of JBDOIG010000079.1, from coordinate 8,163 downwards.
GATGGCTCTTTTATCTCAAAGGCCTTTTCTTTAAAAAACTCTATTAAGGGTTTATAATGGTCTCTTTTTGATTCAGGAAGGATTACGGAGGTCTTTCCCTTGAAAAGCATGGAAATCCTCGGAATAATCTCTTCCTCCGAGAGCCTCCTTGGAAGTTTCAGGTCTTCATCTATTACCATTCTCAATGGCTCATCCTCAAGCTTTATGGTAAAAGACTGTTTCCCCTTCTCCAGTTTCAATGTCTCTGAGACCTCTCCTTTAAGGGTATAAAATTTAATGGGTATCTCTATCTGAAATATTTCTGTTTTTGTCTCTGCACCTTTCTGGACGAGTTCAAAGGAAACCTCAAAATTTCCATCCCTGTATAATATCTTTTGATTTTCCAAGGAGATTTTTATCTTTTTTTCAGGAAATTCTATGAAGTACTCTGTCGCACCAGAGAGGTCTGCAGAGAAAAGAAAGAGAAACAAAAAGGATATAAAGAGGCTAAAAGGAGAGATTAGAAGATTGTGAATATTTAGTTCTGAACTCATATTTCATGATACTGGAGGGAGCACCAAAAAATCAAATAAATTTGGGGTGCACTTAAAAAGGCTTAGGCTTTAGGATTTAGCCTAATATCTTCAGCCTTTGGCACTCAGCCTGTAGCCTTCAGGTCATTCCCTAGGGATAAGAGGTAGTCAAGGAATAATTTATATTGAGGAGGTAATGTTCTTTTTTTATGTGTGATTATATAAAATTTTCTTTTCATCTCAAGACCTGGTATGCGCACCTCTTTTAAGGTGCCTGAGTTGAGTTCATCTTTTACAGAAAGCCTTGAGACGATGGCTATTCCAAGCCCGGCCTTGACTGCCTCCTTAACAGCTTCAGTTGAACCAAAGATGCCAGCTATCTTCAAATCCTCAACAGCCAGGCCCTTTTGCTCCAGGAGTATTTCCATCTCTTTTCTTGTGCCAGATCCCTCTTCCCTGAGGATAAAAGGATAAGATTTAAGATGCTCAATGCTCAGGGAAGATTTTTTAATTATCCCGGGAGAGGACACAATAATTAAGTCATCCTCTCCAAAGGGTGTATAATTAATCTTTGAATTTGTGAGCTTTGCGCCTATGGTGCCGATGAATAGTTCATGGGATAAGAGCTTATCAAGAATCCCCTTTGAGTCTGAAATAACTAAGCTGAATTCTATGAGGGGATAAGTTTCCCGAAATCTCTTTATTATCTTTGGTAGCATATAGGTCCCCGGTATGGTACTTGCTCCTATAATAAGTTCACCAGCGGGCTGGTTTTTGGCCCTGTTTATGCTGTCCTTTGCCTCACCTGCCTTTTCTATGATCTCCACTGCATAGTTATATAAGACCGAAGCCTCTGCTGTAGGCATGATTGTCCTTCCAAGCCGATCAAAGAGTTTACAACTTAATTCATTCTCCAGGCTTCTAATATGATCGCTTACGGTGGGTTGCGTAAGATAAAGTTCCTCTGAAGCCTTTGTAAAGCTTCTGTGCTTAAAGACCGAAAGAAAGACCCTCAGTTGATGGATATCCATAATCTAATATATCATAAATCATAACCCATGAATAATTCCAAAGAAGATACTATCGTTGCTATCTCTACACCACCCGGGGAGGGTGGCATAGGCATAGTTCGTATGAGTGGCCGTGAGGCACTTCTTATTGCTGATAGGATCTTTAATTCACCAAGGGGTATTAAGCCTTCTCAATCTCCGAGCCACAGGATATATTATGGTTTTATTGTTAACCCCTCAAGCGGACAGAAGATTGATGAGGTACTTCTTTCGGTAATGAGGGCTCCCAATACATATACAAGGGAGGATGTTGTTGAGATAAACTGCCACGGTGGATATGTTGTTTTAAAGAGAGTTCTGGAGCTTGTAGTTAGCTCAGGTGCAAGGTTAGCTTCTCCGGGAGAATTTACCATGAGGGCATTTCTTAATGGAAGGATTGACCTTACCCAGGCAGAGGCAGTTCTTGACCTTATAAAGTCAAAGACTGAAGAGGCTGAGAAGGTTGCGCTGGAGCATGTGGGTGGTGCCCTCAGAAGAGAGATAGAAGACATTTCAGAAGGTCTTAAGAATGTCCTTACTGAGCTTGAGGCATTTATTGATTTTCCTGAGGAGGACATAAACCTCAGTCCTATAAACTGGACTGACTTATTACTGGATATTAAAAACAGGCTGAAGAGGCTTTCTGACTCTTTTCATCAGGGCAACATCTTACGGGAGGGTATAGCAACAGTAATTACTGGAAGACCGAATGTGGGTAAATCCTCTTTACTTAATGCCTTGCTTGGCAAAGATAGAGCTATCGTTACCGACATACCAGGCACGACAAGGGATATTATTGAGGAGATAATAAATGTTAAGGGGATACCGCTGAGATTGATTGATACAGCTGGTATAAGGGAGGCAAGGGATCTTGTGGAGGCAGAGGGGATTAAAAGAACAGAGTTAGCCATTGAAAAGGCTGATATGGTATTGCTGGTTATTGATGGCTCAGAGGCATTAACATCCTATGATTTATCCTTGATTTCAAGGCTTAAGAGTCAGAAGAAGAGGACCATTGTTATACTTAATAAAAAGGATAGGGGTATTGTTGTGAACAAAGAGGCTTTGAAAAAGTTTCCTTTTATAGAGATCTCTGCCCTAAAAGGAGAAGGGATTGATGACCTGAAGGAACTTATCTTTAATAATATCCTCTCAAGGCGAGATAAAGGTGGGACTGGCTTTGAGTCCTCAGAAGGAGTTATTATAACTAGGGTAAGACATAAGGCCCTCGTTGACAGTGCCCTGCAATTAGTAGGGGATGCCATATCCAGCATGCAGAGGAGACAACCACTGGAGATAGTTTCTTTTAATTTAAGGAACGCTATACAATCACTTAATATAATTATCGGCGCTGAATTTTCTGAGGAGGATATCCTTGAAAGGATATTCAGTGAATTCTGTATAGGTAAATGAATATGTCAGAGGAATATCTACTTCAATCTTTAAATCTTAAAGACAGGGTCTCGGTTATCCTTTACAGGGCAGGCATATTACTTTCTGCATTGCTGATGCTCTGTACCTCTATATTTATGCTTTCTTATGAGCCTGAGTCCTGGGGTTCGGGTATCTCAGGGCTCCTTCTTCTTTTGCTTTATGTATTTACGGGTCTGAGTGTTTTTAATATTCATCTATATATGGGAAGTCTCAGGCGATTTCTCAGGGGCATGTATCTTTTTAGTCTGGGTCTTTTATTGATCCTTATTTTTCTTGGTGCAGGGAATCCCGCATTGCCACTTTTTAAGATGCCCATGAGTGGTTTATTACTCCTGCCACTGGGGGGTGCAATTGCCTTTATCGGTGCCAAAGAGGCCTATTGTTTTAATCTCATAGAAGGTTATATCCTTGGACTTCTTCTGCCCCTTTATATATTGTTATGGAGCATGACGAGCAACGACCTGAAGGTCTATGGCCTTATAGCTTCCTCTGTTTTAATGCTTTTCCTTGGTTTAAGGAAGGCAGTTATGCCTTTAAGTTTTGACATAGGTGACAAATCAAAATATATACCCTGATGGAAGATAGACAAAAAGAAAAGATACTTGTTGTTGATGACGATTCCATTATTCTTTCAAGTGCTGAGAAGATACTGAGGCCCGAGGGATTTGAAGTCTTTCTTGCAAAGAATGGAGCTGAGGCATTAAGACTACTTGAAGATGTACCCTTTGATCTTGTTCTTTCTGATCTCAGGATGCCGGATATGGATGGGATTGAGCTTTTAAAAAGGACAAAGGCGCTTCTTCCATCCACTGAGTTTATAATCATTACTGGGTTTGGGACTGTCAGGTCTGCTGTTGAGGCACTTAAATATGGTGCTTATGATTATATAGAAAAACCCTTCACGCCAGAGCATCTGCTCAACACTGTTAAAGGTTGTCTGGAAAAGAAAAGGTTATTTTTTGAGAATATTCAATTAAGAAAAGAGGTTCAGGGGCTCTATAAACTTGACAATATTGTTGGTACCTCTCCTGCTATGCAGCGGATTTTTAATCTTATATCTCAGGTTGCACCAACCAATAGCACCGTGCTCATAACGGGTGAGAGCGGCACAGGAAAGGAGCTAATCGCAAGGGCAATACATTACAACTCCTTGAGAAGAAACGGGCCCTTTATTGTTGTTGATTGCTGCACCATGCCAGAGAACCTTATAGAGGCAGAGTTATTCGGCCATACAAAAGGTGCCTTCACAGGAGCAATATCTTCAAGGAAAGGTCTTCTGGAACTTTCCCATACAGGCACTATCTTTTTTGATGAGATCGGTAATCTCAGCCTATCCATCCAGGCAAAGCTCCTGAGGTTTCTTCAGGAAAGGGAATTCAGACCACTTGGTAGTAGCAGGGTCTTGAATGTTGATGTGAGGTTTATCGCAGCTACCAATAAAGACCTTCTTCATCTCGTTAAGGAGGGTAATTTCAGGGAAGACTTTTTTTATAGATTGAATGTATTCCCTATTAAATTACCTCCTCTAAGAGAAAGAAAGGAAGACATACCAGCCCTCGCTGCTCATTTTTTAAAAAAATATAGTGGCCAGACAGGTCTTGAGGTAAGGCATATCTCTGCAGATGCAATGAAGGTACTTATTGGTTATGACTGGCCTGGAAATGTGAGAGAGCTGGAAAATGTTATTCACAGGGCCATGATACTCTCTGAATCAACAATAATCAGACCTGAACATATTCAAATAGAAGGCTGGCCAGAGGAGGCCCTTTGCAGGATACCAAGAAATATAGAGGAGCTTAAAAGGCTTAAAGGTTTCTTAAAGAAAAAAGCTATAGAAGAGATAGAAAAAAGTTTTATCATTGATGCCCTGAAGAGGAATAATTATAATGTCACAAAGGCAGCAGAAGATGTAGGGATGCAGAGGACAAATTTCCATGGTCTGATGAAAAAATATAATCTCACCACAAAGAGTGTTCTTAAGGGGGAGCAGTAGCGGGGCAGATGGTCTCCAGAAAATCACAGATTTTCGGTAAAGAGAAGCAGTCCTCAAAGCGGTAGAGCCCCTTTAAAACCATGAAATAAATTTTTATTATAAAAAGGGAGGGTAAGGGACAAAGGTTACTCATCACAAATTACCTGACCCATTATGACCATCTGCTCTTATGTAACAGCTATTACCTCTTCATAGGTTGTTATACCATAGATACATACAGGCCCTTGTGCAATGGGCATCTGCTATTATGGCATCTGAACTCTATCATTTTTTTAATAGCCAGCTCTCTCAGGTTTACAAGGCCATCAGCCTTTGCTGCTTTATATAAGGTGTTCAATGTAATTCTGTCGCTCAGAGCAGTCCTGATTCTGTCAGAGAAATCCATTACTTCAAATATACCTGTCCTTCCTTTATAACCTGTACCCCTGCACTCCCTGCAGCCCTCTCCATAATAGACAGTTAAGTTTTCGTGAAGCTGTAGATATTCCCTCTCATCATCTATAAGGCTTCTACTCTTTTTGCAGAAAGGGCATTTCTTTCTTACAAGCCTCTGGGCAACTATACCAACTACAGTAGAAGAGATCAAGAATGCTGGTATGCCGAGGTCAAGAAGCCTGATGATAGAGGAAGGGGCATCATTTGTATGAAGGGGCTTAAAACCAGGTGGCCTGTGAGTGCTGCCTGGACAGCGTTCTCTGCGGTTTCCCTGTCTCTTATCTCACCAACCATTATTATATCGGGGTCCTGTCTGAGGACGGACCTCAGGATATTTGCAAAGGTCAGGCCTATAACAGGCTGTACACCTATTTGATTAAACTCCTCAACAACCATTTCCACTGGATCTTCAATGGTGATTATATTCACCTCTGGAGATGAAAGGACCTTAAGGGAAAGAATAAAGGGTAGTGGTTTTTCCACTTCCTGTAGGACCTGTTACCAGGATTATGCCATTTGACCTTCTTAAGAAGGAGTTATAGAGCTGGTATTCCCTTGGATAAAAACCGAGCTGGTCAAGTTCCTTGAAAAGAACTCTGGGTCAAAAATCCTTATAACCACCTTTTCGCCGAATGCAACGGGGATAGTTGAGACCCTGAGCTCAATGTCCTTTCCCTTATAATGTGTCTTTATCCTTCCGTCCTGGGGTTTGCGTTTCTCCGCTATATCCATCCTTGAGAGCATCTTAATCCTTGAGACTATGGAAGGATGAATAGGCTTTGGTATTGTATAAACATTATGGAGTATCCCATCTATTCTGAATCTCACAAAGGATTTATCTCTTTTGGGTTCAATATGGATATCGCTTGCCCGCTGGTCGTAGGCATAATGGAGGATATATTCAACAGCATTAACAATGTGCTGGTCTGTTGCCTCAATCTCACCCTCACCTCTTAATTGAATGTATTGTTCAAGGTTCCAGAGCTCGGTTGTCTTCAATGCCTCTGCCTCTGCAGCGGTAAGGGATTTTCTGAATCCATAAAATTCCCTGATTGTTTTAAGAATGTCAGTCTTTGAACTCATCACCACCTTTACATCTGCCTTTTGCAGCCTTTTGATTGCCTCAATAGGTTCACTATCAAAGGGGTTACACACAGCTATAGTAACCTGACCGTCCCTTTTTTCCAGGCAGACCACAAGGTGTTTCATAGCAAAGCGTTTTGGAAGTATAATTGGTTACAGTATCCATGTCAAGTTTTAATGGATCAATCTTTTTATATTCGATGTCAATTGCCTCTGCTGTTATCTCGGTAATAATGTCTTCTGTCAGAAGTCTGCCCTTTGAGTGCAGGATCTCTATATTCATGGATGAGATAATCTCTGAGTGATTGGTGAGGTTATTTGATGTGGTCTATGAAAGGCTTTCTCCTGAAGTTTATAAAGTCTTTTCTTTGCTGTCTCCTGATTTAAAAGGATATCCTCAAGCTGCCTTTTATTTATGAGGCCCTTACTAAATAACAGGCTGGCAATGAATTCAACTGTTATGGATTTCATGAATTCTTTTAATTATATCAATAAATGGTGATGGATAAAGCTTTTTGCATACCCGCTATCCCTTGATTTATTTCTCTGGGTGAATGTTATATGAATCCGATATTCTTTGCCTTCTGTTCATTCAGGAGGTCCTTTATTGCAAGGGATGATATGGCAAAGGTTCCTGCTGAAATGAGTTTTAGAATCTTAAGGGTCTGCTCTCCCAGAGTTGATGGAAAGATGCCCTCTGTTAGTGCATAAAGGAGAAAACCTGCCAGAAGGATAAATTCATATTTAGTCTTCCAGCTCAGCACCTTTCTTTTTTCATAATAAAGATTCAGGCATCCAACGCAACTGAGTATGGCACCATTATAGGCAAAGCTGAATTTACTTATCCTGTCTAAGTTCGCAGAGTCTACAATGCCAGAGGTGTAAAGCATCATGTAGCCTGTGAAGAGGACAACAGGGAATATCCTGTAGTCCAGCCTGAAATTGCTTTTATAGGTAAGAAGGCTGATGCCAAAATGAAAGAGAAAGATATTTGAAACAACTGATGCTATTGTTACAAAGCTATCAGCAAACACAGAGGCATACACAGGAAGGTCATAAAGTCCCTTACGCACCGGTGTAGATGCGCATGTCTTCATAGCAAAAAGGCTGAAAGGGCCCAGAATATGTTTTTTAAAATTGAGTCACGGGCAGAACGAGTCTTTAAAACAAGCACAAAGGTGGTAAATTAGTAGAAGAACCAGATAGAGTCCAGAGATCATGAGCAGCATATTTATAGAAGGAGTTCCAGTAATCTATCAAACTCCTCAAGGGAGTTATAGGCAATCTCTATCCTGCCCTTTTTACCTTTATGAATGATCCTGACATTTGTGCCAAGGGCCCTTTTGAGCTTATCCTCAAGGGATGAGATATGCGGGTCTCTCAGAGAAGGCCTTTTGTTCTTTTTAATGAAGGTGCGGGATAACCTTTGGCTCAGTTCTTCTGCCTGTCTTACTGTGAGACCTTCCTTTATGATCTTTCTTGCTGCCTCTATCTGGGAAGACCTTTCAGGAATACTGAGAATCGCCTTTGCATGGCCAAAACTGAGGCTACCTTCATGAAGCATCCTCTTAATCTCTTCGGGTAGAAGGAGAAGTCTCAGGTAATTCGCAACAGATGCCCTGTCTTTACCAACCTTCTTTGCAATCTCCTCTTGCGT
>JBDOIG010000054.1:0-6179 GCA_041082235.1 Thermodesulfovibrionales bacterium | reverse complement strand
TCTCCTCTGCAAGGGACTCTGGAAGCGGTGTCTTTCCTGTTATAAGGTCAAGGCTTGCCTGCTCTATGGCAACTATATCATCTGAGATAAGTATCCCCTGATCCTGCACAACAGGAACCTCAGCAGCAGGCATGCAGTCACATTCAGGTTGTATCTCTGTAAGGAAATTGATATAAAGGACCTTGCCAGGCTTAAAGGTGCTCAGCACAGCCATGGCAGCCTCTGCAAGGGATCTCATAAAGAGTTCATCATCACCTGGAAGCACAAGGGCTCCCTCAGGACATACCCTTGTGCATCTACCACACCTCCAGCACCTCTCATCATTATAGGTAAACTCTTCTTCTTTAAATTCAATACACTCAAGGGGGCATATCTCTTCACACTGAAGGCAAAGGGCACATTTTTCTTTATCCCATACAAGCATCCCCTCACCTATTGTATGCATTGCACCCCTTCCACACTTCCAGCCACAGTGCCTGTGAGAACCGCTCACTCCACCCATGGCAAGGTTTTTTATGGCACCACCAAATCCTGCATTTATATGACCCTTAAAATGGCTGCATACAACCATTGCAGGTACATCATATATAACAGAGGCAACAGCAATCTCACCAAGTATCTCTCCTGCCTTGACCATTATATTGTCATTTCCATAAAGTCCATCCGCAAGCACCACTGGTGCACCACAGGAAAGAGCATTTATCCCATTCTGATTTGCCACCTCAAGATAATCAAGACCTTTTATACGGACGGTATCAGTTATGAAAGGTTTTGCCCCAATTGACCTGAGTGCCTCTACCACCTTTCTTAAAAATACCGGCCTGACGACCCTGTGGGCACCTTCAGAGCCAAAATGTGTTTTTATGGCCACCCATTCATCCTTTTCAAAATATCTTCTAAGATCAATCTCCTTAAGAAGCCTTTCAAGTTTTCCAGGAAGGCTCTCTGAATACTTCCACTTCTTCACCCTTGCAGGAGCAAAATAGACATCAGCAATCCTTTCAGCCATTTCTTCCTCCTGAAAGTCTGTTATATATAGCTCCAATTATAGAGCCACTTATAAGGCCATCAAGGAAACCATAGAAAAGACCGAGGAAGCTTCCAAGGGGAGTTATGGAATAACCTGGGTAAATAGATTGTGCAAGCACCTCAAGAAAGAGCTTTCCATAACCTGTGTAATAAGACAGCCATGTGGTGATAAAGAGGGACACTCCCCAGACAATTCCGATGCTTATTCCAAGATAAAGAGGTCTAAGTTTCATAACAACCTCCTGAAGGACTTTGTCCTTCAAAATTTAATGGGAAAGTTTTTAAATTCAAATTTTTTAAAGGAGCGAAGCTCCTTCTCCAATGACACGTTTAGATATATTATCCATCTCCCTTTTTGAAAGATTAAAATAACCAATCCTGAGATAAGGAAACTTCTCCTTCAGCATCTCTATCAGATTTTTTATTCCAATGGCAATGCCAGAAGGTCTTTTTACATGCCTCATATAAAGATAAGGATCAATGGAGAGATTCCTCATCTGGATAAGGTCAATGCCTGTCTCCTCTACTAATCTTATAAGTCCCTGAACCTCTTCCTCCCTGTCTGTATAGCCAGGAAATACCAGAAGATTTATGCTTGTAAAAAGCCCAAGTCTCCTGGAAACCTTTATGGACTCAATTACGTCCCTGAAGGCATATCCAGATGGTCTGTAATAGGCATTATATCTATCCTCATGGGTTGAGTTTAGGCTTATCCTTATGCTCTGAAGTCCTGCATCAGCAAGCCTCTTTATCCTCTCAGGAGAATATCCATTTGTATTGAGATTGATGATTCCCTCTGATGTCTCCTTTCTTATTAATCTGATAGCCCTTTCAATCGTCTCTGCCTGAAGCAATGGCTCTCCTTCACAACCCTGACCAAAACTCACTATGGCATCCTCTGCATATTTAAGATGGGGAACACATATATCCCTTATCTCTTCTGCAGATGGCACAAATCTTATCCTTTCCTGCGAGGCACAGCATTCACCTTCCTGAAGGGAAAGGCATCCGATGCACCTTGCATTACAACCTGGGGAGCTTGGAACAGGTGCCTCCCATCTCTGGAAGAATACATTCTTTGCAGCAAAGCAATGATATTCTGTGGCACATCTACTCAGGTGCTTAAGAAGTCTGTTATCTTTATCTTCAGCCAATCTCTTTTTTACGAGTGGAATGAGTCTGCTATCATCATGAAGTCTGAGGTCTGCCTTTTTATGCCATGCTACAGGAGTGGTAGCAGCATAGAACTTGCCATTATACCAGGCAACAGCAGTATAGGACCATAATGGAAGCACAAGGGGCTTTTTCTGTTCATAGGCTGGGAGCATCGTCCTTACATAACCAGGAGGAAGAAAGGCAGCTACTGCTAAAGTGCCTTCAAGGCTTGTGAGTCTCCTTTCCTTAAAAGCCACAGGGATTGACTCAGGTATATAGAAAAACTTTGTACCCTCTGGAACAGGGATAAGCTCGGAAGGTTCAAGTGGCAGTATATCTCCTCCAGACATACCAGCAGCCATGTAACCCTCCATCTCATAGATATTGCCCTTAGGGTCAGCTACAACAGGAAGGGGATATTCTTTATTCCCTGAGACTCCTGTCATAGAGTTCCTTGCTTGATAAATTATAATGTTCAGCCACTGTCTTTACAGCCTCTTTCCTTCCCATACCCTGTCTCATGAGAACCTTTACCTCCTCAAGGGCCTCTTCAAGTGAGGCAGCCCGTCCGCTGCTACCTTCAATGACAATCACATATTCACCAGCTATTACAGAACCAGAAAGCCTTGAATATACCTCCTGAAGACTACCTCTCATGACCTGCTCATGAATCTTTGTTAATTCCTTGAATAGCGCCACCCGTCTTTCACCGCCAAATACCTCTATGAAATCCTCCACTGTCTCAAGGAGTCTGTGGGGTGCCTCATAGAAGACGAGTGTCCTTTTTTCAAACTTCAGTTCTTCAAGTTTTCTGAGTCTTTCTGATTTTTTTGGAGGAAGAAACCCGAAGAAGGAGAACTCCTCAGTAGGAAGGCCTGAGACACTCAGGGCTGCTATTAGTGCAGATGGACCAGGGACAGGAACAATAGAGATATCCTCCTCTATTGCCCTTCTTATAAGCACAGCACCGGGGTCTGATATGCCAGGTGTACCTGCATCGGATATAAGGGCAACAGTTTTTCCTGCTTTAAGAAGATTGATTATCTCCTCGGAACGAACCTTTTCCCTCTCACTCCAGTAACTCAGGAGTGGCTTTTCTATGTCATAGTGATTCAGGAGTTTTAAGGAATGTCTTGTATCCTCAGCAGCAATAAAGTCAACCTCTTTTAAAACCCTGAGTGCCCTGAGGGTTATATCCTCTAAATTTCCTATAGGTGTGGCAACTATATAAAGGATACCTGGCATTACTTCTTCAGAAACGAATCCCTGAACCTTGTAAGCCACATTATATGGCTCTTCTCTTCATTTATTATCTCATCAACAATCTCCTTTTGCTTTACAGCATCCCTTATCCCGTGGAAATAAAGAAGGGTCTCCTTCTCAAAACCTATTGCAAACCTTACTGCATCATCAACTCTCCTGATATTGGTCATTGAAGGAAGTGACTTTTCCTTTCCGAGGAAGAATTCTGATTCTACCATTGCCCTCATATAGGCAGATATATCTTCCCATCCTTCAGGCTCTGAGTCTCCCACCATCTCAAGGAGCTCTTTAAAGACCTTCTCATGTCTGAGTTCCTTTTCAGCAAGTGTGGTAAAAAGCCTGTTTAAACCCTCCTCTTCCCTGAACCTCTTAGCCATTTCGGTATAGAACTGATAACCGAGTTTTTCTGTCTGGACTGCCTGTTCAATAACCTCATGGACTGTAAATCCTGACATCTGAACCTCCTCTGTATAAATTATTGCCCTGACTGCTCAGGGACAAAGGCCTTTTTTAATTTCCGGTCAACCTCGATTATCTCTTCTGGATTATCACCGCTGAGCTCCCAAGAATATCTTCCCTGGCTATCCCTTTTCAATTTTATTTTAACAGGTTTTTCAGGTCTGACCTGCTGGATATGGGGAAGTGTCTCAATCTTGAATTCTTCAGGTTCCTTAGTTGATGATGGCTCTTTAGAGCATGCTAAAAGAAAAAAGAAAAATAAAGTACAGATAAAGGCCCTCATCAGAAGCTCCTGTAGGCATTGGTTATGGGAAATCTCCTGTCCTTTCCAAAGGCCCGCTTTGTTATCTTTATCCCTGGAGGTGACTGTCTTCTTTTGTATTCACTCCTGTCAACCATCCTTATAACCTTTGTCACACACTCCTCAGAGCATACTGAGCTTATAATCTCTTCAAAGGTCCTGTCATCTTCTATATACGCCTTAAGAACTGGATCAAGTATTTCATATGGTGGAAGTGTATCTGTATCCTTCTGCCCCGGCCTCAGTTCTGCTGATGGAGGTTTTACAAGGACCCTCTCAGGTATGAGTGGAGACCTTGAGTTCCTCCACCTTGCAATTCTATAAACCATAGTCTTTGGCACATCCTTTATGACAGCAAAACCACCAGCCATGTCTCCATAAAGTGTTGCATAACCTACACTCATCTCAGACTTATTGCCTGTTGTGAGGACAAGATAGCCAAATTTATTTGAAAGTGCCATAAGGAGATTACCCCTTATCCTTGCCTGGATATTTTCCTCAGTCACATCCTCAGGAAAACCCTTGAACAGAGGCCTCAATTCATCAAGATATGTCCTGAATATCTCAGTGATATTCAATTCAATAAGTCTTATACCCAGATTCTTCACCAGGGCCTCCACATCCTCTCTGCTCTCAATAGATGTATAGGGAGATGGCATGAATACACCAGTAACCCTGTCCTTTCCCAGGGCATCAACAGCAATGGTGGCAACAAGGGATGAATCTATACCACCGCTAAGGCCTACAAGCACACCCTTAAATCCATTCTTGTTAACATAATCTCTTGTTCCAAGGACAAGGGCACTGTAAATCTCCTCTTCTTCAGAAAGAATCGGGGCTGAAGCTGGAGGAGTCTCAAGGAATTCCTTTCTTTTTAGCTCTCTCTCAATCTTTATGAGCTCAATCCTGTTTTCCTTAAGACCAGCAACTGCCTGCCTTCTTCTGATATCCTTTAGCCTTCCTGTAAAGACAGACTCAATATTAAGCTCCACCACAAGGAGTTCCTCTTCAAACTGTCTTGCCCTTGCAAGCACCCTTCCTGTCTCATCAATAATTATGCTTCCACCATCAAAGACGAGTTCATCCTGACCGCCAACAGCATTCACATAGCAGACTATGGCAGTATTGTCCAGTGCCCTTGTTGAAAGCATCCTTTCCCTTTCAAGTATCTTTCTTCTATGGTAAGGCGATGCATTTATATTGATCAGAACCTCTGCACCATGAAGGGCCTGAATAGTTGGTGGACCATCAGGATACCAGATGTCCTCACAGATGCTCACACCAAAGACTATCTCTCCAGCCTTATAAACAGGTTGCCTCGAACCTGTCTGAAAATATCTGAACTCATCAAAGACACCGTAATTGGGAAGATAATTTTTATAATAGACATCAACCAGTCTTTTATTATGAATTATGGCTGCTGCGTTATAGATATCATCAGACCTGTGAACAAAACCAACGATGGCTATGATATCCCCTGTTGAGTAGACTATCTCATTCAGTGCATCCATATTGTCTTTTATGAACTGGGGTTTTAAAAGCAGGTCTTCAGGTGGATAACCAGTAACAGCAAGCTCTGGAAAGGCAACAATATCAGCACCTTTTTGAATGGCGGTCTCAATGAAGGACTTTATCTTTTTGACATTGCCTTCCAGATCTCCGACCGTGGTATTTATCTGTGCAAGGGCAATCCTCAGTATCTTCATAAAGGTATTATGCATGATAAAAGAGAAGAGTTGCAACAGTGAGGGCTCACAATAATTCCCAGAAAGGCATAAACCTCAGGGTGATCCCTTCAAGTTTCTCTTCTCCTTGAAGGGATAGGTTCACTATCCATGCCTCAGGAGGTGAATATTTGAGAACAAAGCTCTTAAGGGAACGACCTATCTTTCTCTCCTTCAGGTCTTTAAACTTCACCTCCACAGGGATAATCCTGTCAGGTAATTCTATTATAAAATCCACCTCAGCACCA
>JBDOIG010000053.1:0-1945 GCA_041082235.1 Thermodesulfovibrionales bacterium | reverse complement strand
GGTCTTCATCTCGCAGAAAGGCTGAGGTCTCTTTATCCTGAAGCATCTATTTTAAGGTTTAAGTCAGAGCTTATCCCTTATTACTGGAACAAAGCCAGAAACCTCATCTTCATCATGGCAACCGGCATTGTTGTAAGGACTATTGCGCCTCTTATTAAAGGCAAAAAGACAGACCCTGCAGTGGTTGTCTTTGATGAGAAGGGTAGATACGTCATAAGCCTTCTCAGTGGTCATCTTGGAGGTGCAAATGAACTTGCAAGAAGTATTGCAGAGTTTCTTGGAGGAGAGGCTGTTATTACAACCTCATCGGATGTGAATGAGCTTCCTGCTATTGACCTCTGGGCAAAGGAAAAGGGATTTATTATTGAAAATGAAGATAAACTTTCAGAGGTCGCTAGGAGATTGATAGATAGAGGTTTTATAAATGTCTATTCAGAGATAGAGGTCGAACTGCCTGCTGAATTTAAGAAGGTCTCGGACCTGAACTCAGCAGACCTTGTTATAACATATAGAGATTCAGAATCCAGGATTCAAGATTCAGGATTGCTCCTGAGACCAAAGAATCTTATTGTGGGGATAGGCTGTAATAGTGGTACATCAGCTGAGGAGATAGAGGATGCTGTAAGAAAGGTTCTTGTTGAAAAGGGGCTTTCTCTTCATTCAATCCATTCCATAGCCACGATCGACAGAAAGTCCAGTGAGCCTGGAATTGTTGAGTTTGCAAAAAGACATGGCTTTGAGATTATATCTTTTACTCCGGAAGAACTCAATTCAATTCTTCAGGATTCAGCCTTCAGCCAGTCTCTCACTGTATTCAATGCAACTGGTGCCTATGGAGTTTCAGAGCCAGCAGCACTTCTTGCCAGTGGTGCCAGAGAATTGCTGATCTCAAAGCAGAAGGTTGGGAATGTAACGGTTGCAGTAGCAGAAAAACAAACAATAGTTAGGAAGAGCGGAAGAGCTGAAGAGCTGAAGACTTCAGAACTTTCGAGCTTCCAAGCTAAAAAACTTTATATCATCGGCACAGGGCCTGGCGGTATTGGTTATATTGCACCAAGGGCTATTGAGGCAATAAGGGCATCAGAGATAATAGTTGGTTATAAAACCTATATTGAGCTTATCAGAGACCTGATAGAAGGCAAGGAGGTCATATCAACAGGAATGACCGAGGAGATAGAGAGGGCAAAAAAGGCTGTTGAGCTTGCTTTTTCTGGAAAGACTGTCTCTATTATCAGCGGAGGTGATCCTGGCATTTATGGAATGGCAGGGCTGGTGTTTGAAGTACTTAGAGCGGAGGTGCAGAAGAGCAGAAGTGCAGAAGTAACTTCCGAGCTTCCAGGCTTCCGAGCTTCTGGACTTACCATTGAGGTCATTCCTGGCATCTCTGCACTCAATGCCTGTGCATCAAGACTCGGTGCACCTTTAATGCATGACTTTGTATGTATAAGCCTTTCTGACAGACTTACCGAATGGTCATTAATAGAAAAAAGGCTTGAGTTTGCTGCAATGGGAGATTTTGTCACAGTGCTTTATAATCCAAGAAGTAAGGGAAGGCCAGAGCACATAAACAGGGCAAGGGAGATATTTTTGAGATACAGGGCACCTGAGACACCTGTAGGAATTGTGAGAGGTGCTATGAGGCCAGATGAAGAGGTTGTGATTACAAATCTTAAGGATGTGCTTAACTATGATATTGATATGGAGACCACTGTAATAATAGGTAATTCCCAAAGCTATGTATGGAATAATTGGCTTATTACTCCAAGGGGATATGAAAAGAAGATTAGGAGCGGAGACTGACCGTTAGTAGGTAGAAAAACTTTATATTGACACTTATGATAAAATAAATTATCATTTATTTAATCATGAACATATTATATAAACCGCCTTTTAGAAGATTTGTTAAAAAACAGTCCAGGGCATTTCAACTGGTAGTGGAGGATGA
>JBDOIG010000047.1:0-3035 GCA_041082235.1 Thermodesulfovibrionales bacterium | reverse complement strand
GCACCTTTATAATTAAACTCCCTGTCAACAATAAAAGGGGTAAAAATCTGACATGAACCCTGAGAGATTCAGTGCACTTGTGGTTGATGATGAACCATCTGTCTGCGAGGCAGTCAAGGCAATCCTTGAGATAGAGGCTATAGATGTAACAACCACTACAAACAGTCTTGATGCCCTCCATCTGGCAAAAAAGAATAACTATGACCTTATAATTGCAGACCTCAAGATGCCCGGGATAAACGGTATTGACCTTTATGAGAAGGTTAAAAATGACACTGACAGCATTTATATAATAATAACCGCCTATGGAACAATACAGTCTGCTGTTGATGCCATTAAAAGGGGGATATACGATTATATACCAAAGCCTTTTACTCCTGATGAAGTGCGGATACCTGTTAGGAGAGCCCTTGAGAAGAAAAGGCTTGAGAAAGAAAACATTGCCCTTAAAACACAGATAGAGGCAAGATATTCCTTTCAAAATATAATAGGGAGCAGTCAGGGGATGAGGGAAGTTTTCAGGATTATGAGACATGCTGCATCAAGTGACAGCAATGTTCTTATAACTGGTGAAAGTGGTACAGGAAAGGAGCTTGTGGCAAGGGCGATACACAGCAATAGCGTAAGGGCAAGAAGAAAGTTTGTTGCCCTAAACTGTGGTGCCATACCCGAAGGTCTAATAGAGTCTGAGCTTTTTGGTTACGTTAAAGGAGCCTTTACAGGCGCTGTTTCAGATAAGAAAGGGCTTATTGAAGAGGCTGATGGTGGAACACTATTTCTTGATGAGATAGGGGATTTGCCTTTATCCCTTCAGGTAAAGCTTTTAAGAGTACTTCAGGAGGGAGAATTTATCAGACTGGGAGATACCCATCCAAGACGGGTGAATATTAGGGTAATAGCGGCAACAAATATGGATTTAAAAAAGGCCATGGCTGAAAAGAGATTCAGGGAAGATTTGTACTATAGACTGAATGTTATACCAATTGAACTCCCGCCCCTTAGAGAAAGAAAAGAGGATATACCCATACTTGTCAATTACTTTATTGAAAAACACAGAAAAAAAGTTCCGAATAAGGTGATATCAGGTATATCAAAGGAGGCCATGCATGCACTTATGAAGTATCACTTTCCTGGTAATGTGAGGGAGCTTGAAAATGCCATTGAATATGCCATAGCGTTTACGACTGGTCCATTTATTGATAAGGACGATCTGCCAAAATATATATTAGAAGAAAAGGCGTTAAGCTCTGTGAAAGAAAAGATACCATTGATACCCTTGCGAGAGGCAAAGGCTCAATTTGAAAGAGAGATTATAATTGCAGCGCTCATAGAGGCAAGAGGTAATATATCCGAGGCAGCAAGGCTGTTGCGGATACATAGGCAGAATCTTCAACAAAAAATAAGGCTTCTTGGAATTAATCCCGAATCACTAATACATGTAAGTAGTAGTAACTAAGACAAAAAATATTTCTATTCTTATATCCTCTGGTGTTAATCCTCCGAGAGACTTTACCTTAAACTTCGTTAATATTTTATTTTCTGAGACTTTAAGCTGGGCTGTATTAATTTCTTGCATTGCCTGTGCAGTAAATATACTGCACCACGTCTCTTTTAATTCATTGAAAATCAAGAAAAATGAAGCTGGCATATTAATTGCTTTTAAATAAAAAGAATATAAAGCAGTGGGAGGTAGTGTATGCGAGCACTGGTGATATATGATGGAACACTGGAAGCACGAGAGGGCCTCAGATATGGACTAAAATTAGTTAAGGAGAGGGGAGGCGACCTTGTTTGTCTTAATATATTCAATATTACGACCTTTATTGGTTATGAGGCGATTCCCATGGTTGAGGAATTAGCTCGAAAAGAGTTTTACAGTTATATTGAAGAAGCGAAGAGAATAATAAGCTTGGAGGGCAATGGGGTGAGAACGAAGATGATTACCGAAGAGGGAGACCCTGAAGAAGAGATAATCAATTTTATAACAGACAGATATGTGGACATACTTTTCTGCCCACCACGCTATAGCTCTATAATTAAGAAATATAACAGAGAATTAGAAGAAAAGGGGCGCAGGGTAGTTCCAGGACAGTCAACATTGACAGGGGTTGCGAGCATGTCAATAGAGACATTTTAATCAAAAATTTTAAAAGGAGTTTACATATGTTTGATCACGACTTCAGTGTACAATTCCCTTTACATTGGAAATACTATGCGATTCTATATACAATTCTTACCTTAACCATGATGTCCTCAAGCACAATGATCAGGAAATATTTCAGGACAATAATAAAAGAATTAAACAGTTATCTATTGAGTTTTGCTCCTTTTGTCTTTCTCATATATATGCTATACATAGTTGTTAGACTTTAAGGAGGAGATCTAAGTGAAAATACTTGTTACCTATGATGGAACTTTAAGTTCAAAGGATGTCTTGAGGTATGGCATAGATAAGACAAGGCAGGCAGGTGGTAGTTTGTTTGTGCTTTATGTTTTTAACAGAGCCAAGTTTATTGATTACGAAGGTGGACTGGATGCAGAAGAGATTGCACGAAGGGAATCAGGCCTTTACATTGCCGATGCAAAAATGATTATAAATGAGACTGGGAAGGGTCTTGACATAGATATTATTGAGGAGGAGGGTAACCCAGAGGAGGAGATTATTAATTTTGCTATTCAAAAAAAAGTAGATCTCATACTTACTACACCCCGTTATAGGTCTATAGTCAAAAAAGCACCGTGTCCCGTATCCATAATCCCAGGCATAATACTGATGCCTATTGACAATACTGATAATTATGAATTTGCTATTTCCAATATTATTAAAGAGGCAAAGTTTACCTCTTCCAAGGTTATTCTTCTGGGCATTGTGCCGGTTCATCTTTACAGCAGATCAGAAAAAGAAGAATTAAACAGGATAAGGAATGAGATATTAAGAAGATTAAAAAAGGCTAAGCAAATTCTCCGCGTTAATGGGATTGAAGTCAAGGAGATACTCAGGAGTGGATTTGTAGACGAAGAGATATTAAGATGTG
>JBDOIG010000014.1:0-5098 GCA_041082235.1 Thermodesulfovibrionales bacterium | reverse complement strand
ACCTCCAAGTCTTACACCAAGGGCTCCGGCAAGGGCTGCCTCTGGATAGCCACTGTTTGGACTGGGATGGTTTTCCCCCTCCATGAATGTGACAAGGAAGGAACGTTTTGAGAATAGAAATCCTATTGCAAAGGCATCCTTTATGAGCAATAAAAAATCATATATCATGAAAGTCAGGAGAATTATAAATCTCCTGC
The DNA here is from genome assembly GCA_041082235.1 of Thermodesulfovibrionales bacterium. Taxonomy (GTDB): domain Bacteria; phylum Nitrospirota; class Thermodesulfovibrionia; order Thermodesulfovibrionales; family CALJEL01; genus CALJEL01. The sequence goes on along the minus strand of JBDOIG010000014.1, from coordinate 4,901 downwards.
AGGGAGCTGGTTTTTTAAGGATAAGTTTATCAAACATCTTATAAATGCCCTTTGAGGTCTCTATGAAAAATATGGCAATTATAATCAGGCCTGCTGAGAGTCTTGCTGGAATATAATTGACGACGTCATCAAGTCTTGCAGCAGCCCAGCCGAAATATCTGTATCTTTCATTTTTATAACCGATCATGGAGTCCATTGTGTTTATTGCCTTATAGGTCATGGCAAAGGGAAGGCCTCCGATAGTGAGATAAAAAAGAGGAGCAACAACTCCATCTGATAGGTTCTCTGAGAGTGTCTCAAGGGTTGCCCTGAGAACTCCTTCTTGGGGTAGATTCTCTGTGTCCCTGCCAACTATTCTGCTCAGTGATATCCTTGCCTGATAGAGATGGCCTTCCTTAAGGTGGTTTATTACCTCCATACAGGCGGTGATAAGGCTCCTTGTTGCAAGGGTCAGAGAAAGGAGAAGGACAAAAAAGACCAAAGTAACGGTCCTCACTATCATGGCCTCTTCCTTTATGATTTTTTGATAAAGTAAAACAATCAGGCATGATATGAAAAAGGTTAAAGAGACCATAAAAATCGCAAGAAGAATACCGCTAATCCTTTCAAGAAAGGCACCTTTAAAGACCTTCCTTAAAGCAAGCTCAAGCCTCTCTATTAAAAATCCCATAAATCTTACAGGATGGGGAAGCCATCGTGGATCTCCAATAAGGAGGTCAATCAAAAAGGCAAGGGCTATCTCAGCTCCTTCTATCCTCAGGGATTCCTTTATAAGCTCAAGACTCACGAGATAAGCCTCCAGATAAAGGGCATATCAATGTATTTCTCTATGGTCATCGAAAGGGAATCTATCATCTGCTCCTTCAAATCCCTGTAGCTATAAGTGAAGGGCAATGGCTCAAGCCCTCTTTTAATCCTTGCTGAGTTTATAACTGCCCGCCTGAACTGGTCGTTCTCAAAGACTCCGTGTATATAAGTGCCCCAGCAATTACCATTCATTGAGCCATCTAAAACAGGCTCCTCGTTTAAGGCTCTAGGCTGATCAGTGACGAAATTAACAGTTGAGGAAAGCCTTTTTATTTTGAATAAACCAATGTCTCCCCTGCTAACACCCATATGGAGTTCATAACCTCTAAGGGGCTTATCAAGGCTATGGGCAAAGGGCTGAGGGCTGAAGTCCACAGGCTGAAGTTCTGCCTCTACCTGTGAGGTTATCTTAGTTATCTCAAATACTGTCTCAATATTTAAAAGTCCGATCCCCTCAAGGTCCTTATAATTGCTCTCCACACAATCAGGGTCATAGAGCCTTTTACCGAGCATCTGGTATCCACCGCAGATACCAATGATCATTATTCCCTTTTCATAGGCCTTTCTTATGCTTGTTTCAAGACCTTCTTCTTTGAGGAAGAGTAAATCCTTCACTGTATTTTTTGTTCCTGGAACAATCACTATATCAGCATTCTCTATATCTGAGGGATTTCTTGAATAAACAACCTCCACATCAGGCTCGTATAAAAGGGGATCAAAGTCTGTGAAGTTGGAGATGTATTGAAGTTTGACAATGACAATTTTTATCCCTTTGAACTGTTCAAACTGCTTGAACTGTTTAAACTTTTCAAGGACTAATCCGTCTTCCTCAGGTAATCCAATGTCTTTTATATAGGGCAGGACACCTATTACAGGCCTTCCTGTTTTGTCCTTTATCATTTGGAGACCTGGTTTGAGTATCTCCATATCACCACGAAATTTGTTGATGATAAATGCTTTAATGAATCTTGACTGCCTGCCAAGGAGTTTAACAGTTCCATAGAGGGATGCAAAGACACCTCCCCTGTCTATATCTCCAACGAGTAAAACAGGTGCCTTTGCATATTTAGCCATCCTCATATTTACGATGTCACTATCCATGAGGTTTATTTCAGCAGGGCTTCCAGCACCCTCAATTATCACAAGCTCATACTGCTCCATGAGCTTATCAAAGGAGCCCTTTACTGAGGGCCAGAGCAGCTCTTTTAAGGTGTAGTATTTTTTTGCCTCATAGTTACCAGAGACCCTTCCATGGACAATCACCTGACAGCCCTTTTCACCGGATGCCTTAAGAAGCACAGGATTCATGTCCACAGTTGGCTCTATCCTTGCCGCCTCTGCCTGAAGTGCCTGTGCACGACCAATCTCACCACCATCCTTTGTGATATAAGAATTCAATGCCATATTCTGCGCCTTAAAAGGAGCAACCTTAATTCCCCTGTTGTTAAATATCCTGCAGAGGGCTGTTACAAGAAGGCTCTTTCCAGCACCTGAACCAGTCCCCTGGATCATCAATGCCTTTGCCATTTTCTAATCCCTCTGCATCTCATCAATCGTGAAATTCAACAACTTGATAACAGGAAAAGACCGGGGATAGTCATCATAAAATTCAATTATATTTATGCATCCAAAGTCCTGCTCAATCCTGAAGATATTCTCAAGGGGTATTCCGAGGAGTTCACAGAGTATAATCCTGTTCACACCGCCATGGGCTACTATCGCTATCTTTTTTTCTCCATTATGAGCTACCAGTATATCTTTAAGGGCACTTATAACCCTGTCTCTTACTTCAATTGTGCTTTCACCCTCTACAGGGCTATATTTCAATGGATTTTTTGCCCATGCTTCAAACTCTTCTGGATACTTATCCTTTATCTCATCAAAAGACATTCCCTCCCATATTCCAAAATTCCTCTCCCTCAGTTCCTGTATCACGATGGGTTTAAGACCATGAGGCCTAGCAATAATCTCTGCGCTCTTTAATGCCCTGCTTAAAGGTGAACAGTAAATTGACTTGAGACAGGCGGTTTTAGCTAAGAATTGTCCCACCTGCTTCATCCGGGTTATGCCTTTTTCTGACAAAGGAACATCAATGCTTCCTTTGTATCTTTTTACCTCACTACCCTCTGTCTCACCATGCCTGACTAAATAAAGTGTCGTAGCCATATCGTCACCACTATTAAAAACAATATCTCCGCGACCTCACTGATTGCCCCTAAATTATCACCTGTAAGACCATTGAATTTTTTTCCGCAGAACTTCACTGTCATAAAGCTGAAGATATATAAGACTACAATCAGGGTAATAAAGAGTGTTAGACCGCTACTTCCGTAAAATCCAAGGGATGCCGGTATATACAATGCCATCAGAAGGAGGGATGAAGTGATAACAGTCTTTATGTTTACATTATCAATAAATATCCTGCCGAGGCCTTCTTTCCTTGCCGCTTTTCCATGGAACATTGCAACAGTCATGCTCCATTTAGATGCCACTGGCATCAATAAAAGAAAGATAAAGGGGTGAAGCTGTGAGGAAAGGTATTCCATATCAAGAAGATTTTTTATGAAAAGATATTTAAGTAAGATGTCCAGTATTATGGCAATGACACCTATGGCACCTGTGGCACTGTCCTTCATAACAGCAAGTCTCTTTTCTATATCAGAGGCAAGATTACCCGTGGATTTTACAGCTACTGCATCAAAGGTATCTGCAAGACCATCAAGGTGAAAACCACCATTGCTTAATATAAGTATTAAAATAATCAGTCCTGCGGTAATCTCTGGAGAAAATATATTTAAACATACCATGGCAGATAGAAGAGCCAGCAGTCCCTGAAATGCACCAACAAGGGGAAAAAAGACTGCTGATTGGGCTATCTCTTTTTCGGAGACATTACCCTTCACACTCACCGGTATTATCGTAAGGAATTGGAGTGCAAGGAGTAAACGCCCCATTTAATTCTGTATCTCCTTTGATACCCCTGCTTCACTGAATGTTGCCATCTCTTTATAAATCTTTGCTCCTGCCTCTATCATGAGCATTGCCAGTGCAGCACCTGTTCCTTCACCAAGCCTGAGGTCAAGGTTAAGGATTGGTTTCAGGCCCATTTTTTCAAGCATTGCCTTATGTCCTATCTCCACTGAGTTATGGGCTGCAAACATGTAATCCCTGACCTCAGGCTTAAGGCAATAGGCGATAAGGGCACCTGCTGTTGAGATAAAACCATCTATAACAACAGGGATTCTATGTGCTGCTGCACCAAGGATGAGCCCTGCGATGCCTCCTATCTCTGCACCTCCGAGCTTTGAAAGCACATCTACAGGATCAGCTGGATCAGGTTTATTTACATCTATTCCCCTTTTTATTACCTGAATCTTTCTTTTCAAAGCCTCATCAGATATTCCTGTGCCTCTTCCTGTCACCTCCTCTACAGGTCTACCTGTCAGGACTGTAGCAACGGCACTTGATGGAGTTGTATTTCCTATTCCCATCTCACCTGTGCCAAAAAGTCTGTAACCCTTTTTTACATAGGCCTCTGCAAGCCTTATCCCAACCTCAATTGTTTTTAATGCCTCATCACGTCTCATGGCAGGACCTTTTGTAAAATTTTTTGTACCCCTTATAACCTTCATATGAAGAAGTCCTTCAACCTCTCCAAAATTATGATCAACACCAATATCTATAACAACCACATCAGCACCTGCATGTCTTGCAAGGACATTTATCCCAGCTCCGCCCCTCAAGAAGTTAAATACCATCTGGGCTGTGACCTCTTTGGGGTAGGCAGAGACACCTTCCTCTGTGACTCCGTGATCCCCTGCAAAGGTAAATATAGCCTTTTTATTAATTGTTGGCACCTCATCCTCTGCAATTGCCACAAGCCTCCTTGCAAACTCCTCAAGCCTTCCAAGGCTCCCCAGGGGCTTTGTAAGATTATCAAGCCTTTTCTGGGCTCTTTCATACCATTCAGGATTTACAGGTTTGATTTTTTTCAGAGTCTCTTCAAGCATAGATACCTCCTTTGGTATTGACAATAGTCTCACTAATTAATACAATGAAAATATGAAGTATACAAAAAGCAGATACGAGGCCGG
>JBDOIG010000315.1:0-11339 GCA_041082235.1 Thermodesulfovibrionales bacterium | reverse complement strand
TTTCTTTTGGGTTTTCTTGCTGTCTCTTTAATTTTAAGAGAACAATCAAGCCTTTTAGAAAGACTCTCTCTTGCCTATCCCGCAGGAGCAGGGCTCCTCACAATACAGGTTTTTATACTTGGGATATTAAAGATACCGTTAGAGCTTCTTTATATATTACCTGTATTATTCATTGAAATACTTACCATGCTTTATTTTTATCCCAAAATCAGGTCTAAAGAAGACCTGCAAATGAAATTATGGATGGCTCCGCTCTTACTTATCATTCTAATTAAAATCATCTCTATTTTCCTTGAAACATATCTGAGACCAGTGTATGCATGGGATGCCTGGGTAAACTGGTCAATGGGAGCAAAGCTATTTTATTACAACAAAGGGCTTCTTCTTGATGACCCTGAACACCTTCTTGGAAAGGGTTACGGAGCAAGAATTATCTCCTATCCACTTCACAATCCCCTGATGCAGGTCTGGATTGCACTTTTTACAGGAGATTTTGATGAGGTGCTGGTAAAATTCTGGAGTCCTCTGTATCTACTCAGTATAACCGCATATCTTTACATTATTTTAAACAGAGAACTTGGCGGTATAATCGCAGCCCTTGTAGTAATTATATTCCTCAGCTCACCCCTGCTGTGCTATCACTCCATAGAGGTTTATTCAGACCTCTGTCTTGGTGCCTATATCTTTCTTATCATTGCCTCATTTTACCAGCTCATAAAAGGCAAGGAGAAGTTTGTCTTTTTACTATCCCTTTTCTCAGCAGAATCACTTTTTGTAAAAGATGAGGCGATTTTTTTTATTATCCCGGCAATGGTCTCTGCGCTCATTTATTTAAAAAAGAAAAAACCATTAAGATATCTCTTCATAGCTTTTATACCATTCACTTATATTCTGCCGTGGTTCTTTTTTAAATTTATAAACAAGCTCAGTATTGGCGCTGAATATATAGAATGGCAATTTACCTTCCAACCTCATGTCTTGAAATCCGTACTGTTAGAGATACTTTCATTGCAAAATTTTAATATAGTCTTTATCGCCTTTCCAGTACTAATGCTCCTTGAAACAGGCAAAAAATACATCTATCTCCTGTTGCCAGTATTGAGTTATTTTATATTCTTTATCTCCCTCTATATGTTTACATCCTTTTATTATGACCACTTTATGAAAGGGACAGTCTTTTTCAGAAATATGCTTACGCTCTATCCATCTGTAACATTCCTGTCTGGCCTTTATATTAAGGACCTCATTGCTGTTCCATCTCAATAATGTTAAGATAATACTGAGCGAGGGTTGATTCTTTGTTCATTTTAATAGCATTCTGAAAGGCCTCCTTTGCTTTTTCTCTGTCTCCCATCATAAAATAAGTGACACCGATAAATTCCCAGGCATCAGCATTCTGTTCTATTGAAAGGGCCTTCTTTTGCCAGTAAAGGGCATCATTGTAAAGACCCATATCTGCAAGAACAGCACCGAGCTCAGCATAGACAAACCATGTAGCCCTGCCCATCTCTATGATTCTTCTGAGATTTATAAGAGCCTCTTCAAATTTGCCCTGTCTATGAAGTATAGTGGCATAATTATAAATCTGTCTTGGATTATTTGGTGCCTTTTGAAGATTATCTATAACAATGGAAATTTCATCTCTCCATTTAAAATTCCTCACAAAGGAAGCAGTAGCAAGACCCATTATAATTAAAAAAATCACTATATTTTTTATCTTCATAAGCTCTATCTGTTCCCAGCATTTAATTCCAGACTTCTTGCCCTGAGGATGTCCTTTTCAGCCCTATCAATCTGACCTTTCAATCTGTAAGCTAAAGACCTCTTCATATAAGCCTCTGCTGTTTCCTTGATGGAGATTGCTTCTGAAAAAAACTCTATTGCCCTGTCAAGCTCGCCCATATTGCCATAAATTATTCCGAGGTTATAATAAGCATCAAAATAAAGTGGCTTTTTCTGGATTGCCTTATTAAAGAACTCTATAGCCCTGTCAATTTTATTTTCATACCAGTATATAACACCAAGATTATAATATGCCTCTGCATGCTGCGCATCTATAGATATGGCTTTAGTGAAGGCCTTTTCAGCATCTTTATAATCACCCTTTTTAAAATATGTCACCCCTATGGAATTATAAACTGCGGCCTTTTGTTTATCATCTGCTATACTTAGTGCCCTTGTATGCCATGATAAGGACTCTTCATAAAGACCCCTCTCCGCCAGGATAGAACCAATTTTACTGTAAACATACCATTTATGGCCGCCTGAATCAATAATCTTTTTTAAATAAAAAAGTGCCTCGTCAGATTTACCCTTTTTATGGAATTCAAGGGCAAGGTTATAAAGGGCCCTCCAGTTTTCAGGTGTTTTTCTGACCACATCAAGCCAGAGTGTAAATTCATCATGCCATATCTTATTGCGAGAAAAAGACATTATAATTAAAAGTAATATCACCAGGCTGATAGACCTTTTTATTTTCATTCTGATATTATTATAAAATGTCCAGACATATTATAGCTTCTATCATAATCTTAATACTTATAGCTCTTTCTTTCCTGAGAAATCAGATATGGGGTAGTGAATTTTCTCTCTGGTCAGATGCCCTCAAAAAATCTCCGAATAAGCCAAGGGTTCTGGATTCCGTGGGCAAGTCACTGGAAAATAGGTCAGAGATTTATCAGGCAATAGATTATTACAAAAAGGCACTTGAAATAGAGCCAACCTACATATGGGCAAGACATCACCTTTTTAATGCATACATAAAACTAAAAATGCCTGATGATGCCTTAAAGGCTATTAATGATCCCAGGCATCAGGCAATAAGGCATGCTGGACTGTACAAAGCCCTTTCTGAGTTATATATACAACTCAAGGAATATGAAAGAGCTGAAGAATCCTTTGAGGAGGCAATAAAACTTGAACCTGATAATGTTGCACTGTACATATCCTATGGCATCTTTTTAATTGAAAGAAAAAAGATAGAGAAGGCAATAGATGTCTTTAAAAAAGGATTAAAATTGGCCCCTGGCAATCCTGCCCTGTGGAACAATCTCGGCATAGCCTTAGAGATTGGTGGTAAATTAAAGGAAGCTGAAGAAGCTTACCAGAGGGCCCTTTATTTCTGGCCAGAGGCAGAAGATGCAAAAGAAAACTTACAGAGGCTTTTGAATTCTAAGAGATAACTTATCTATGATTCTCTTAAACTCATCACTGAAGAGATTTTTATAAAATTCACTCTTACCTCCAATCTTACATATCATCTTACCCTTTTGCTCACTTATAACCCCTCGGATTTCCTTTCTATAAAAAATCAGCCTTATTATAAGTGCAAGGCTCATTATTGAAAATCCTGTATAAACAATACCCAATCCCCTTTCATGAACTACTACAAATCTCACCCAGTATCTCATATCAGAAATATATAATTCATACTGACCAATCTTTTTTCTTTCACCCGGTTTGATTAATACCGATTCAGATGACCCTGACCCTGCAAGTCTTATAAAAAACACAGGATTTTTTACCACTTCAGAACGCGTTCCCATTTTATCACTCTCAATATAAAAATCTGGATAAAACAAAACCTCAAATACCTGTCCTGAAAGAATAAATCCACCTTTTTTCCCTTTAAAAACATCAAGTCTTACATAAGCCCCATCACGTTCTCTGCCATCTCTGTCATAAAGTATAATAAGAGGAGCGACACCCAGATTCCTGATTACAAAATATGTGTGATTTATCTTAAGGGGTTCATTAATACTGATGATATGATCTTTATTTTTAACCTCTACATATACCTTTATATCAACTGGAATATCATTCACATCCTCTGGCTCTATTTTTTTAACATAAAACTCAACATTTGGAAGATGACCAACTTTAGGTAACCTGATAGGTTGAACATATTGAATAATATCTCCAGTAAAATATTCACTTTCAGCTATATCTAGATTAGCAGAAAACCTTGTATAGGTCGTTAAAATTCCTCCAATCAGCAACAATATAAAACTGAGATGGAATAAAAGAGTGGCCAGAGGTGAATATCTATTTTTGACAGCAACAAAATTTCTTTCATTTCCATAAAAAGAATAACCCCTTAAAACTTTTTTTAAAGTCGGAAAGGCCGGCACATGTGTGACATTAATCTCTGCCTTTAAAGGATAGGAAGCCAAATCCTGCTCATTTAAAGAAGGAACGGAAATCCGCCATTTTATAACCTTGATCCGCTGAGACATTACAAAGAGGAGATTTAAGAAGAAGATAGCAAATAAGAAAATTACAATTGGTGATGTGTATATATCGGTAAAACCAATATAATCCAGAAGAGCTACAAACTCGGGACTTTCTTCCTTCCATTGAAAGTAGAGCTCTCCAAGTATCTTCTTCTGTGGAATCCACTGGCCAATAAGAAATACTACCACAAAAGAAGATAAAAGTATAATCGTGGTCTTTGTAGAGGAAAGGATTTTGATGATTTTATTAAATATAGTCTTTATCATTTATAACATTGTAACAAAAAGAAGCAAAGGATAGAAAGCAATGAAAAATCTCTATTTCTGATGTTATGATATTATATGGAAAAATTATCATTAACCCTGAAATTTATTATAGGACTCTCTGTTTTTCTGTGTATTATTATCACCTTTTCAAGAAATAAGGTATGGGAATCCGAGGTAACCTTATGGACTGATGTAACGAAAAAATCTCCGAATAAACCCCGTGGCTGGGATAATCTTGGTGCCTCGCTTGTAGAAATCGGAAGAGGAGATGAAGGAGCTAAGTATATTGAAAAGGCAATACAGATGGATCCCGGCGAACCCCTTGCATATAATAACCTTGCAAATTATTATCAGTCAAAAAAACAGTATGACAAGGCTATTGAACTTTTCGTAAAGTCAATCAAGCTTTATGAATATTATTTCACATATTATAATCTTGCCAATCTTTACAAAGAAATTGGCAACATTGATAAGGCAATAGAATGCTATAAAATATCCATTGCACTGGAGCCGAGATATCCAATGTCTCATATAAATCTTGGAAATGTTTATCTTGAGAAGAAGATGTATCAGGAAGCCCTTAACGAATATTTCACAGCCTTAAAGCTCGCACCGCGGGAGGTGATGCCCTATAACAACATCGGGCTTATCTATTTAGAATTAGGGCAGTATGACGATGCTGAAAAGTACCTTGATCTTGCCCTAAAAAGGATACCAGATCATGTGCCATCACTGTTAAACCTGGGAAATGTTCATTATCTTAAAAATGATTTTATAAAGGCAGAAGAATATTACAAAAAGGCATTAAAGATTGAACCTCACAATCCCAAAGTTCTTATAAATCTTGCTCTTGTGTTTGATAAACTTGGAAAGAAAGAAGAGGCAAGCTCTGCCCTTAAAAAGGCTATTGAAATAAAACCTGACTTAGTGAATGAAATTAGATTGAAAAAGTGATGGATCGAGCTCTTTTGCCTTTTCAAAATCCTCTATAGCAGCATCAATATCTCCTTTAAGTCTGTAGGCAATTCCCCTTTTAAGATAGGCCTCTGCCATATCCTTTTTTATTGCAATTGCTTCGGAAAAAAAATAGATTGCTTCATCAAGATTACCCATATTTCCATAAATAACACCAAGATTATAGTAGGCATAGTAATATGAAGCATGGAGCTCAATAGCTCTTAAAAAATATTCTATTGCCTTTTCTATGTTATTTTTATAATAATAAACAACTCCTATATTATAACAGGCATCAACATAATCAGGATTTAAAGAAAGGGCTTTTACAAAATCCCTGAGGGCATTATCAAGGTCTCCCTTTTTCATATAGACATGCCCCCTGTTATTATAGGGTCTTGCCTTATTTGGACTTTTTAGCACAGTATCATTGAGAATAGAAAGCTCGTCCCGCCACAGACTATTACGGACTGATGAAGCTGATAACAGTATGAGGCCAAATAGTGTTAAAAAAATAATTCTCATATCATAATATACCATAAAGAGGGGCACTCCCTATTTTCATGGTATAATTAAAAAGATGCCCAGAACAGCAAGACTATATTTAATAGGTTATCCCCATCATATAGTCCAGAGAGGAGTGAATAGAGAAAAAGTTTTTCTTAATGAGGAAGATTATTCCTTTATGATTGAATGTCTGAAAGCAGGAATACAGAAAAGCTCAACACGACTCATGGCGTACTGTCTCATGCCGAATCACTTTCATCTCCTGGCTGTCCCTTTAAGTGAAGATGGTCTTGGAAGATTTATTCACCATGCCACATTCAGATACGCCCAGTATTTTAATAAAAAATACAATAGAACAGGCCGATTATGGCAAAATAGATATTATTCATCCATAATAGATGCAGAAACATATCTCTGGGCTGTTGCGAGATATATAGAAACCAACCCGGTTAGGGCTGGCCTTGTAGGGAATCCAGAAGAATGGATATGGTCAAGTGCTGGCCTTCACTTAAGGGGAATACCTAATGCACTGATAGAGAATACAGACTGGCTTTCTGAATCTCTTAGAGAGAATTACAGGGGTCTCATTATGGAAACATCAGATTACCCCGCTATCAGAAAGGCAACCATTTCATGTAAGCCAATCGGCTCTGATAAATTTATCCGCAAACTTGAGAATCTATTTAATAGACCTCTCAAACCCAGACCCAGAGGCAGGCCATGCAAAAAATAAAAATAGGGACACTCCCAATTTTTTGCATTATCATTATTATTTTAATAAATTTTCCAAGTAGTTACAGTAGAGTATATTTAAAAAATGGGGAGAGTCCCCAATTGTTGAAGGAGAGGGAGGTTTACTGGTACTGGAAAGGGCTCGGGATAAAAGGAAGGGTTATTATTTATTTCAGCAGGCATCTTAACTTTCTTGCTTTACATGAGTCTGAATTTTTGAATTTAAGGACAGGATTTCCTGTTAGAACTATAGATATGATGAGTGCCTACGAATCTGTGCTATCAGATGAGAACTTTTTATGGGTTACTGTAGAGGCTGGGATCGCAAGAAAGCTTTATCATGTTATTCCTGAAAGGACATTATCTGAGAGGATAGAGGTTGCAAGGGAGTTAAGGGTTTTCAATGTGAAGCAGGGCGAGCCATGGGAAGTACAAGGCAATATTATAAAGGGTCATTACAGACATACTCCAAGGTATGTCTTAACCCTGAAGGATTTAAAGAAGATAAATGAAAAGGTGGTGCTTGCCCTTCATCCCTCTTATTTTGAATTTGATGAGACTCCTGAGGAGGTTTATAATATCTTTAAAAAGCAAAAAATCCAGGCTGATTCTATTTCTTTTTGTATATCCGACGGATATAACAACAGCAAAGCAATAGAAAGATTATTGAGATTAAAATGGATGATAGAAAACATACCCTTTTTATAACAGCGGTCTTTCTTACTGGTATAATGGCCAGGATACTTTTTCTGTGGTCTCAGCCCATGCTTGAGGATGATTATCTCTTTGTGGTATCTGCTGAAAATTACATGGAAAGAGGTCAGATCGGACCAAGCATGATTCATCATCCTTATTTAAGAAATATCCTCATATATCTCTCAACAAAGACTTTAGGAAAAGGTCCTCTGGGCGTTTACGGGCCAAGTCTAATAGCAGGAATACTTTCTGTCTTAATTCTATATTTATTAAGCACGGAGATAACAAAAGACAGGTCTGTAAGTCTTCTGGCAATGTTTTTCTTAGCCATTGATCCACTTCATATCTCTTTTTCAAGGCAGGCCATTCAGGAAACAACCACCCTTTTCTTTATCCTGCTCGGGCTTTATTTGTTTTTTATTTTTTTAAAAAATAATAAAACACTTTTTCTCACCCTTTCGGGTATATCCTTTGGCCTCGGGGCTGCGTCGAAATGGCAGGCTCTATTTCCTCTCCTTTATTGCATTGTATATCTCATTATATCCTGTAAAAAGGATTCCATCAGATATATTTCACACCTGACTATCCTTCCTTTTACCGTATATCTCATGACCTTTATCCCATGGTTTTTGAGGGGCTATGATATCTTTGAGTGGATAAATCTCCAGAAGCAATTATATTATCTGAACAAAGTGCTTGTTAACCCTGTAGAAGAGGCAATCAGGAACCCGGGTAAACCTGTTTTATGGTTTATTGTACCCACTGGATATGGTATGTTTACCTACGCTAAAAACGAACCAAATGTAATGATTGCTATAGGAAATCCGCTGACATGGCTTCTGACCGTTCCAGGAATAATTTATCTTATTCTCTCACAGGAGAGGAGAAAATATCTGCCCATCATAATGCTTTTTCTGATCTCATATATCCCCCTGATATTAGCATCATTTAACAGGGACATCTATGTACTTTCTGCGGTGTCTGTGATACCTTTTGGCTTTATGGCGGCTGCATTATTGATTAAAAAAATAGGGCTCAGATCGCAATTAATACCCGCTGTTTATATATTATTGCTTCTTACCATATCAGTCTTGCTTTATCCTCTTGCGATTGGTAAGGCATTGGACTTCTCCTATCTTAAATTCATAGTTGAACAATATAACCCCCATACTGGTGTGGATTTAAGATGAAACATTTTAAAAAATTTTCAGGAGCGGTTAAAAATTTAATGCTCATATCAGGATCGGTCTTTGTTTTCTTTCTGTGCCTTGAGATCTTATTATCCCTTTTATGGCCACATAAGGTATTTATCCGTTCATATCACGAGCAATATAATGAAACACTGGGATGGGTAAATAAACCCAATACAGATGGATATTTTTATCTGAGAAGAGATATAAGGTTTCACAGACATCATAACAATCATGGCTTAAGAATGCTAAGAAATGTAGAATTTAAAAAAGCACCTGGCGTTAAAAGAGTCCTTCTTCTCGGTGATTCCTTTTTCTGGGGATATGGCGTTGATGATAATGATATAATCTCTGAGGTTCTCCAAGATATGGTGGGGCCTTCCATTGAAATATTAAATGGTGCTGTTACAGGGTATGGAACTGACCAGGAACTTTTATGGCTCCTGGAATACGGGGTCAAATATTCACCTGATATTGTTATACTCGGGGTTTTTCCTCCAAATGACCTTGATGAAATAGGTCATTCCATCATGTATGGTTATCCAAAGCCAATCTTCGCCCTTGAAGATGGTAGACTTTCCCTGTACAATGTCCCTGTCCCTGATACAAGGGAGACAAGGAGAAAGGCCTTTGAAGAACCACAGTCAGCTCTTGGAAAGATAAAAAAGTTCCTGAGATTTCATACTCATACTTATCCCTTTATTGCAAAAAGAATAAACAACATTCCAGGTGTAAGAAAATTTTTACTAAAAGTAGGCCTTGCAGAAGAATTTACCACAGCCCTTCCAGGAGTCAAAAATCTCACTCACAGGTCTGAGAACATCCTTCCACTCTTTGAGGCTCTAATTAAAGAAATTCATTCTGTATGTAAAGATATTAATTCGGACTTCCTTCTTGTCTTTATACCTGAAAAGGAGAACACACCCGGTGCTTTAATAAAATATAAAGATTTATCTCCTGATGCAGAAAGGAGAAATACAGCCTATAGTAAATACCTCTACAATTTTGCCCTCAAAAATAAGATAAAATATCTGGATCTTTTGCCTGCCATAAGGAATGCCCATATGAAAGGTATAGCTGTTTACAATCCTGCAGTTTATGACCATCACTGGACAAAGGAAGGCCACAAAATTGTTGCCCTCTCACTTTATAATTGGTTAAACAAAAAAGGGGACACTCCCTAATTTTTTAAAATAGGGAGAGCCCTTTTTTCTGGATTTCAAATTCTGCCCAGGGCCTCCCCCTCTGGATATTTAGTCTATAGGTTTCAAAAAATATGTCAGTATTTATCTTAATATCTCCCTCAAAAATAACTAACTTTTCTTTCATAATGATTAAATGATAATCACCTTCTTCTTTTTCATAGGGCTTTACAAGCCTTTCCCAGCCCTTTTCTGTCTGCCTCCAGTATTCTCTATGTTTTAGAGGATAGGACAAATAAAATCTATAGGGCGCTGCAGGAAATTGAAAATAATCTTTCCTGTCACCTTTTAATTTAACCTTTACATAAGCTGAATCTATTTCATTTCCCTGTCTGTCTTTTAATATTACCAGTGGAGCATAGTCAATGCTTTTTAAAGTAATCCTGAAATTTTCCCAGTTAAAACTCTCCTCTTTATAAAGTTTTTTCTTTTGTCCGTTAATTTTTAACAGGATGTTATCGTCCTCTATTTTTTCAATCATAATGGGTAATTGTGGTACCTTACTCCAGCGGCCCATCTCTGTTGAATAATAATCTTCCAGCCTTGACCCTTCCACACCAGAAATGAATGCATGAAATTCAGTGTTTTGTTTTATAAAAAACAGGATTATCATTAAAATCATGACCACAGAAAGAATCGCAGATGGAATTCGCCTTAACCATATAGATCGTGATAGAAAAAGCAAAGTATATACCAGAGCGATAATGAGATAAATCTTTAAAGCCTTTGTTTTAAATATATATATAACAGGAAGCCCTATCAGTTTAAGAAAGAATAGCAGTATAAGCGAAGAAACAATTATACCAGCTGGTATGGGCCATGAAAGAGCAATTCTTTTCAGCATCAGAACCTGAACTCCTTTATCTCGGGCTCTTCAACATCTACAGGTTCATATTCCTGAATAATCCAGTGATCAACAACCCACTGCAGATAATATTTAAAACCCCTTCCCATACCTTTTAATGGAGAAATAATCTCCCTGTTTCTTCTCTGATAGATATAATTCCACCTCTCAAGCACTATTGCCTCAGCCCTATCAGGAGGGATTATTTTAATATCCACAGGAAGTATCTCCACAAAGTCGTACACAAGAATGCGGTCTGCATTCTGTAAAAAACCGATATTTCTAAAAATCTGGTGTCTCAGTCTTATACTGCCAGGGAATTTATTCAACAAAAAGGCATTGCCATCTGAGGCGTAAAAATCACTGAGAATTTTATTATATAATTCAATAGTTTCCAGAATGTCTTTTTTTTCTTTTTCCAGATACCTTTCAGAATATCTGACCTTCAAGAAATGATATAAGCCTCTGTCAGAAAAAGTACTGACAGTAAAGAGGCTGATTATAATAGCTATAAAAAGGAATATATCAGTTAGCTTACCGGACATTAAAGATATGGATACTGCTTGAAACTATGAAATTTACTCCAAAGAATGTTATTACCATACCAATAATTGCAAATATAGACAACCAGGCTATCCTTACACCCCTCCATCCAAAGGTAACCCTTAAATGAATAATTAAACCATAGAAAAGCCATGAAACAAGAGACCATGTC
>JBDOIG010000310.1:0-2157 GCA_041082235.1 Thermodesulfovibrionales bacterium | reverse complement strand
CGGCATACCGTACCATTGCTATCGGCAAAATAAGGCCCGACCTTATTTAGCAAATTTTGTCAGCGGTAGTTCCCTTTGTATATGGGGGTCTCTTATTTTGGTCATGGAGTCGCTACCTGAATGGTTAATGTGCGAGATCAGGAACGAATTTTTTTTACTGAATTTCGGAAATATTTTTTAATTGCGTGGAGGCAGTTGAGATTGATTTTTTTGCCTCTGAGTTCATAGGGTCTATCTCCAGGACATCGTTCCACATGAAAATGGCATGCTTTATATTCCCCTTTCTATAGTTGCTCAGAGCCATTGCAGAGAGTTTTTTAATGCATTCTGTTTTCATGGCCTGGAGCTCTTCTATTTCTATCTTGAGCGACTTTGGTTTGTACTCTATAAGGAATTTATACATCAAACCTGCTTTTTTATAAGCTTCATCCCTGTATAATTGTTCTGCCTCTTCCTTTACATTCCTAAAGATGCTGGAACAGAAATTTTTCAATTCCTTATTTTCTGGATAATTATCAAGATGGTTATAGCATATACGAAGTGCCTCTCTATAATTTCCTTCATTATAATAATTTTTCCCCCTTTTTATAGCAGAGTCTATTTCAACCTCTTTGATAAAAGAACAGGACAATAAAAATAACAGTGTTAATACAATAAATTTTTTCATATTGTGAGTCGTTCCTGTTTATGTTTAAATATAGTCCTTCCTTCTTTTCTGAGAAGCTCCAGTAATATTTTCACAATATCAGGATCAAACTGCTTACCCGACCAGTATGAAAGCTCATCAAAGGCATCTTTCAGTGATAATCCTTTTCTGTAAGGTCTTGATGATGTCATAGCATCAAAGGCATCAGCAACAGCGATTATCGATGCTGATATTGGTATCTCTTTTGCTCTCAGTCCATATGGATAGCCCTTTCCATTATACCATTCATGATGGTGAAGAACAGCTGGCATATATTTATGTAGTGTAGGTGCTCTTCTGAGAATCTCTGCACCATATTCAGGATGCTTCATAATCTCGCGATATTCAGCCGTGTCAAGAGATCCTTTTTTAAGCAAGATTGCATCAGGTATCCTGAGTTTACCTATATCATGAAACATGCAGGAGATTTCGAGGTCTTCCAGTTCCGCTTTGTTAAGACCCATTTTTTCTCCGAGCCTTGAGGAGAGAGTAGCTACCCTTGATGAGTGACCCATGGTAAAGGGATCTCTTGCATCAATTGCTGCAGCTAAGACCTTTACTGTTGATATGAAGGATTCCTCCAGCTGTATTGCATAATATTTAATGCTCTCCTGCTGAATTGTAACAGTATTGACCAGCTCATTAAAATGTTGTGTAAGCTTCCCAAGTTCATCATTGGAATATACAGGGAGGGGTCCTTCTATCTTGTTATACCTTAATGCCTCTATACCTTTTATGAGATTATTAACAGGTCTGGTGATAATGGTTGAAAGGGCTATGGTAATAGCTCCTGCAAGGGCTAATATAACCGTGAATATAATTAAAATATTCTTTTTCATCCTCTTTTCTGCAGCGAGTATTGATGAGGCATTTATCTTCAATACAAGATAACCAAGATTTTGGTTTGCAAAGGTTAAAGGGGATGTTATTTCATAACCACTTTCAACTTTCCTGATTATCAGGTCCTCTGTATGTTTCACATCATTGCCAGGAGATTTTATAAATCTCATTCCATTTTTCTCTATATCTGTATGAGCCAGAATATTCCAGTTTTTATCAACAAGGGCTATTGATTCTATGTCAGGGTGTTTTTCCTTTGCGTGGAATATAGTATGATCAAGACCAAGCATATCCTTTGAGATAAAATGGTAGGAGGCAGAGGCAGATAGACTTCTGGCAAGCAATTCTGTTCTCTGAAGTATCTCCTTCATGAGATGTTTTTCCATGACATCTGTGGTGAACAGAGAAAAAAGGAATGCTGTGCCGGATACAAGTAAAAAGACAAAAAAGAAGACCTTTGCCTTAATAGTTTTAAACATAAAAACTGTCCCCTTGTCAATATATTATAAACTCTTGAATCAGATTTTTCAAAAAAATTGTTTATCCCAAATTTGCTATTAGAAACATTTCCTGATTATCTGGGTATGCCTCAAAGCCTTTATAAAGCTCAAAGGGGCAGAGCTCAAAGGGGC
>JBDOIG010000305.1:0-29888 GCA_041082235.1 Thermodesulfovibrionales bacterium | reverse complement strand
TCTCTCCCAGTTCTGCTGATATCTCTGCAACTTTTTTCAGGGCAAAGAGGTTATCTGGTATGGCTGATATGACCTTTTTAAACTCATCCCTTGCCTCTTTAAGCATGTTTTTTTCAAGGTATATCTTTCCAAGTGCAACCCTTGCTGTCATATAATTTGGCTGGTTTTCAAGTCCCTTTAAAAGGACAGAGATAGCCTCATCAACCATACCTGCCTTTCTGTATTCTTCTGCAAGCGGGACAAAGAGTTTTGAAAGGGGATCCTTTTCAACCTTCTCTTTAAGTTTTTCAATGTCTTCTTTAGCCATGTTATTATAATTTTGCTTGAAATCCTCTAAAAAGTCAATATTTTGAGTGATGGCTAACTTGCCGATAGGAATTGTATGGTATGCCGAAAAGCCTTTATCGCGACACCTTAATGTAAGCTTTTTAATCAACATTGCTGAACATGTCCGCTTTCACTTTTTGGTGATAAACTTTCTCGTTTTATGATAAGTAAATTTTCTCGCTTTATAAAGGCTTTGAGGCATGCCTTGCTATTCCTTCTATATCCCTATAAGCAATTTTCAGGTGATGGGAAAAAACCTGTGTTTAACCTTTTCCCTGTATTTTCTGAAATTGTCTCCAAACCTCTCCATCAATTCCTTTTCCTCAAGAGGTATGATTATGAGGTTCACGATAATAAGGTCAAATACAGTGAGTATAGCTACAGGGATATTTCCTGTGAAAAGAAATATACCTGTAAATAGGGTAGTGTGGGCAAGGTATGTGGGATGCCTGACCATTGAGAATGGGCCTTCTGTTATAAGTTTAGATTTTACTTTTTTAGATACTTCAGGAATACCCATGAGGCCCCTGAGGCCAAGGAGTTTTCCTGTCCAGATATGAAGACCTGTTCCTGTTATTGTTAATAATACTCCCAGTATAATCAAAGATAAGGGCATTTCTATTTTGAGGCCCAGAAGATATTCTTTATTCTTAAAGATAAACCACGCAATCGGAGGCCATAGCGTTGCAGGCATAATGTAGGTTAGAAGACCGAGTCTTTTAAATATCCTTGAGAGTCCATGAACAGGTATCCAGAACAGGGGTACCACAGGCCACACCATTATTGTAATTAGTGATATTAGATTGATAAAATTCAGCATATCCTCGGAAGCTGTTCTCCTGAAAGCATATCTATTATCCTCGTACCTCCAATCATGGTCTTAAGAAGCACTATACCTTCTGGCTTACCCTTTACAATTCCTATGATGACTGCCTGTGTTTCACCTAAGCTCTTCAATAGATAAAGTGTTTTTTCTGAATCCTCTTCTGGGACAAATATTATCATAACACCTTCGTTTGCCACATAAAGGGGATCAAGCCCCAGGATATCACAGGCACTCTTGACCTGTTGAAGCACAGGTATTTTATCTTCCTCTATTTCAATGCACAAACCTGTTTCAAGGGCTATCTCTTTAAGGGTTGTGGCAAGTCCTCCTCTTGTTGGATCACGCATGGCATGTATATTTATTGATGCATCAAGCATCTTTCTGACAATATGGTTGAGGGGCTTTGTATCACTCTCAAGAGGTGAGTCAAAGCTGAGGCCATTTCTCTGTGAGAGGATACTTATGCCATGAGTCCCGATAGGTCCGCTCACTATTACCCTGTCCCCTGGCCTTATGAGCCCTGGGTGTATTGCCACACCGTCATGAATAATGCCAACTCCTGATGTGTTAATAAATATTCCATCAGCCTTTCCCTTTTCAACAACCTTTGTGTCTCCGGCCACTATCCTTATACCTGCCTTTTCAGCAGCCCCTGCCATGGAGATGAGTATCTTCTGAAGGTCTTCTATCTTAAAACCCTCTTCAATAATAAATCCTGCTGTAAGATAAAGTGGTGTGGCTCCCATCATGGAGAGGTCATTAACCGTGCCATTTACTGCAAGCTCTCCAATATTGCCACCAGGGAAAAATAGAGGTGTTACTACATATGAATCTGTGGTAAAGGCTAATTTCCCATCTATCTTATCAAGGACTGCAGCATCTGCTGTCTCTGTTATTGAAAACTGAGGAAGAAAATATCTTCTTAGAAGCTCATGCATGAGCTTCCCACCGCTACCATGACCGAGGAGTATCCTTTCCGACATCACCGGGCTTTATTTTTAAACTTTTTCCCTGAAAGTCTTGCCCTCAAAAGACCGAGGTATTTGTTTACTGGATGGCTCCTTTTCAAGAAGGGTAGTACAGGCTGTTGCCTTATTCCCAAGTACGAGAGCTCTTGAATGGCCTCTTTATTGTCATTGTCAATCTTGAGGATTCTGAAAAAATAATCCACCGCAGGTCTTTTATTGCCAGACAGCAGATAGGTCCTTCCGAGATAGAGGTAGAAAAAAGGAAGGAAGAATTCCTTTCCAATGCCAGCCTTCTCACTGTATATATTAAGTGCCTCAATGCAGAGATTAATTCCATCCCTGTATTTTTTTTCTACAAGTGCGGTAAGATAACCATCAAGGCACATCTGATAGGGGTCATCGGGATGAAAGAACCTCACCTCCCTTGTGAGAAGAAGGGCCTCATTAAATCTTTTTCTTTCAACCAATTCACAGGTCCTTTTAATATATTCACCGAGGTTCTCGGCAAGTATGAGCTTTTTGATATCCCCTACAATCTCTGTATGCTCCTTTATTGCCTGCTCGGTGTCAGTTATTCCTTCCCTTTTTCTTATTGAGATAATCTGATTTTCTGAGGATATCTTTGTAAAAAGAATTGATCCATGCAGTTCAGAATCAACGAAGAAGCCCTTTTCCCTGTAGATAATCTCTGTTGAAAGGTTTCCTCTCTGCCTGACAGTTATACTCATAAATTTCTCAGTCTTGAAATCTCGTATTTTATTATCTCAATTGCCTGTGATATCTCTTCTTCAGAGGTGTCCTTGCCTGTGCTTATCCTCACAGAGGAGATGGCCCTTTCATCACTCAGGCCCATTGCCTTAAGGACATGGCTTGGTTTTTTCTTTCCGGCATGACAGGCAGCTCCAGCGGAGATGGCAACCCTGTCAGAAAGTCTTGAGACAAGTTCCGTGCCTTCTATCCCATCTATTGAGACATTCAGGGTATTTGGGAGCCTGAATGTCCTGTGTCCATTGAGCCTTATGCCTTCAATTGAAAGAAGACCTTCAAGAAGCCTTTCTGTGAGGTTTTCTATTTTACTCTTCCATGCTGGCATTTCAGAGGCTGCTATCTCTGAAGCCTTTCCAAGACCTGCAATACCAGGGATGTTCTCAGTGCCGGGCCTGAGCCCCATTTCATGACCTGCACCATAAAGTATAGGCTTTAGCTCAATACCCTGTTTTATATAGAGGGCACCAATTCCTTTAGGCCCGTAGAACTTGTGAGACACCACTGTAAGCATGGAGACATTGAGCTCCTGCACAGAGGTACCTATCTTTCCAATTGATTGAGCAGCATCTGTATGAAAGAGGATACCTTTTTCCTGAACAATCTTTCCGATCTCTGAGATGGGCTGTATCACACCTGTTTCATTGTTGGCATGCATTATTGTAACCAGTATTGTATCTTTTCTGATGGCACTTACGAGCTCATCAGGCTCCACCATCCCATGAGAGTTTACAGGGAGATATGTCACAGTGAATCCAATGGATTCAAGATATTTAAGTGGATTTATTACAGAAGGATGTTCTATGCTTGAGCTTATTATATGACCCCTGCCAAATCTGAGGGCAGTGCCGAGGATTGCAAGATTATTAGATTCCGTTCCACCGGAGGTGAAGATTATCTCTCCAGATCTTGCACCGATAAGTCTTGCCACACTGCTTCTGGCTCCATCAATGATTAATCTTGCCCTTCTTCCATAGATATGGGAGCTTGAGGGATTGCCGAATTCCTTGAGTGCATTCATTACAGCGACCTCTACCCTTGGGTCAACCGGTGTCGTGGCATTATAGTCAAGGTATATCATGCTAACTCCCTGTGGATTATTGTTATCTTAACTGGAAATTTTTCTATTGTCTTTTTCAATTCCTCAACTATCACAGGTGACCTGTGTTTTCCACCTGTACAGCCTACTGCTATGAGCACATAGTTTTTTCCTTCTTTTATGAATTGCGGGATAAGGTATTCTAACAGATTACTGAGTCTATTGATGAGCTCTATTGCCTCAGGGCTTTTGAGGACAAAGTCTCTTACCATTTCATGAAGACCATCTTTATCGCTGAGCTCAGGAACAAAGTATGGATTTGGAAGAAACCTTACATCAAAAAGCAGGTCTATATTCTGGGGGATACCATATTTATAGCCGAATGAAATCAGGGTAACTGAAGGTCTTGAATCTATCTGTCTGGAATAGTTAGTAAGTATCCAGTGCCTGAGTTCATGGGGGCTCATATTGGATGTGTCCTGTATCCTATCTGCCATGTCCCTTAGCATAAACAGGTCCTGTTTTTCTTTATTTATTGCCTCATCAAGATTATTCCCAAGTGGATGCGGTCTCCTTGTCTCCCTGTATCTTCTCTTTATAACCTCCGAATCAGCCTCAAGAAACACTATCTCTGTAAGATGCTCTTTTTTTAAGGAAGAGATAACATGCCTTGCCTCTCTTAAAAAGTCCTTTTCTCTCACATCCACTCCTATGCCAATCCTGTTTATGTCACTTTCCCGGGGAAGGAGCTTCAAAAACTCTGGAAGCAGCGTAAGGGGGAAATTATCAACGCAGAAATAACCTGCGTCTTCAAGTGCCTTCAGGGCAACACTCTTGCCCGAGCCTGAAAGACCTGTTATTATTACTATATTTCTCTTCATAGTCTTATGAGCTGATTCAGTTCAAATATCGGAAGGACAACACCAAGGACTACAAAAAGGACAATGATTCCCATCAGTATTATCATTACTGGCTCAAGTATAGTAACCGCACCTGTGAGCCTTCTTGAAAACTCCTCTTCATAAGTGGAGGATGCCCTCCTGAGGTTTTCCACAAGCCTTCCACTTTTTTCACCATTTGCAATCAGTTCTACAAGCACAGGTGGAAGGAATCCCAGAGAGGCTGAGAGTCTTCCACCCTCTGCTACAGACCTTGTAGCAGTAAGGATGTTTCTTTCCATTACCCTGTTTCCTGTACTCCTGGCAGAGATTTCAAGGGCCTTTATCAGTGGGATACCTCCTTCAAGTAAAAAGGCAAGGGTCTTTGTGAATCTTGCTATATAAAGGGGCATGAGTATTTTTAAGGGATCTCTGAGCAGGAGTTTATCTACTAAGTCGGGTTTTTTTTCTTTTAAATGTCTGAATCCCAAAAATATAGCTATGACCAATACAGGTATTAAAAACCAGAAGAGTTTGATAAATTTTGTGATGGTAATCAATATCTTGGTAATAAATGGAAGGCTTGCCTTTGTATCCTCAAATATCTTTATAATCTTTGGTATAACATAGAGGAAGATAAAGAACAGCACACCTGTTGCAACAAGGAGCATGATTGAAGGATAGATCATGGCAGTCCTCAGCTTTGACTTTATTGCATCCTGCGATTCAAGATACTCAGCGATCCTTTCAAGGACAGAAGGAAGTTCTCCACTGAGTTCACCTGCCCTGACCGCATTAACATAGAAATCAGGAAATAGCCCCCTGTGTTCCTCAAGTGCCTTTGAAAGGGATGCACCACCAGAGACCCTCTCTTTTATATCATTAATAATCCTTGCTGTCTCAGAAGAGGATTCCTGGGCTATTCCTTTCAGGGCATCAGTAAGTGGAACACCGGCAGCAAGTAATGTGGAGAGCTGTCTTGTAATGTGAGGGAGACCTTCTCTTCTGGAATATCTTCTAACAGGCCCTTCTGTTTTAATCAGTCTTGGATAGATGCCCAGCTCCTTTAATCTCAAAGAGGCCTCTTCAGGAGAAGAGGCCTCTATCCTTCCCCGGGCCTTCAGGCCCTGAGCATTATAACCAGCATATCTGAAAAAGGGCATCCTTTAATCCATTGAAAGGGTCAGATGGAATGTCTGACCATCCCTGTAGACAAAGAGCAGAATATCTCCATCCTTGAGTTTTGAAACAATGTTCTGATAATCCTTTGTATTATTTATCCTTGTCCTGTTTATAGCCATTATCACATCACCCTTCTGGAGATAACCCTGTGCAGGGCTGTCCTCAGAAATCTCAGAGATGACCACACCAGTTATCCTTGAAGGTAATTGAAGCCCTCTTCTAATCTCGGGTGTTATGTTCTGCACCACCACACCTTTAAGGGCATTCTCATATTCACCCCTTGCAGCAACCACCTCCTGTGGCAATTCCTCAATGGTGACCTTACGGGAAATAACATTTCCATCTCTGAATATTCTCAGGTCTACCTCTTTGCCAGGAGGAGTGCTTGCCACGAGGTTTCTGAGCTGTGTCGGATCGGTGATGTCTTTACCATTGTACTGAAGGATTATGTCTTCCTCCTTGAGTCCTGCCTTTTCAGCAGGGCTATTTTCAAATACCTGATTTATGAGGACCCCCCTGTCTTCTTTAAGGCCAAAGTGTTTTTTCATATCAGCAGATAATGCCTGAACAGATACACCAAGCCAGCCCCTCACAACCTTTTTGTGCTTTATGAGCTGTTCCATTACTGCCTTTGCCATATTTGATGGAATTGCAAACCCTATACCCTGATAACCCCCGGTGGTACTGAATATTGCTGTGTTAATACCTACAAGCTCACCTCTTACATTTACGAGGGCGCCTCCTGAATTGCCAGGATTAATTGCAGCATCTGTCTGGATAAAGTCCTCATAATCAGCGATGCCCACATTTGCCCTTCCTGTGGCACTTACAATACCCATGGTCACTGTTTGGTTCAGTCCATAGGGATTTCCGATTGCTATTACGAGCTCTCCAACCTTTAATTTATCCGAATCTCCCAGCTCTATATAAGGAAGGTCCTTTGCATCTATCTTCACTACAGCAAGGTCTGTCTTTGGGTCTGTCCCTATGACCTTACCCTTGAATTCCCTTTTATCCAGGAGTGTGACCTTTATCTCATCAGCCCCCCTTATGACATGATTGTTTGTAAGAATATAGCCCGATGGATCCACTATCACACCTGAGCCAAGACCTGACTGTTTTCTCTCCCTTGGCATTCCGAAGGGTTCACCAAAAAATCTCCTGAAGAAGGGATCATCAAAAAAAGGATCACGGAGTCTTACTGTCTTTACTGTTGAGATATTCACGACAGCTGGCTTTACTGCCTCCACAATAGAGGCCATTGCCTCTCCTGTCTTTGTGAGAAAATCAACAGATTCCTTTGGTATCTTCGGGCTTGAATACCCAAGGCTCTGGATATTGAGATTGGAAGCAAGGATAAGGCCTATTACAAGGCCTGCAATTATTGAGAGTATGGATACAGTGAATAATATCCTTTTCATACACGCCTCCTATTACTTCACCACCCTGTGATGTTTATATTAATTTTAACATAAAACCCTTGTTATGTTATCGGGCTTTTTGTTAGGATATTCAAAAGGATAAGAATAGATTCAGACCATGAGGGGCTTTAAAGATATAATTTTCAGTATCAATTTGCACGGAGGTAGGTTATGAAGGCAAAGGTCACATATGTTAAGGGACTTCAGTTTATTGGTGAATCAGAGACAGGGCATGCAATTGTTATGGATGGTAACAGGGAATTCGGTGGTGAGGATACAGGTCCAAGACCCATGGAGCTTCTTCTTATAGGTCTTGGCGGGTGTACAGGAATGGATGTGGTATCAATCCTCAAGAAAAAGAAGCAGGAGCTTGAAGGGCTTGAGATAATTATAGACGGTAAAAAGGCGGAAGAACATCCAAAGAGGTTTACTGATGTGACCATAGAATTCAGACTTAAGGGAAAGAATCTATCTGAGGAGGCCGTGAAAAGGGCGGTGGAGCTATCAATGGAGAAATACTGTTCTGTGAAGGCAACGCTTGAAGGTGAGACAAAGGTATCTTTTAGCTATAATATAATCAACATATAAAAATAGAAATCAGGAGATAGCATATATGCCTGTGGGAATAACCATTGAATTAAAAATAAGAGATCTTGCAGAAACGATAAAAAAACTCAGGAAAGAAGAGAAAGAGGAATTACTTTTATTGCTTTCTGGAGAGGCCAGGGAGATTGTTCAGAGATTGAGAGATATAAAGGTAAAAAAAATAAAGACATTAACAAGAAAAGAAATCTTAAAAGATGTCTTTTAAGGATGAATATCATCCAAAAGTTAAAAGGGATATTAAAAAACTTGATAGGGAAGTTATACAGGAAATATTCTCTATCCATATGGAGAAGATTTTACAGGCTCCCTATAAGGGATATAGGCTTCATGGTGAGCTGGAAGGAATATTTACCTACCATTTTGTTAAGAAGAAGGTCAGTTATAGGATAGCCTATAGTATTGACGAAGATAATCGGATTGTATATGTGTTAATGATTGCTAAAAGAGAAGGTTTTTATGAAATATTAAAGAGGAGATGTTCATAAAATAAATCTTTTTTACAGGAGGCTATCATGGTCAAGATCTATTATGACAAGGATGCAAATATCTCTATTCTTAAAGGGAAGAAGATTGCCATCATGGGATATGGCAGTCAGGGACATGCCCATGCCAATAATCTTCGTGAAAGTGGCATGGATGTAATTATCGGTGTGAGAAAAGGCTCAAGCTGGGAAAAGGCAACAAAGGCAAATTTTCAGGTAATGACACCACCTGAGGCTACAAAGGTTGCTGATATTATTATGATGTTGCTACCGGATGAATATATGGCAGATATTTATAAAACAGATATCCAGCCTTATATGAAAAGAGGTGCCTATCTTGCCTTTGCCCATGGCTTTAATATTCATTATGGCCAGATAGTTCCATCACCTGATACAAATGTCTTTATGGTTGCACCAAAAGGACCAGGTCATCTCGTAAGGTCTGAATATACAAAGGGCAGTGGAGTTCCGTGCCTTATAGCAGTCCATCAGGACCCATCTGGAAACACAAAGGAGATAGCCCTTGCCTATGCCTCTGCCATTGGAGGTGGAAGGGCAGGTATTATAGAGACAACATTCAGGGAAGAGACAGAGACAGACCTTTTTGGAGAGCAGGTGGTTCTCTGTGGTGGGCTTACAGCCCTAATAACAGCTGCCTATGAGACCCTTGTGGAGGCAGGCTATTCACCGGAGATGGCTTATTTTGAATGCCTCCATGAGGTAAAACTCATTGCTGACCTCATTTATGAAGGCGGTATAAGCACCATGCGTTATTCTATAAGTAATACCGCACAGTATGGAGACCTCACAAGGGGTCCGAGGGTCATAAACGAGAATGTAAAGGCTGAGATGAAAAAGATCCTTAAGGAGATACAGTCTGGAGAATTTGCAAGGGAATGGGTCCTTGAATGCAGGGCAAACAAGCCTGTCTTCAATGCCTTAACAAGAAAGGGAGAGCAGCATCCAATAGAAGAGGTTGGAGCAAGGCTCAGGGCTATGATGCCATGGCTCAAAAGGGACAGGCTTGTAGATAAATCAAAGGCATGACCAAACTTGCTCCTGAGGGTTATCCCTTTATAGGTTCTGCTTTTTTAATCTCAGGTTTATTCCTTCTTGGAGGACTGAAGATACCTTTCCTTGTAAGCCTTCCTCTGGTTTTTTTTATGCTCTTTTTTTTCAGAGACCCTGAGAGGACTCCCCCATCTGAGAAAGGTATCTTTGTTGCCCCTGCTGATGGAAAGGTTATACTGATAAAGAAGGTCTTTGAAGGCAAGTATCTCAAGAAGGATACCTGGCTATTGAGCATCTTCATGTCTCCCCTTGATGTCCATGTGAATCGCTCTCCTCAGGACGGAATTGTAAAAAGGGTTATTCATAACAGGGGAAGGTTCCTTGCTGCCTACAGGGATGAGGCATCATTAAAGAACGAAAATATAGAGATGGTCCTTGAGACCTTCTATGGAGATATCCTTGTAAGGCAGGTCGCTGGTTTTATTGCAAGGAGGGCTGTCTGCAGGGTCAGGGAGGGTGACAGGCTTAGACTGGGCCAGAGGTACGGAATCATAAAATTCAGTTCAAGGCTTGATGTATATCTACCCCCAGAGACAGAGATAACTGTTAGGCCCTCCGAGAGGGTAAAGGCAGGAGAAAGTATTATTGGAAGGTTAAGATGAAAAAAGGTATGTATATACTCCCCAACATGCTCACCCTTGTGGGTATGTTTTTTGGCTTTCTCAGCATTGTTGCTACGATGAGAGGCAATTATGTCCATGCTGCCTGGGCGATAGTGATTGCAAATATATTTGATGGTCTTGATGGATTTGTTGCAAGGGCAACAGGTGCATCATCAAGATTTGGTGTGGAGCTTGATTCCCTCGCTGACCTTATTGCCTTCGGTGCAGCACCGGCTGTTCTTATTTACAGATGGACGCTTCAGGATTTTGGAAGACTCGGCTGGGCCTTTTCATTCTTCTTCCTTGCCTGTGGTGCACTGAGGCTCGCAAGATTCAATGTCCAGACAGCACCAGGGCAGTCAAAGTCCTTTACAGGAATGCCCATACCTGCTGCAGCAACCATTATGGCATCCTTAGTAATTTTTTATTATCAATTTCATGATTATCCTCCTGAAAAGAATATATATGCCCTAATCCTGACAGCTATATGTTCTTTTTTTATGGTGAGCACCCTCAGATTCCATGGTTTAAAAGAGGTCAATCTCCGTAGCAAAAGACCCCTCTGGTTTCTCCTCGGTTTCATCCTTGTAATGCTTGTCATAGTGATACATCCCCCTGTTGCTCTCTTTGTATTTGCAATGGCATACCTCATTGTTGGTATAATTGAGAATATGTTTATAATGCTCAGGAAGAAGAGGAAGGCTAATGAGGATAATAAAGGTGTTTGATACAACGCTCAGGGATGGTGAGCAATCCCCAGGTGCCTCAATGAATGTTGATGAAAAACTTCAGGTAGCAAGACAGCTTCAGAGGCTTGGAGTTGATATTATTGAGGCAGGTTTCCCAATTGCATCACCAGGAGATTTTGAGGCTGTAAGGAGGGTTGCCTCTGAGATAAAAGGAGTTACTATTGCCGGTCTTGCAAGGGCAAGAGATGAGGATATTGAAAGGGCTGCTGAGGCATTGAAGCCAGCCGAGTCAAGGCGTATCCATACCTTTATTGCCACATCAGATATCCATCTGCAATATAAACTCAGGCTTTCAAGGGAGGCTGTCCTTGAGGCTGCTCAGAGGGCAGTAAAGAAGGCAAGACAGTACACAGATGATGTGGAATTTTCTGCAGAGGATGCCACCCGTTCAGACCGGGATTATCTCTGCAACATTCTTGAGGCAGTTATTGAGGCTGGTGCAAGGACCGTGAATATCCCTGATACTGTTGGATACGCTATACCTCAGGAATTTGGAGAACTGATTGAGTATATAAAGAATAAGGTTTCCAATATTGATAAGGCTGTGATATCAGTTCATTGCCATAATGACCTTGGCCTTGCAGTGGCCAATTCCCTTACAGCAATACTGAAGGGTGCCGGTCAGGTTGAATGCACCATAAACGGTATTGGTGAGAGGGCTGGCAATGCTGCCATGGAAGAGATAGTGATGGCATTAAAGACAAGACCAAGATTTTTTGAGGCTGATACAAGGATAATTACCCAGGAGATATACAAGACAAGCAGACTTGTCTCCAAGATTACAGGAATGGTTGTGCAGCCCAATAAGGCTATTGTTGGTGCAAATGCCTTTGCCCATGAGGCTGGGATTCATCAGGATGGATTTCTCAAGGAGCGTTCTACCTATGAGATAATGAGGCCTGAGGATGTTGGGATACCCCAGTCAAAACTTATCCTTGGAAAGCATTCTGGAAGGCATGCCTTCAAGGCAAGGCTTGAAGAGCTCGGATACAGGCTTTCAGAGGAGGAACTTAACAGGGCCTTTGAGAGATTCAAGCGCCTGGCTGACCAGAAGAAGTATATATTTGATGAGGACATAGAGACCCTTGTCTCTGAGGAGGTCTCAAAGATCCCCGAGGTATACAGACTGCTTGACCTCTCTGTAACGAGTGGAATAAATGTAAAGCCCACTGCAAGAATAAGGCTCGGTATAAATGATAAGGTTGTGGAGAGGATTGAGCAGGGAGATGGGCCTGTTGATGCTGTTTACAGGGCCATCTCCTCTATAACCGAGACAAAGAGTGAGCTCTTAAAATTCGAGGTAAAGAGTATTACCGGTGGTACAGATGCCCTTGGTGAGGTTACTGTTACACTTGAAGAAGGTGGTCATACCGTAAGAGGACAGGGTGCAGATACTGATATAATAGTGGCCTCTGCAAAGGCTTATATAAATGCCCTTAATAAACTCGCGATCAGGAAGAGGTAAAACCGAAATTGTCGATAAAAATATACAAGGATAACAGTATATGACTCAAAGCCTTTATAGGGCGACAAAAATTTATTTATCATGTAACCTGTCCCTTTTACTTTGAGTTTTTAATATTCTAAGGGAAAACTAAATAATTGCATAAATTTTTTTTCACTAAGGCAGGCTTGAAAGGCGGTGAGCATAAAGGGGCGGAGCCCCTTTAAAACCCCAATAAGGAATTATAAAATATTATTTTAAAAAAGGAGAGTTTGAGGGGCTTCGCCCCTCAAAGCAAGGAATGGATTACAGAGATACTTTAAATCTTCCAAAGACAGATTTCCCCATGAAGGCGAACCTTCCAGAGCGGGAAAAGGAGATACTTAATTTCTGGAAGGATAATGCTATTTATGAAAAGATGCAAACCCGCGACAGGTCAAAGACCTATATTCTTCATGATGGACCTCCTTATGCAAATGGTCATATTCATATGGGTCATGCCCTGAATAAGGTACTTAAAGACATAATCATAAAGTACAAGACCATGAAGGGGTATTATGCTCCCTTTGTCCCTGGATGGGACTGTCATGGACTTCCTATAGAGCTGCAGGTGGATAAAAATCTCGGTCAGAAAAAGGCATCAGTCTCTGTGCTTGAAAAACGAAAGCTCTGCAAGGAATATGCTGAGGAATTTGTAAAGATTCAGAGAGATGAATTTGTCAGACTCGGTGTATTTGGTGACTGGATGAGACCCTATCTCACGATGGATCCTCATTACGAGACAGCCATTGTGAGGGAGTTCTTTGAATTTGTTAAACGGGGCAATGTCTATAAAGGTAGAAAGCCTGTTCACTGGTGTCCTTCCTGTGTTACTGCCCTTGCAGAGGCAGAAGTGGAATACAATGAGAAGGAGTCACCTTCAATCTATGTGAGATTCAGGCTTACCAGTAAAGATGTAGAAAGGGTTTTTCCTGAACTCAGGGATCTTCCAGTATATTTAATCATCTGGACAACCACACCCTGGACACTTCCTGCCAACCTTGCCCTTGCCGTGCATCCAGAAATCAGGTATATCGGTATAGAGAAAGATAGCAGTGTTACGATCTTTGCCTCCACACTTTCAGAAGAGCGCAGGCAGAAGCTCAATCTCAAGGGCAAGTGTGTTCTTGATGTAAAGGGCTCAGAACTTGAAGGTTTAAAAGTAGAGCATCCCTTTATTGATAGACTGAGCACAGTTGTCCTTGCTGATTTTGTTGATATCTCTGAGGGAACAGGTATTGTTCATATAGCACCTGGTCACGGTGAGGAGGACTATGCAGTTGGACTCAAATACGAGCTTCCAATATATGCACCTGTTGATGACAGGGGAAATTTTACAGAAGATGCAGGAGACCTTAGGGGAGAGTTTGTCTTTAAGGCAAATGAGAGGATAATCAAGATACTTGAAGAAAAAGGAGCACTTCTTTATAAAGAAAGATATACCCATTCCTATCCTCATTGCTGGAGATGCAAGAAGCCTGTAATCTTCAGGGCCACAGAGCAATGGTTTATATCAATGGAAAGGAATAATCTCAGGAATAAATGTCTTGAAGAGATAGAGAAGGTGAGGTGGATACCAGTCTGGGGCAGGGACAGGATTTATAACATGATGCTTCACAGACCAGACTGGTGTATTTCCAGACAGCGCTCCTGGGGTGTGCCGATAACACTTCTTACCTGTGAGAAATGCGGGGCTCATCTCAGGGATGAGAGATTCTTTAAAAAGACCCTTGAGCTTATATCCGGTGGAGGTTCTGATATATGGTTTACAGAACCGGTGGAGACCTTTCTTCCAGAAGGCAGTAGATGTGAAGAGTGCGGTAATAGCTCTTTTAGAAAGGAGATGGATATCCTTGATGTCTGGTTTGAGTCAGGTGTGAGTCATGCTGCTGTGCTTGATAATGATAGCAGGCTCTCCTGGCCCTCTGACATGTATCTTGAAGGTAGTGACCAGCACAGGGGATGGTTCCAGAGCTCTCTTATTTTATCAACAGGTTCCCGTGACAGGGCTCCCTACAGTACAGTCCTCACTCACGGTTTTGTTGTTGATGGTCAGGGCAAGAAGATGTCCAAATCACTTGGAAATGTTATAGCACCTGAAGACATTATCAAGCGCTCAGGTGCAGAGATTATAAGGCTCTGGGTCTCTGCAGAGGACTACAGGGAGGATATGAGACTTTCCCAGGAGATTGTGAACCGTCTTGTGGAGGCTTACAGAAAGATAAGGAATACTGCAAGGTTTCTCCTCGGTAATATCCATGACTTTGACATGAAGGACTACAGCTCTGAGCTCCTTGAGATTGACAGATGGGCGATGAGCAGGCTTCAGAATCTGACTATAAAAGTTACAGAGGCCTATGAGAGATTTGAATTTCACCAGGTCTTTCACAGTATTTATACATTCTGCGTAAATGATATGAGTGCCTTTTATCTTGATATTCTTAAGGACAGGCTTTACACATTCAGGGCTGACTCACCGGAGAGGCGTGCCGCTCAGTGGGTTTTATATAACATAGTTTCAGTGATGACCAGGCTCCTTGCACCGGTGCTTTCTTTTACAGCAGAGGAGATATGGATGCATATGCCAGGTAGAAAAACTATAAGTGTCTTCCTTGCAGAATTTCCTGAGGCTGATGAGAAATTCATTGATAAGGCACTTGAGGAAAGATGGCAGAGGCTTATTAGTGTAAGGGATGAGGTTAATAAGGCACTTGAGATAAAGAGAAAGGAAAAGTTTATTGGAAACTCTCTTGAGGCAAGGGTAATCCTTTATGCCCCTACAGAATATCAGGAGCTTCTTTCTGGATACAGGGAATTCCTTCCATATCTCTTTATTGTCTCACAGGTTGAAGTGAGAACAGATAAAGATAAAAAGGGCTTCTTTGAAAGTGAGGAGATAAAGAGCCTTTCCATTGACATAGAGAGGGCAGAGGGTGAAAAATGTGAAAGATGCTGGAACTGGAGCCCCTCTGTTGGGAGATTCAAGGAACATCCCTCAATATGTGAGAGATGTTATAATGTATTGAGATGAAGAAATTTTTTTTAATAATCTCCTTTATTGTAGCTGACCAGGTTACAAAATATCTTATAAGAGAAAACCTGAGCCCTTATGAGGGCATTAAAATTATTCCTGGTTTTAATATTGTTCATGTAACAAACACAGGAGCAGCCTTTGGAATTCTCAGGGGAGCAGGGAATAATTTTTTCATAATAATATCTCTCATTGCCATATCAGTCATCTTTTATCTTCTTATTAAAGAGAAGAGACACTTTATTCCCTACAGCCTTATACTCAGTGGTGCTATAGGCAATCTAATTGACAGAATTTTTATTGGCCATGTGACAGACTTTATAGATATTTATGCAGGAAGATTTCACTGGCCAGCCTTTAATGTTGCAGATTCCTGCCTTACCATCGGAATAATATTACTGGGTATTCAACTTATCCTTGGACAAAGGAGCGAAGCTCCTTTGAAAATTTGAATAAAATGAATGAAAGTTATTTCATTAAAATTTTGAAGGGCTTCGCCCATCAAAGGAGTGTTAATGAGCGCAGCAAGAGAGCTCTTCAGGAAAGGTAAGGAGTGCCTTAACAAAAACTGGCTCAGGGCTTATCAGTTTTTTCTTGCAGCAAGAGAGGCTGATCCAGCCTTTGTGCCTGTCTATTATGAAATGGCAGAATTACTTCATAAAAAGGGGTTCACAAAAGAGGCCTTTTCTTTTCTTGAAGATGCCCTCACACTGAAGCCTGATGACCATCTGGGACTCTTTGCCATGGCAAACCTTAATCTCTCAACAGGAAAACCAGGGCCGGCCCTTAAGTATTACAGGCGACTTTATGAATTGATGGATAATCCCCCATCCGATATTTTTTTTCTCATGGGGCTATGCCACAGCCTTCTGGGCCATTATAGAAAGGCCTTTGCACTTGTTAAAAAGGCCATAAATCTTGATCCCTATCTTCTTGAAGCCTATGACCTCTATGGAAGACTCTGTCTTGAGACAGGTAGATATGACGAGGCTGAATCTTCTTTCAGGTACATCCTGCAATATGATAATGATGATACAAATGCCCATTACATGCTCGGTGTGGTTCTTGCGAGGCAGTATAGATGGAAGGAGGCCATAGCAGAATGGGAGAGGGTTCTTGAGCTATCTCCTGATAATGATGATGCAATAAGGGAGCTTGGCTGGGCATGGAATATGATAGGAGACTCTGAAAGGTCCATGTTCATGCTGAGGAGGGCCCTTGACCTTAATCCCTATAACCTACAGGCGCGGATAGACCTGAGTGCTGTCCTCATCGGTCAGAGATTTCTTAATGAGGCGGTAAAAGAACTGGAGATAGCAAGGAAACTTGATCCACAGAATGACCTTGTTGAGAGGCTTCTTAATGAGATTAAAGGAGGGATGGGGACTGATGCATCCTGACCTTTTCAGGATAGGACCTATAACAATCCACACCTATGGAGTAATGGTTGCCATAGGATTTCTCCTCGGTATGGGCCTTGCCTTAAGGCAGGCAAGGAAAGAAGGGATTCCTTCAGAAAGGATTTCTGACCTTTCCTTTTATCTCCTACTTGCTGCAATCATAGGTTCAAGGGTTTTTTATATACTGCTGAATCCTGGACCATACATAAAAAATCCCCTTGCCATATTCAAGATATGGGAAGGAGGCCTCGTCTTTTATGGAGGATTGATCTTTGCTGTTATAACAGGCATGATTTATATAAAGAGACATGGCCTTCACCTCTGGCAGATTGCTGATATTTTTGCACCATCCATAGCAATAGGCCATGCAATAGGAAGGCTCGGCTGCTTCTTTGCAGGATGCTGCCATGGAAGACCTGCTGAGGTCCCCTGGGCTGTTACCTTTACAGACCCTCATTCCCTTGCACCCCTTGGGATTCCACTTCATCCAACCCAGCTTTATGAGTCAGCAGGTGAGTTTGTTATTTTTCTTATTCTTATCCTCCTGAGGAAAAGACAGGCCTTCAGGGGAGAGCTTTTCTGGACATATGTAATGCTTTATTCTATATTAAGGTTCTTTGTTGAATTCTTCAGGGGTGATGCTGCAAGGGGCATGCTTGCAGAGGGACTTTCTCTTGCACAGGCAATAAGTGTAATAATGTTTTTCATTGCTATAGGATTCATGACATTCCTGAGAAGCCGTGGAAGAGAGACAAGATAAGACCTCCCATGACTCCCTGTTTATCAATAAACTTAAAGGGGAGATAGAGGACTGGTTCAGGGAGGGATTGATTGATAAAGCCCTCAGGGAAAAACTTCTTTCAAGATACAGGATTCTTGAGGATATAGAGCAAAGTGCTGTTCCATCAAGACTCATAACAACCCTCTCGGTACTGGGTGCAATACTTGCAGGCCTTGGTGTGCTCCTCTTTGTTGCCTCAAACTGGTCCTTAATCCCGAGATGGGGAAAGATAGCAATCCTGTACAGCTCACTTATTTTGACCTACGGCTGTGGTTATTATATTGGTTATGAAAGGCAGAATTATCCAAAGACAGGTGCAGCCCTTATTTTTGTTGGCTCATTTGTATTCGGTGCAGGTCTGTTCCTTATCAGTCAGATATATCACATAAGTGTTCATTATCCCAATGGAGTTCTTGCCTGGTCAGTTGCTGTTATGCCAGTGGCTTATCTCCTGAGGTTGAGGACATTGCTGGGTCTTTCCATAATCGTACTCCTCATCTGGCTTGGGATGGAGGCAAGTTTTCATGTTATTGAAGCCGGAAGGTTTTATATGCACTATATATTTTTATATTTCATGGCAGGTATAACCCTCTGGTCAATTGGCCTGATGCACAGGGGTTTTGCATTTCTTAAGACCTTTTCAGGACCTTATACGATTACAGGAATGGTTATTACATTTCTATCATGGTTTATCCTTACATTCACTGATACATGGCAGAATTTTGGTGAGAATGAGCTCCTTATCTTCTTTATTGTGATAACAGGTCTATTTCTATTGTCAAGCGCCTTCCGTTCCTTATCAGGAGATAATGAAAGGCTGTGGTTAATGGAGGATGTCTCACTCTTTTTATTAATAGCCCTTGTGTTTTACCTCTCTGTATTTGGAGGTGATTTTTCAGAGAGCAGTTTAAGAATATATGTAATACTGTCTAATATCTTATTCCTGATAGCAGTCCTTGGAGTTATGAGTCTTGGATACATAAGGAGGTATCCAGTCTATATAAATACAGGTCTGTTATTTTTTGGACTATTTGTATTTGCAAGATACTTTGATATCTTCTGGAAGATGCTCCCGAGGTCACTATTTTTTATTACAGGTGGTCTGCTCCTTCTGGTGGGTGGTTTTATGCTTGAAAGAAAGAGAAGAAGGGTCATCAGACAATTAAAGGAAGGCACGGATGCGATATAAATTCATAATACTTGTCTTGATCCAGATATTTATCCTTACAGGGATCATCATCTACAGGGAGCACTGGATAAAGACAGGCACAAAGGTTATCCTTAAAACAGCACCTGTTGATCCAAGGGATATATTCAGGGGAGATTATCTTTCCCTGAGATATCATATCTCAAGCCTTGACCTTGATAAACTCAATGTAAAGGAAGATTTTAAAAAGAAAGAAAGGGTATATGTGAGCCTTGAGAAGTCTGGTGATATATGGAGACCTGTTTATGCCACAAAGACGACGCCATCTCAGGGGATTTTCATACAGGGTAGGGTGAGGTCTTTTTCTGAGTCTTTAAGATGGGAGATCACTGTCCAGGATGAGGCAGGACAGATTGTGAATCTCAGCATTGGTTATTCACCGGGATTGAGAAAGGAAGACCATGTGCTTTTCTGTATTGATTCAGAAAGGAATGTGCTTGTCTTTTTTAAAGACCCTGAAAAGACCTGTTTTTCAGGTACTCCCCTTCAGGGAATAGTTGAGGATGTTAATAATATAAATTTCAGGAGACTTGAGGTTGAATATGGCATAGAGAAGTATTTTGTGGAGGAAGGTGCAGGAAGGGGCATTGAAGGGCAGAGGGAGCTCAGGGCAGAGGTCTCTCTGGGAAGGGATGGAAGGCCGATTATCACAGGTCTTTATATGGATGGAGGGATAATAAAATAAAAGAGTTTTTTTCTTGACATTTATATTCAAATATAATAATATTTGCATATAAGGAGAAGGAGAATTCATATGAGGTCTATTGAGAAGAGGGTAGAGCTACTGAGGGTCATTGCCCATCCTGTAAGGATAAGGCTCCTTGAGGAGCTCACAAAGGGTGTTAAGTGCGTGAGTGACCTTGAGGAGTTTCTTGAGATAAGCCAACCAAATGTATCGCAGCATCTGGCAATACTCAGGCAGTACGGAGTAATTGACTATTACATGGATGGAAGGCTCAGGTGCTATTTCCTCAAGGATCCCATTATCCCTGATATCCTTGAGATTCTAAAAAAGGATTATATTGAGGAGCTTCCAGCACCTGCCTGCTGTCCGGTAACAAAAAAGGGTAAATACCCTGGAAGGAGAGAGGTGCAGAGGAGGTAACATGGCAAAGGAGATAGTGGTATTTCTTTCAACAACACCTTATAGTTATGAAAACACCCACACATTCTTCAGGCTCGCAGATGCAGCATTAAGGAAAGGCCATAAGGTCAGGCTGATTGCTTCTGGTGATGGTGTGTTTTCAATAGTAAAGGGGCAGGTTCCTCAATCTCTGTCCACACTTGAAGACCTTGTTGGAAGGGGGCTAAAGGTTGATATCTGAACAGGCTGCATGCAGAGCCGTGGTCTTACGGCTGAGGATGCGGTTCAGGGCGGTGAGATGAGTTCACTTAAGGGTCTTTACAATGTCATTAAAACAAGGCCCATATTCCTGAGCCTTGGCTCATAGGGGTGGTTATGAAAATAAGCATAATACTAAGAAGGCCACCCTATGGAACAGTGGATGCCTCAGAGGCAATAAGACACGCCCTCGGAGGTGTTACCGAGGATGTAGAAGTAAGGCTTGTCCTTGTGGATGGTGGATTGAATGCAGCAAGAAAGGGGCAGGACACAAGCGGGACTCCCTATTCAAGTATAGAAGAAGGGATAAGGGATTGCATTGACATGGGTGTTGAGGTCTATGTGGATAAGGCATCTTTAAAAGAGGAATATGTAGAGCCAGATAGATTGATTGATGGCGTTAAGATTGTGAACAGCCATGAGATTGCAGAGATAATAAAAAGTTCTGAACTCACCATGATATTTTAGGAGTCAGGGATGCTTGTCATAATAAAAAGCTCACCAGATACACCCGAGGGTAAAAGGGGTTTCAAGCTTGCAAGGGACATGGCCTCTGATATGGTCTTGCTTCAGAACGGTGTTTACTTTGCTCAAAGAGAGCGATTTGAAGGCTTTTGCGGAAAGGTCTATATCATTGAGGAGGATATGAGGCTCAGGGGTATAAAGGATGATGAGGTCCTCAAAGATGCAATAAAGATAGATTATGATGGGCTTGTTGACCTGATGGCGGAGGAAGAGAAGGTTATCGGGATATTTTAATCTAAAAATCTCTTAATTTTGCTATATGGATAACCAGATATATTGAGATGAGAGATACTATACTGTGTTATTTATAATTCCCGCGTTTTTCTGTTAAGGCAAAAAAACTTTGATGCCTTAAAAGCTCAGGAGATAAGAAATGAAGGAAGAAGAAAAGGATTCCAGAAACTGCTGACCCTCAAAAGAGGGTGCCGTGGAGCATCCTGATTTTAAATTAAGAGTGAGGAGAGAACCATCCAGAGCAGAGCACTGTATGGTCTGTGGTTCTCGGCTTGAGTATCTTGAAAACTCTCAGATCCTCACCTGCCTTTACTGTGGAAAGACCGAACCAGGTCATATAAAATGCCCTGAGTCCCATTATATTTGTGAGGGCTGCCATAATAGAGATGCCTTGGAGATAATAAAAGAAATAATCTTCACGACCCATGCAAATAATCCCTTTGAGATAGCAGAACTTTTAATAAGTCACCCTGGCCTCCCAATGCTCGGATGCCAGCATGCCTATATTGCTGGTGGTGCTTTAATGGCTGCAATTAAAAATGAGGGTTCAAGGTTATATTTAGATGATATAAAAGAGGTCTTTACCCGTACAGAAAGACAGGCACATGGCGGATACTGTGGACTTACAGGTATATGTGGTATAGCTCCTGCTATTGGAGCATGTTTTTCGGTGCTTACAGGTTCAAGATGCGGAACTGACAGGGAACAGAGAATTACAATGGAAGCTGTTAG
Organism: Thermodesulfovibrionales bacterium; assembly: GCA_041082235.1. Lineage (GTDB taxonomy): Bacteria > Nitrospirota > Thermodesulfovibrionia > Thermodesulfovibrionales > CALJEL01 > CALJEL01. Next base: position 8,237 of record JBDOIG010000305.1, on the reverse strand, counting down.
CAGGGTAATGAGGGCAATAACTGCCCTCACCGGTCCGGGTTGCTGTAAGGCCTATGTGAGGATATCCCTTGAGGTTGCTGTGAGATATCTTCGTGAAGTCCTTGGAATAGTCCTGCCTTCATCAAGAGTTATAAAGTGCAGACACAGCCTGAGGCATCCCCATGGTTGCAGAAAACAGAGGTGCCCCTATTTTGATAGGTCAGTGACTTGAATTTATTTAAGCTTATAATAAATAATAATTAAAATGAATATACTTTTATTGTTAAGCCTCACACTTATAGTTTTTTACCTTGCCTACAGGGTATATGGCGGCTACATAAGCCGTGTATTCAATGCCAGTGATGTTAATCCCACACCTGCAAAAGAGATTTACGATGGAGTTGACTATGTTCCTTCAAGGACACCTGTTGTCTTTTCCCATCATTTTGCCTCTATTGCTGGAGGTGGCCCTATAATAGGACCTACAGTGGCACTCATATATGGTTTTTATCCATCATGGCTGTGGATTATCCTTGGCGGTATATTAATAGGTGCAGTGCATGATTATACATCCCTTTTTGTGAGCATGCGGGAGAAGGGAAGGTCAATAGCAGAGATAGCCCGTAAGACAATGGGTACCTGGGGCTTTGTATTATTCATACTTTTTACCTTATTCCTTATAATCCTTGTCTCCTCGGCATTCCTGAGTCTTACGGCGACAGCACTCACTTCAATGGTAAATCTCAAGACCCTTCAGCTTCCCGAGGGACAGACGCTCCTGAGGACCGTGGCTGATCCAAAGACTGGTGAGATTAAGGCAATAATTGGTGGCGTTGCATCTACCTCGGTTATTGTTATTACCATTTTTGCACCATTACTGGGTTTCCTTATCACAAAGAGGTCTATGAGGGTTATACCAGCTATAATTATTGCCTCAAGCATTGCCTTTCTTTCTGTAATCATAGGTTTAAAATATCCAGTCCGTTTTTCTCCAGAGACATGGATGATATTGCTTTCTGTATATTGCTTCTTTGCATCTGCTATTCCTGTATGGCTTATACTCCAGCCAAGGGATTTTATAAACTCATTCATCCTTTATGGTGGTCTTCTTGCCCTTGTTGCAGGGATAGTTGCTGGTGGTGTGAAGGGTATTAATATCTCTGCACCAGCTCTTAATGTTGCAGAGGGGCATTCAAAATTGGGCCCGCTATGGCCAATACTGTTTATAACAGTGGCCTGTGGTGCAATATCAGGATTTCATAGCCTTGTGGCAGGTGGAACCACATCAAAACAGATACAGAAGGAGTCTGATGCAAAGAAGATAGGTTATGGAGCAATGCTCCTTGAATCATTACTCGCTGTTTCTGTCTTAATAGCTGTTGGAGCAGCCCTTTCATTCAGTGATTATTCAAATATTGTATTTCCAGATCCAAAGATAGGAAAATCCAATCCTGTACTTGCCTTTTCCCTTGGAACAGGACTTCTGCTTGATAAAACCATTGGCATACCTGTCTATATTGGGACAATATTTGGGATAATCATGGTTGAGGGATTTCTTGCAACCACCCTTGATACGTCTGTAAGACTTGGCAGATATCTCCTTGAAGAACTATGGAAGGTGATATTTAAGGAAGTTCCGATGCTGCTTCGCTCAATGTATTTCAATGCAGCTATTATTGTGGGCCTTTCATTGCTTCTTGCCTATAAACAGGGGTTTCTCCTTGTCTGGCCTGTATTTGGTTCTGCTAATCAGCTCCTTGCAAGCCTTGCCTTAATAGCAGTATCTTTATGGCTCACAAGCAGGGCAAGGAAGAGTCTATTTACACTCCTGCCAGCAGCCTTTATGCTTGTTACAACAATAGCCTCACTCGTGTATCTAACTATAACAAAATATCTGCCTTCCCATAATCAGACCCTTACAGGAATCTCAGTAGTTTTAATCATACTTGCCCTGGGTGTGAGTGTGCTTGCATGGAAGAATCTCTCTGCTTACATGAATGGCTCAAGGGAGGTTATAAAGGACTCTTTAATCAATAATTAATCCTCTGAGGACTTTGCCTCTTCCCAGAGTTTATCCATCTCTTCAAGTGTCATCTCTGATAGGTTTTTACCCATTTCTTTTGCCTTTATCTCAATATATCTGAATCTTGAGATAAATTTGCTTATAGTCTTTCTCAGGGCATCCTCTGGATTCACTCCAACAAACCGTGAGATGTTCACGAGGCTGAAGAAGATATCTCCAAGCTCATCTTCAATGTCTTCCTGGCTCTTTTTATCAAGTGCCTCTCTGAATTCCCTGAGTTCTTCATTTAATTTTTCAAGGAGCTCATTTATATCCTTCCAGTCAAACCCGACCTTGGCAGCCCTTGATTGCACCCTGTGTGCCTTTATGAGGGCAGGAAGTTCCTTTGGTATCCCTTCAAGTATGGATTCCCTCTGCTTTCCCTCCTCCTTTTTCCTCTCTTCCCATTGCTCAAGCACCTCCTGAGCAGTTTTATACTCAGCATTTCCAAATACATGGGGATGCCTTGAGACCATCTTATTTGCTATCTGCTCCATTACATCATCTATGGTAAATTCACCCCTCTCCTTTGCAATCTGACACTGAAAGATTATCTGAAACAGCAGGTCTCCAAGCTCTTCTTTGATCTTCTGAGGGTCTCCTTCATCAATTGCCTCTATCACCTCATATGTCTCCTCAATAAGAAAAGGCTTAATAGACTCTCTGGTCTGTTCCATGTCCCAGGGACATTTAGCCCTTAGTTTTTCCATTATCTCAATAAGTTTTTCAAGGTGTTTCATAAGAGGCAATCAAGATTATCCAATCTAAAGTTAAAAAGTCAAATTAAGATTCTGTGGTTTAGGCATAGAATTTTCAATTAGTGTTTTAAGGTTTTTTATAAGTTTGCTGGAAAGTCAGATTTGAAAATATTGCTCTAACCTTGCCGAAAAAGTTCATCATAAACTGCCGACAGATACGGGGTATGCCGAAGAGACTTTATTGCGACACCTTAATGTAAACTATTAAATCAACATTACCAAACATTAAAGGGGCTTCGCCCCTTTAAAACCCCCAAAAATAGAATTAAAATTATCTAATAGGGAGTTTGAGAGACAAAGTCCCTCAATTACTTCACCAGCTGGGTGATAAACCTTTAGTTACAGAGCTTTGAGGGGCAACGCCCCTCAAAGCTCAATTTAAACTTTAAAAATTTATTTGTGGGGTTTCAAAGGGGCGAAAAGCCCCTTTGAGCTCTGCCCCTTTGAGCTTTATAAAGGCTTTGAGGCATACTCCGATAATCAGAAAATGTTTCTAATAGCAAATTTGGGCCTTTTGCTCCTTTTATATTAAATGACCTTTGTGGTTTGAACTGCCAATTCGGAAAGTTTTTACAGCTCAAGAGATTTAACCCTTACAATGTTTTTGGGGTTCATGAGAGTAAAGCTTGCTTCACCCCCATGCTGTAGGACCTTGAGATTCAGCATCCGCGAGCTCCTTCTGAAATTTACACCCTTCTTTGAGGCACTGGAGAAACTTTTTCCCATTCTGGCTTTTCAGGACTAGGACAGGACTGCCACACTCAGGGCATTGTTCATTTACAGGTTTATACCATGTGGCAAATTTGCACTTAGGATAATTACTGCAGCTCCAGAAGGTCCTTCCCTTCTTTGTCCTTCTTTCAATGAGATCGCCACCATCAAGAGGACATTTTATGCCAGAGGAGATAGGTCTTGTATTTTTGCATTCAGGATATCTTGAACAGGCAAGGAATTTCCCGTATCTGCTTCTTTTTATAACCATTGGAGAGCCGCACTTATCACAGATTTCTCCTGTCTCCTGAGAAACTTTCTTTTGTTCTCCTGATTGGTTATCTTCATTTTCCTCCAGTGGTCTTGTATTCTTACATTTCGGATACCCGGTACAGGCTATAAACCTGCCGTGTCTTCCCCATCTTATCACCATGGGAAGGCCGCATTTTTCACAGAGCAGTTTCGTAGGTATATCCTTGGGTTTTATCTTCTGGAGATTCTTTAATGCCTCATCAAGGTCTTTCTTAAATGAGCCATAAAATTCCTTTACAACCTTAATCCACTTAGTTTTACCTTCCTCTATTTCGTCCAGCTCCTCTTCCATCTTGGCTGTAAATCCTACATCTATAAGCTCAGGGAATCCCTCTACAAGGAGGTCATTTACAAGTATCCCGAGTTCTGATGGAACAAACTTACCATCAACCTTTGTTACATATCTCCTCTCCTGGATTGTGGAGAGGATTGTGGCGTATGTGCTTGGCCTTCCGATACCCTTTTCCTCCAGGGTTTTTACAAGTGTTGCCTCTGTGTATCTTGGAGGAGGCTGGGTAAAGTGCTGGGAGCCATTGAGTTCCAAGACCATGAGGCTGCTTCCCTGAGGGATATCTGGCAACTGAACAGTTTCTTCTGAATCTTCAGGAAGTTCTTCTCTGTAGAGACTCATGAACCCAGGAAATTTTATAACAGTTCCTGTTGCCCTGAACTCAGAGATGCCCTCTATATCTCTTATGATATAGGTGGTGCTTTCCAGCTGGGCAGGAGCCATCTGGCTTGCAATAAATCTATCCCATATAAGTTTATAAAGGCTGTAGTGATCTTTACTTAAGAATTTTTTTACCTTTTCTGGAGTCTTTTCCTCATAGGTAGGCCTTATGGCCTCATGGGCTTCTTGAGCTCCTTTCTTGCTTTTATATTGAGGTGGTTCAGGTGGAAGGTATTCTTTTCCAAATTTTTCTTGGATAAAGTTTCTTGCCCATTGCTGGGCCTCTGGCGCAACCCGTACAGAATCTGTTCTCATGTATGTTATGAGACCCACTGAGCCCTCTCCTGGTATCTCAATACCCTCATATAGTTGCTGTGCAAGGAGCATGGTCTTCTTTGCGGTAAAGCCGAGGCGTTTTGCTGCCTCCTGCTGAAGGGTGGAGGTGATGAAGGGGGGAGGAGGATTTCTTTTCCTCTTTCTTCTTTCCTGTTCTGTGAGTGTATATTCCTTTGTCTTTAACTCTTCAAGGACTGAGTTTGCTGTCTTTCCATCTCTCAGAAGAAAATTATTAGTGCCATCCTTTGTCCTTTCAATTATGAGTTTATCTTTATACTTATAGAGCCTTGCTGGAACAGATGATGATTGTTCTTGTTTTTTATATTCAAATATCCCCTCAATCGTCCAGTATTCCTCGGATTTAAATCCTTCTATCTCTCTTTCTCTTTCCACCACAAGCCTGAGTGCCACAGACTGAACCCTTCCAGCACTCAAGCCTCTTTTCACCTTTTTCCATAGGAGCGGGCTAAGGCTATAACCAACAAGCCTGTCAAGAATTCTTCTTGCCTGCTGGGCCTCTACTTTTTTTATATCAAGTTGGCCTGGAGTCTTGAATGCCTCTTTGACTGCCTTCTCTGTTATTTCATTAAAGGCTACCCTGTAAATGGGAACACCATTTTTTATCTCCTCGGCAATGTGCCAGGCAATTGCCTCACCTTCCCTATCAGGGTCTGTTGCCAGGTAAATAGACTTTTTACCTTTTGCAGTTTTTTTAAGGTCCTTGACAATCTTTTCTTTTCCAGGAATGATAATGTATTTAGGTTTAAAATTATTTTCTACATCTACTCCCAGTTCGTCCTCTGGCAGGTCCTTTATATGACCAACAGAGGCAAAGACCTCATAGTCCTTACCGAGGATTTTATTAATGGTCTTTGCCTTGGCGGGTGATTCAACAACTACGAGATTCTTCATAACAGTATCAGTGCCAGGTTATGGGCCTTCCGCCTTTAAAGAGATGGGAAAGTATTATCTCCCTGTCAATATTAAGCTTCTTCATTGCAATGGAGGCAATGAGGGCCTTAATCACGTCTATTTCCTCCTCATCTATCATCCTCTCATCCTGTAGCCTCAATAGCTCATCAGTGAGGAGTTCAAGCTCTGCCTCAATGTTATCATTGTCCTTAACCATCCTCTTAAACCTCCTTTATAAGAAAAAATCTTTTTCCCTGTAGCTGCCTGACAGCTCCTTTGAGCTCAAGCTCTAACAAGATTGATGAGATCTCTGAAATGGGTCTCCCGCATCTCCTTGTTATCTCATCAATATGCATGGGCTCTTCAGTCATAATGTTTATTATAGCCTTTTCCCTATCAGAAAATTCAAGCTGAGCTTCTTGAGGTACCTGTTGTATCTTTATAATACCCTTAAGTCTTGGTGCAAGTTCCTCAATAATATCATTAATGGAAGTAACTGGTTTTGCTCCTTTTTTAATAAGATTGTTTGTGCCCTGAGAGGTCTTTAAAAATATCCCTCCCGGGACAGCAAAGACCTCCCTGCCCTGTTCAAGTCCATAACCTGCTGTAATAAGTGCTCCACTTTTTGCCTCTGCCTCTACAACTATCACAGCGAGGCTCAAGCCACTGATGAGCCTGTTTCTTTGCGGAAAGTTCTCTTTATTTGGAGGTGTGCCAGGTGGAAATTCACTTATCACATAGCCATTGTCTATGATTTTTTTAATAAGTTCTTTATTCTCAGGTGGATAGGGCCTATCAAGGCCTGAACCAAAGACCCCTATAGTCCTGCCACCTGATTTCAGACTCCCTGTATGGGCAATGGTGTCTATACCCCTTGCAAGCCCGCTGACAATGGTTATGCCAAGCTCGGAGAGTTCCCTGCTTAATTTTTCAGCAACCCTTCTTCCATAATCACTTGTCCTTCTGGAGCCAACAATGGCTATTGCAAGATTATCCTGAGGAAGGGGTTTACCAATCATATAGAGGATCAGAGGGGGGTCAGGGATGGTCTTGAGATTTTCAGGATAAAGATTAGAGGAGGAGTTTATTATCTCTATATTGAAGTCACTGCATTTTTTAATAATAGCTTCTGCATCCTTCCATTTATTGAATTCCTTTATAGCCCTTGCCCTCTGTTGCCCGATTCCTTCTACATCCATAAGTGATTTTTCATCTTGCCTGAAGACCTCCCTTGCACTGCCAAAGGTATTTATAAGTCTTCTTGCCATAACAGGACCTATGTCCTTAATCAATGAAAGGCCAAGGAGGTAGAGGAGATCTGGGTCCTTTGCGTTATGGGTTATGCGTGATGAATAATGAGTTGTTAACTGATCACCCATGACGGCTTACTCATTACTGATCACCGATTGCACTTCTGAGCATCTTCCTTATCTTCAGCCTCAAGGCATTGAGTTTTATAAAACCCTCGGCATCTTTATGGTCATATACTACATCCTTCTCAAAGGTGGCAAATTCTGGAGAATAGAGGGAGACCGGAGATTTTCTTCCAGCTACAATAGAGTTACCCTTATATAACTTCAACCTTACAGTCCCTGTTACATCTCCTTCAATATCATCTATGAGTTTCTGGATGGCCTCCCTTTCAGGAGAGAACCAGTAGCCATAATAAACCAGCTCTGAGTATCTCGGTATAAGGGAATCTCTGAGATGCAAGACCTCCCTGTCAAGGGTAATCTGCTCAACTGCCCTCCTTGCTATATGAAGGACTGTCCCTCCAGGTGTTTCATAAACACCCCTTGATTTCATTCCAACATATCTGTTTTCAACTATATCTGTTCTACCTATTCCGTGCCTTCCTGCTATGGTGTTCAGTTCTTTGAGAAGCTCAAAAGGTGATAGCTTCTTTCCATTAATTGCAACAGGATTTCCTCTTTCAAAATCTATCTCAATATATTCAGGCCTGTCAGGTGCCTTTTCAGGTGGTGTTATCATGGTATACATATCAGCAGGAGGTTCATTCCAGGGATCCTCAAGGATGCCTCCTTCATAGCTTATATGGAATATATTTCTGTCCGTGCTATAGGGTTTTTCCTTTGTAACAGGCACATCTATTCCCTTTGACCTTGCATATTCAATAAGCTCTGTCCTTGACCTGAAGGGCCATTCCCTCCATGGAGCTATAACCTTTATGTCTGGTTTCAGGGCATAATAGGTGAGCTCAAACCTTACCTGGTCATTCCCCTTTCCTGTTGCTCCATGGCTAACAGCCTGGGCATTTTCCGTTAAGGCAATCTCTATCTGTTTTTTTGCAATAAGTGGTCTTGCAATGGATGTTCCCAGTAGATAGGCACCCTCATAAACTGCAGATGCCCTGAGCATCGGGAATATATAGTCCCTTACAAACTCCTCTCTAAGGTCTTCCACATAGGCCTTTGAGGCACCTGTCTTCAGTGCCTTATTTTTTATTGCCTCAAGGTCTTCTTCCTGACCGAGGTCT
>JBDOIG010000299.1:0-40601 GCA_041082235.1 Thermodesulfovibrionales bacterium | reverse complement strand
TACATTGCCGAGATTTCTGGCTATAATATAAAAAGACTGACCTATAAAGGCAGCTACAATACCTCTGCCAGATGGTCACCATCTGGTGATTCCTTTGTATATGTGGGGACTGTAAACGGGAAGAATCAGATTTTTTTACAGAGATTTGATACTGATGAGCCTGTTCAGCTTACTGATAAAGGTAATAACGAAGAACCTTCCTTTTCTCCTGATGGCAGGTTTCTTGCCTTTTCATCAGACAGAGATGGTATCTGGAAGATATACATAATGAGGCTTGATGGCTCAGGCCAGAGACCTCTTAGCACGGGCTATGGATTTAGCCCCATATGGATTAAATAGGAGGTGTGAGATGGGTTCAGTAATTCGTGAATTGAGAATGTCCTTATTATTTGTCCTTCTGGCTCTTTTTGTAATCGGAGGTTGTGCTCCGAGAAAGGCTGTTCAGCAGGAGGCTCAGAAACCTGAGGCCCCTGAGGTTACCCAGAAAACTGAGGAGGTAAAACCTGGGGCAGAAAAGATAACACCACCAGCTCCTGAGGTTATCACAGAAAAACCAGTCACTGAAACACCCGCGGTAGCCAAGAAAGAGACTGAGGTTAAACCTGAGGTAGAGAAGATAGAGTTTTCTGATATCCATTTTGATTTTGATAAATATGATATCAGGCCGGATGCAAAACCTGCTCTTGAGAGACTTGCTTCATGGCTCAAGGAAAATCCAAAGGCGAGGGTTCTCATAGAGGGGCATTGCGATGAGAGAGGCACAAATCAATATAACCTCGCCCTTGGTGAGAGGAGGGCTGCTGCAACAAAAAATTATCTTATGGCACAGGGTATATCCTCTTCAAGGATAGATACTGTTACTTATGGGGAAGAAAGACCTCTCTGCAGGGAGCAGACAGAAGGATGCTGGCAGCTTAACAGGAGGGCTCACTTTGTTGTGCATGAATAGGATAGACAACTTAAAAAATGCTATTACCCTGCTGCTCTGCTGCACTGTTGCTCTAATTATGGGTTGTGTTACTGTCACAAGTGATTATGATACCCTCAAGGCAGATGTGAATATGCTCAAAAAGGACCTTTATGAGACAAAGGTTGCCCTCGCAGAGCTAAAGAAAGCCCTTGATGAACTTCAGACCCTTTCCAGAACAGGTGGCACAGAACAGGCAAAGGCATTGACAGAATCTCAGGTCACATTATTTAACAAGCTTAATTCCCTTACAGCAGAGCTTGCAGATATAAGGGCAAGGTTTGAGGAACAGAGGCATTTTGTAGATAAATTTCTTTCAGAGCAAAAACAGGCAGATGAAAGAGTTCAGGCAAGGCTGGAAGGCCTTGAGCTTACGATGAGGGATATTCAGAAAAGGATAGAGGGCTTAGAGTCACAGTCAAGGAGCATGAAACCAGAGCCTGCTCCTCCGGCTGCTCCAGCAGCCACCGTTCAAAAAACAGAACATGAAAAAGCTGAAAAACCGGTAGCAGCTGCGCCTTCACAACCATCTCCTTCCCAGGAGACTGAGAAAAAAGGAACTGATGAGCCCAAGCTCCTTTATGACAGGGCAAGGGAATTGTTTAAAGAAAAGAAATATTCTGAGGCAAGGTCACTCTTTGAGGAATTCATCAAAAAATATCCTGATTACAGGCTTGCAGGAAATTGTAGATTCTGGATAGCTGAGACCTATTATGCTGAGAAAAATTATGAAGATGCCATACTGAATTACGAAAAGGTTATCAAGGATTATCCTTCAAATGAGAAGGTGCCCACTGCTTATCTCAAGCAGGCCTATTCATTTATAGAGCTCGGTGATAAAAAGACTGCAAAGGTGATACTTGAAAAATTAATTGAGAAGTTTTCAGGCTCTGAGGAGGCAAAGGCTGCAAGGAATAAACTGAATGAACTTAAAGGGAAGCGATAAAATATTATTTTAAATGCTTCAGGACTCATCAGGAAGGCGTATTGATTACCTGAGGATATCTGTAACTGATCGATGTAATCTCAGGTGTATTTATTGCATGCCTTCTCAGGGTATAAGACCAATAGAATATAAAGAGATACTTAGATATGAAGAGATTATAAGGATAGTCAGGATTGCTTCCTTACTCGGCGTAAAGAAGGTCAGACTCACAGGTGGAGAACCCCTAAGAAGAAGGGATATCACCTTTCTTATAAAAGGTATCTCCTCAACAGATGGTATTACTGAGACAGGTCTTACAACAAATGGGCTCCTGCTTGGAAAATATGCTCGTTCTTTGAAAGAGGCTGGGCTCACCAGGATAAATGTAAGTCTTGATTCCCTTGACCCTTCAAGATACAGGGAGATAACAGGTGGAGGAGATATAGAGATAGTCTTAAGTGGTATTGAAGAGGCAGAAAGGGCAGGACTTACACCCATTAGTATAAACATGGTTCCAGTAAGGGGTATTAATGAAGATGAAATAGAGGCCTTTGCAGGGCTCACCTTGGAGAAATCTTACAGGATAAGGTTCATAGAGTTTATGCCTATTGGTGCAAGGGAATTCTGGTCACCTGAGAGATATGTGCCTGAGGAAGATATAAGAAAAAGGATAGAGAAGATTGGAAGGCTTGAGCCAGCAGGCCTTAATACAGGTGGTCCTGCAAGATACTGGAGACTGCCTGGTGCAAGAGGGGTAATAGGGTTTATAAGTGCCCTGAGCAATCACTTCTGTAATGAATGTAATCGCCTGAGAATAACCTCTGATGGAAAGATAAGGCCCTGTCTTTTCTCAGAGACAGAGATAGATCTTAAACCAGTGCTCAGGGGTGGAGGAGATGACCGGGAATTAATGAGGGTTATGAGCCTTGCTGTTCAGTGCAAGCCCACAGGTCATGGATTGACCTCTGACAGGCGGGCTCTCAATTCTGTTTTAAGACCCATGTCAAAGATCGGAGGATGAGAAATGAAACTGACCCATATAGATGAAAAGGGCAATGCAAGGATGGTGGATGTATCCAGCAAGGATATAACCCATCGTGAGGCCCGAGCCATGGCAAAAATAAGGCTCAGGCCAGAGACCATTGAATTGCTGTTAAAAAAGGCAATTCCAAAGGGAGATGTCCTTACTGTGGCAAAGATCGCTGGTATAATGGCAGCAAAAAAAACCCATGAGCTCATTCCCATGTGTCATCCATTAAATATATCTCAGGTTGATATAGAATTCAGGGTCTTAAATGAGACCTCCACAATAGAGATAGAGAGCCTTGTCAAGGTGGAGGCAAAGACAGGGGTGGAGATGGAGGCGCTTGTCTCTGCGGCTGTTGCAGCACTCACTATCTATGATATGTGCAAGGCAGTTGACAAGGAGATGATAATTGCTGACATAATGCTTCTTGAAAAAAGAGGTGGCAGGAGTGGAGAGTTTAAGAGAGGACAAAGGCCATGATAACTGCAAAGGATATAATGGCAAAGGATGTGATAACTGTAAGGCCTGAGACCTCCATTGAAGAGCTTGCAAGGATACTGATAGAAAACAGGATAAGCGGTGCACCTGTTGTTGATGATAATGGAAACCTCATTGGCATAGTAACAGAAAATGACCTTATAAGTCAGAATAAAAGACTCCATATCCCAACCGTATTCAGGCTCTTTGATGCCTTTATAATGCTTGAGAGACCCAAAAAGATTGAAGAGGAGATAAAAAGACTGACTGCCACCACGGTATGGGATATCTGTACAAAGAATGTAATAACAGTAAATGAAGATACCCCTCTTCAGGAGATTGCGACAATAATGTCCGAGAAGAAGGTTCATCTTATCCCTGTGATGAGGGATAAGATGATAGCAGGGATAATAGGAAAGGCAGACCTTATAAAGGCAATGGCAAGATAGGGGGCAGATGTCATCAAAGGTAGCACTGGTCTTAAGCGGAGGGGGTGCAAAGGGTGCCTTCCAGTTCGGTGCTATTCAGTACATAGAGGAGTATTACAAAAAGCAGAATCCCTCCTTTAACTACTCCATATTAGCAGGTGTGTCAGTTGGGGCATTAAATGCAACCATGCTTGCCATGGAAAAATATGAGGTTCTTAAAGAGGTATGGACAACCATCTCAGCAGACAGGGTATATAAGGGAAGGCTGAACTGGCTTGCTGTACTGAAGATACTCCTGGGAGCAAGGTCGGTTTTGAGTAATAAACCCCTTTATGACCTCATAAAAAGACATGTCTTCATAAAAGATATAAAAACAGATAAATATGACCTCAGGATAGGTTCTGTCTCATTATATACTGGTGAATACAGGGCATTCAGACCGCAGGATTTTGATAGTGATGAAGAATTCAGGAAGGCACTTTTATCATCAACCGCAATACCTGTAATATGGAGACCTGTGGATGAGATAAGGCTGAAGGATAGGAGGCTCTTCAGAGATGCAGTGGATGGAGGGATAAGGAATGTAAGCCCGCTTGGAGATGTTATTGACAATGAGCCAGAAGAGGTGATAATTATTAATTGCAGCTCCTATGGGATAAGATTAAGGGAAGACCCTGAGGCATCAGACAATATCTTTAACATTGCAAAGAGGTCACTGACAGAGATTGCAATCGATGAGATATTTAATTCTGATATAAGTGAATTTTTGAGGATAAACAGACTTGTTCAGCAGGCAGAAAGACAGAACTGTCAGTTATTGAAACAGGATGGAAGACCTTACAGGTCCTTCAGGACGATTCTCATACAGCCCGATGATGACCTCGGCGATACCCTTGATTTCTCAGAGAAGGTGATAAAGGAGAGAATATCAAAGGGTTTTAAGACAGCTAAAAGGGCATTTGAAGGAGGGAATTTAAAGTAAAGGTTTAATTTTTACATAAAAATCCTTTTTTCAAAGCTTACCTTGCGAGCCTTCCAGTCCGAAAAAAAGTTTTAAAGACGCAAGTTCTGCATAAAAAAAGGCAAAATTTACTCTTTACAACCTCTCTGGAAGGTAATAATATCTTATCAAGAGTTTAATAGTCTTATTTTGTCATTAAGAAGGGGGTGATAGGAGTTGTTATCAAGATTAAATATTCAAAGAAAGGAGGTTAGTGTTATGAAGAAAACAGTGTTTTCAATCATCTTAATCGTCGGCATGATTATCAATGTCTGGGCTGCTCAATCTCCTCAGGTTCCTTTACCAGGTAGTGCCATACCGCAGTTTATGGAGCCTTTGCCAACACTCGGTATTGCACCATGGAATGGCACCATCACCACAATATTTGGTAATCAGCCACTGACAATCAGGATGTGTGAATTTGATGCAAACATCCTGCCTGCTGGCACAATAATTCCAGGTGTCAAACCAAAGACAAGGGTGTGGGGCTATCTTTATGACCCCCTTGGAAACTCTACCTGTGCTCAGCTTATTGATATGTACAAAAATCCTGTTACAGGTGCACTTGATACTTATATCGGCCCTGCAATTGTTAATCAGAGGGTCTTAAGCCCACCAGGACTTTCAACAGACATAACATGGATAAATGACCTTGGATACACTGCCACCACTCAGGTCCTCGCATACAAATATTCAACTGATCAGACCCTCCACTGGGCAGATCCTTTCAAACTCAACTGCATGATGACATTGATGGGCATGTATCCAATGTTTGGAGATCCCTGTGCCCAGAATTATGAAGGACCTATTCCTGCTGTTACACATCTTCACGGAGGCGAGGTGCCACCTGAGATTGATGGAGGCCCTGATTCGTGGTTTACCAGTGATGGTATGTATTTTGGTTCAAAGTATTATACCTTCGGAAAGGAGTTGGGTATAAGGGGAAACTTCTCTTTATTTAAATATCCAAATGTACAGGAGGCAGCGCCTATATGGTTTCATGACCACACACTCGGTGCAACAAGGCTGAATGTCTATATGGGTCTTGCAGGTGCCTATTATATATATGACCCATCACAGAACCTTCCGCCAAATCTTCAGCCGCTTAATGAGGTTGTACCTCTGGTAATACAGGACAGGATGTTTGATACTAATGGTCAGCTATTCTTTCCTGCTGACAGCGCAGGAGGCATACTATGGAGCCCGAATCCTGAACATCCTTACTGGGTACCTGAATTTGTAGGAGATGTGATTGTTGTTAATGGAAAGGCATGGCCTTATCTGAATGTTCAGCCAAAGAGATATAGATTTCTGATTCTTAATGGTTCCAATGCAAGGACCTATGAGCTCTTTCTTGTTAATCCTGTTACAAAGGCCATGGGACCTCCTATGTGGGTAATAGCAACTGATGGAGGTTATCTGGACACACCTGTAAAGATAGACCCCAATTTAGGTCAGAAGCTTGTTATACAGCCAGGTGAAAGGTATGAGATCATAATTGACTTTGCCGGTTATGCAAATACCACACTTATAATGAGAAATACAGGAAGGACACCCTATCCAAAAGGAACAGCACCAAATGGTAATACCGTGGGAAGGATAATTCAGTTCAGAGTCGGTCCTGGCCCTGTGGCTGACAATAGTTATAACCCTGCAAGCGGAATTCCTCTCAGGACAGGCGGTCAGAAGATACAGCGTCTTGCCAATCCATTAACAGGCACAGTTGCACCCGGGGTTACAGTAAGCATGATAAGGCAGCTCACCCTTAATGAGGTAATGGGAATGCCCATGTGCGTCCAGGATCCTGTGACAGGGCTTCAGACCTGCTATCCCGGTGGTCCTCTTGAGATATTGCTCAATAACACAAAATGGTCTGGTCATGTGCATGGTGAAGCTCCGAGAAATGATTTTATACCTGTGACTGTTGGTGGTGAGACCCTTTATTATTCAGAAATACCAAAAGAGGGTGATACAGAGATATGGGAGATCGTGAACCTTACAGCGGATGCCCATCCAATACATCTTCACCTCACTCAGTTCCAGATACTGAACAGGCAGAACTTTAATCTCAGTAAATATCTAACTGCTTACAATGCAGCCTTCGGAACAAACCCAGCAAATCCCCTACCAGCAAGGTGCATGCCTGGTATGTTCTGCCCTGCCTATGGGCCTCCTCTTGATTACAATACAGGAAATCCTCGGGCACTTGGAGGAAATCCAGATATAACACCCTATCTGCAGGGAAAGATTATGCCGCCAATGCCATGGGAGGCTGGATGGAAGGATACAGCCATTGCCTATCCAGGACAGGTCCTTAGGATAATAGTAAGATTTGCACCACAGGATAAACCAGTTAATGCCTTACCAGCAGACCTTTATTATCCCTTTGATCCCAGTGGAAATAACTTTGAATATAACTATGTATGGCACTGCCATATTGTTGACCATGAGGACAATGAGATGATGAGGCCTGATGTCATAGAGCTCAATCCATTTGCACCTGCCCCATCTTTGAGACCATTAAGGAGAGGATGGGAGTATTAGAAACCTCTCAGGGTTGGGGCATTAATGCCCCAGCCCTTATTCAATTATATTAATTAACTCCTTAATCTTTTTCTTTAAAACAGGATGTTCAAGTTCAGGTGCTATCTCTCCGAGTGGTGTGAGGACAAAGGGTCTTTCCTGAATATAGGGATGTGGGATCCTGAGCTCAGGTGTATCAAGAATCAGGTTATTGTAAAAAAGTATATCAAGGTCAATGACTCTTGGCCCCCACCTTTTTGTTTCAGTCCTTCCCATGGCACTTTCAATTGACTTAAGAACCGTTAAGAGTTCCTCAGGACCCAGTTCAGTCTCAGCCTCAATCACCATATTTATAAACATGGGCTGGTCCTTCACGCCCCATGGCTCTGTCTCATAGAGGGATGACCTTTTTACAACCTTTATCCCCTGTTCCTCCATGAGCCTTATAGCCTTAAGGCAATTTTCTTCTCTATTGCCAAGATTGGAGCCGATCCCTACATAAACAGTCACGGACATGGTGTATGTATTATAATAAAGCGTGATGAGTGATGCATTATGAGTAATGAGTTAACATTATGGATTACGAATTATAACTCATCACGGATTACTCATTACGGATAACAACATGACAATCTATCTAATAGATGGAAGTTCCTATATCTACAGGGCATACTTTGCAATAAAGGGCCTTTCAAGCTCAAAGGGTCTTCCCACCAATGCAATCTATGGATTCACGAATATGCTTCTCAAGATACTCAATGAAAAAAAGCCAGATGGAATTGCTGTTGTCTTTGACCGTCCTGAGCCAACAAGAAGACACAGGGCCTTTGAGGAATATAAGGCACAGAGGCCAAAGTCGCCTGATGACCTGACTGTGCAGATTCCCTATATAAGAAAGATTGTTGAGGCCTTCGGGATAAAGGTTATAGAAATCCCTGGATATGAGGCAGATGATATCCTTGCCACAGTTGCAGAACAGCTAAGCTCAGAGGGTCATGAAATATTTATTGTAAGTGGTGATAAAGACATCCTTCAGGTGGTTAATCAGAGGATAAAGATGTTTGATCCAATGAAAAATATAGTCTATGACAGTAAGGCAGTTGAGGAAAGATATGGATTGCCTCCTCAAAGGATACCTGAACTTATAGCACTGGCTGGAGATACAATTGATAATATACCGGGGATAAAGGGCATTGGAGAGAAGACAGGTCTTGATGTATTGAGCTATGGCATGCTTGAGGAGATCATAGAAAACCCTAAATTAATAAAAAAAGAAAGGTTGAGAAAACTTATTGAGGATAATCTGGGGATTTTAAAACTCAGTTATGAGCTTGTAAAGATAGACCGGGATGTCCCGCTGAATATTAAACCTGAAGAGCTCAAGAAAAAAGAGCCCCTGTGGAATGAACTTCTTAATATATTCAGGGAGTGTGAATTTTCAAGACTTCTTAAACTCTTACCGGTAACAGCAGAGGTAAGGACAGTTATCCTTGACTCTCCCGAGAAACTTATGTTGATACCAGGGATTAACAAGGGTTTTGCCTTTGATCTTGCCTATGCTCCCAAAAATCAAAAGATTTTTGGGCCGTGCCTCTTTAAAGGTGAGCCTTTATCACCTCCTTTTAAAGGGATAGCTCTTATGCCGATTGATTCACAGGATTCAACAGGATATTATCTTCCAATTAATGATATAAAGGACTTACAGGCACTTAAATCATTATTCATGTCAGAGAGCCAGAAGATCAGCCATGACATTAAAAAGGACATATTAGCGCTCCTAATTGCTCAGATAGAATTGGAAGGGAGGCTTGATGATGTTCAGATAGCCTCTTATCTTGTTAATCCCCTGAGGCCAAATCATCTGCTTGATGAACTTTGTATAGAGTATCTTGGCATTAAAAAGCTCAGTATGGAGGAGGCCTCTGCTGTTAGTGCACAACAGGAATTTTTTATCAAATATTCTTCACAGAATGCCCTCTGCAAATTGAGATTGTATGAAATCCTCACAAGAAGACTTCAGGAGTATGGTCTTGAAAATATTTATAACGAGATAGAGATGCCCCTTGTTAATGTCCTTGCTGATATGGAAAGAACAGGCATAAAGATTGATATATCAATTCTTAAAGATCTTTCAAAGGAACTTGAAAATGTCCTTGATACCCTGCGGGCAAGGATATATTTCCTTGCAGGTGGTGAATTCAATATAAATTCACCAAAGCAGCTTTCTGAGATACTTTTCAGCCGGCTGGGACTTAAACCAAAAAAGAGGACAAAGACAGGATATTCCACAGAACTCAGTGTCCTTGAGGAGCTTGCCCTGCAGCATGAACTTCCCAGAGAGATCCTTAATTACAGGACAATCTTCAAACTCAAGTCCACCTATGTGGATGCCCTTCCCGAGCTCATAAATCCTCTGACAGGAAGACTTCATACATCCTTTAACCAGACTATCACAGCAACAGGAAGGCTCTCAAGCAGTGAGCCAAATCTTCAGAACATACCCATTCGTGGCACATGGGGAGAGAGGATAAGACAAGCATTTATAGCAGAGAAGGGTTTTATGATACTTTCTGCGGATTATTCTCAGATAGAATTAAGAATACTAGCCCATATGAGCAGGGATGAAAGATTTATAAGGGCGTTCAGGGAAGGCATTGATATCCATAATCTTACAGCCTCTGAACTGTTTGGAGTTGAGCCTGAAAAGGTAAGCCCTGAGCAAAGGAGAATTGCAAAGACTGTAAACTTTGGCATAATCTATGGAATGACTGCCTTTGGTCTGAGTGAGACCCTTGGAATTGAAAAGCAAGAGGCTCAGGATTATATAGATCAGTTTTTTATAAGACACCCTGCAATTAAGGAGTGCTCCATGTCTCTTATAAAGAAGGCAGAAGAAAAAGGCTATGCAGAGACACTCTTTGGAAGGAAAAGACCCATACCTGAGCTCAAAAGCAGGCACAGCTCAACCCGCAGTCTCGGTGAGAGGCTTGCAATAAATTCTCCTATACAGGGAACAGCCTCTGATATTATAAAACTTGCCATGATCAGGATATGGAATTTGCTCAGAAGAGGACAGTTTAAGTCAAGGATGCTCCTTCAGATTCACGATGAGCTCCTTTTTGAGGTAAAGGAAGAAGAGCTCCCAGAAGTGAGGGAGCTTATCAAAAGAGAAATGGAGTCTGTTGTTGCACTTGAAGTCCCCATCACAGTGAACATCGGGGCAGGCAAAAACTGGGCAGAGGCAGGGTGAAGGCTAAGCCGGGACTAAAATTAAAAGTTGACTGATTAATCTGTAATGTGATAAGGTTTCTAAATAAATAAGGAGGGTTATTATGACAAAGAAGGAACTCCTTGAAAAAAAGATTACAGAACTGAGGTCAATGGCAAAGGAAATGGGGCTTTCTGTGCCAAGGACAGCCAATAAGGAGGAGCTTGCCACATTAATAAGTAAGACGATGAGATTAAAGACCTTAAGGAAGAGGAAAAAAGAGGTAAAGCCAGTTTCTAAAAAACCATCAAAGAAGAAGCCTTCAGGTGCACCAGCTGCTGAACTCAAGCCTGTTTCTGTAAAAGAGGAAAGGCCGGTTTCTTTACCAGGTATTACCACTCCACCTCCTGTGGCTATAACAAAAAATCTCCTCGGCCTTGTTCCTGTTAATCAGCAAACCTTTTATATTTACTGGGAGATAAACAAAGAGACAAGGATGCTTTATGAAGGTGAGAGGTTTATCATAAGGGTTTATGATATAAGCGGAGGAAAGGTTATTGAGACCGCTCCGTATTTTGAGCTCCATGTGCAGCAGGATGCCGGTGGTTTTCATATTGATATGGGAAGGTCTGGGGAATTCTGTGCTGAGATAGGTATCAAGAAGAATGGTAGGTTTATCCCATTCCTCAGGTCAAATACTATTGGGCTCCCCCAGATAGGGCATAAGGAATTACCAGAGGCTGTCATGGTCTCTTTCCCTACAGGGATAGTTCATCCAACAAGTCCCTGATAACTATCCTGGGATTTTTCTTTCGTCTGAGGTCCCTGAGTATCTTATATGATGTAAGGAGACGGAAAAACCTGATTTTTTCTTTGTGCGGTAGTTTTATAATTTTTTTCCTTATCCTTTTGAGCTCATTTATATAAAGGCCAATCTCTTCAGGATATAAATTTTCAATCTCCTTTCTTATTGTCTTTGCCATGGCTGGAGAGGCTCCAGATGTGGATATGGCAATGGTGAGAGGTCCCCTTTTTACTACTGAAGGGACTATAAAATTACACAATTCGGGTTCATCCACCACATTAAGAAGTCCTTTAAATTCTCTGGCAATTTTTGCATGAAGCTCTTTTGAAGATGTGGCTGCTATTGTAAGAAAGGCTTTTTTGAGGTCACCCTTTCTGTAATTCCTTTGTAAGAGCTTCACTTTATTTTTCTGGACAAGGCTTTTAATATTTTTAGTAATCACAGGACTTATTACAGTGACAGATGCACCGGCCCTGAGGAGGGCTCTTATCTTCCTTTCAGCAACCCTCCCACCACCAATAACTACACAATATTTTTCTTTAAGATTCAAAAAGGCAGGATAATATTTAATGGACATTCTGTCTTATGAAGGACTTTTATTTTCAGCACCATCTCGGGCAGATGGAGTCAATTTATTATATTCTTTTTTTGCCTTTGATGTCTCTTTTGAATTCGGAAATCTTGAAAGGAGGTCCTTATAGGTGCTCTCTGCCTTTTCTTTTTCATCAAGGTTAATATAGGTCTTCCATAGAAGATATAGAACTTCAGGCATATGCCTGTAATCAGGATAGGTCTTTATCAGGCCTTCAAACCTTCCCCGTGCAGCCTTGAATGACTCTTTTTTAAAGTAAAATTTACCCACCATAAATTCATAGGCTGCCATTACATCCCTGCACTTTTCTATTTTTATGTCAATGATATCCCTGTAGGGATTCCTTGGATACAATTTTTTTAATCTTTCAAATTCTTCAAGTGCCTTCTTTGCTTCACCAGCTCCCCTTTCAGGACCCTTTACATCCTGAAAATAAATATTGGCAATCTGATACTGGGCATAGGGTGCATAGGAATGATCAGGAAATTCCCTTATGAATTTCCTGTATTCTTCAATCGCAAGCTCTGTTTCCTCTTCCTTTATATAGGACTCAGCAATCTTGAGCTGCGCCTTTGGCCCGAAGTTCATGGTTGTATCCCTGTTCTTAATCTCAAGAAGCAGATTTCTTGCCTCCTGGTATTCACCCTGTTCTATCATCTCCTCTGCTTTTTTGAGCCATGCCTCTGGCTCAAAGGGTTCTTCTTTCTTCTTTGCAGAGGCACAGGCAGTCAGCAGGAGCGCAGAAGAGCAAAAAAGCACGAGTAAATAATTGATAATTTTTTTCATGATTAATTATATCACAGACACAGCATTGCTTTCCCTGGGAGAGATTGAAGACCATTCTTAGAGTGTAGCAGTAATGTGCTTAGCCTTCTTTTTATGTATTCTTCAGCCCTGAAGATTAAACTGGTTTCAAGACCCTCATGTTCCCAGAGTCTTTTTAAACTCTTAAGTTGAAGAGAGTTTCTGACCTTATCACAGAGAAAGTTTATGCAGAATATATCCCTTACAAAAAGAATACAGCCATTTTCAGATAAGAAATAGCATGAATCAGGAAACCTCCTTTCCGGAGGGATAGTTATACCAAAGAGGATATTAAGGGCAAGTAGCTCAGCAGAATATCTTAACTCTACTCCTCTTCCGCAGCAGTCTTTTTTATGAGAACCGCATATTGAACAGATTTTTGATAGTCCTATTGAGTTCCTGATGCCGTTGTTTGTCTGTATAGAGGTCTTTAACTTATGCAGGAGTTCAGAGAACTCTTTCGTCTTTAAAAGAACCGTCTCTATCTTTTCTTTAAGTATGAATGCCTGTATAATTTTTTTTGAAATCAGCTCCATCACGAAATCCTCTGAGAGGCTCTGCCCCTCAAACTCCTCATTTTATTAATTTTAAATTAAAATTTTAGATTTGGGGTTTAAAAGGGGCGAAGCCCCTTTATTGTTCAGGTATCCATACCCTGTCTTTCTCAATTATATGAATAACCTTCCAGCCCTTTTTTCTTAAGGCCCGTGCAATCCACCTCCTGTGACATTTCCAGGGGAATTTCTCCGCACAGACTATTGCCGATGGCAATGTCTCTATTATTTTAATAAGTTTATCTATCTCATTGCTGAACTCGGGGGTGAGGACATAGGAGGCATATCCACCCTTTCTATAACCACCAAGCCCCTCTCCCATGAAGAAATATCTAATGCCATCTGCCTTTAAAAAGGCCTCAAAACTTTCCTTTTTAAAATGGCTGAGCTTGCTTGTTGGAAACCTCCTTACATCAATAACACATCCTATGCCGTGGGCATTGAGTATCTCTATAAAATCCTCCTCCGAGCGTCTGTCTGTGCCCAGGGTATAGACTGTCTTATCTTTCATACATTTATGATAGCATCTTTCTCCGCTTATAGCCCTTTATGGTATACTTAACTTAAAGGGGCGTAGCCCCTTTAAAACCCCGGATGAGAAAAATTATAAATTATTTTAAAGGGGAGTTTGAGGGGTGAAACTTCAAAGCTCTGGGGAGTTTGAGGGGTGCAGCCCCTCAAAGGACTTGTCTAATGAGCCTGTCATCAAGAGATTTCTTTTGCTTCTGGAGCCAATAAGAAAGGAGATAAAGTATGTTTATTTATTTGGTTCAAGGAGCCGTGATGACTGGAGATATCACAGTAGGCAGGCACTGCTTTTGTCTGAAGGTGAGAAGGCAGAGACTCATAAAGGTGTAGTTACACTCTTTGGAATTCTTTTTGTAAAGACAGGAAAGTTTAAAAAGAATCTCGGAAAATATCTTGCAAATCTGAAGGATGACATGGAAAGTGGAGACTATGAGGTCCTTTCTTATATTGATAAGGAGACGGCGAGAGTGCCTTAAATGAGGCAACAGAATTTTTAATGGAAAACAAAAAGTATCTCTCAGATATAGGAGTTCTTTAAATATGCAAAGCCATGCAGATTATGTCCCTCTTCATTTACATACAGAGTATAGTCTTCTTGACGGAGCCATTAAGATAAATGAGCTCATCAGGACCGCAGAGCAATTCAGACTCCCTGCCCTGGCTATAACTGACCATGGGAACATCTTTGGAGCCATAGAATTTTACAGAAAGGTTTCAAAGGCAGGCATCAAGCCTATAATTGGCTGTGAGGTCTATGTTGCACCTGATAGCAGATTTAATAAAAAAAAGGCTGATAATGAAGAGAACGCTTATCATCTTATACTCCTTGCCAGGGATATCTCAGGTTATAAAAATTTAATGAGGCTTGTGAGCCTCGGTCATATTGAAGGATTTTATTACAAACCGAGGATTGACAATGACCTGCTTGAGCAGTATTCAGGAGGTCTCATTGCCCTTTCATCGTGTATGAAGGGTGAGATCCCCTTTCTTCTACTTAAGGGAGATATAGACGGAGCAAGGAGGAGGGCCCTTTATTATAAGAACCTCTTTGGCCCTGATAACTTCTTTCTTGAGCTTCAGGCAAATGGTATCCCTGAACAGGCTGAATTGAATAAAAAACTCTACGAGCTTGCCAGTGAGGTTCATCTCGGAGTGGTGGCAACAAATGACTGTCATTATTTAAGAAGAGAAGATGCAAGGGCCCACGAGATATTACTCTGCATTCAGACCAATAAGACCCTGAAGGATCCTGACAGGATGAAGTTCCAGACAGACGAATTTTATTTTAAATCACCTGAAGAGATGAAAAAGGAATTCAACTCCCTGCCAGAGGCAATAAAGAATACGGTTCTTATAGCCGAAAGATGTAATCTTACGCTTGAACTTGGTGGTGCGCTCCTGCCTGAATTTAAGACACCAGATGGTCTTAGTCCTGAAGGGTATCTTGAGAGATTGGCTGAGGATGGACTTAAAAGGAGATTTTCTAAAACCGTTGTGCCGGACAATTACAGGCTAAGGCTTATAGAAGAACTCAAGATGATAAAAAAGATGGGTTATGCCTCTTATTTTTTAATAGTGTGGGATTTCATAAAATTTGCCAAGGAAAAGGGTATCCCTGTAGGTCCTGGAAGGGGTTCTGCTGCGGGCAGCCTCGTTGCCTGGGCACTTGGTATAACAGAGATTGACCCCATTAAATACAATCTTCTTTTTGAGAGATTTCTTAATCCCGAGCGTGTAAGTATGCCTGATATAGATGTGGATTTCTGCAGGGACAGGCGCGAAGAGGTTATCAGGTATGTGCAGGAAAAGTATGGAAAGGACCAGGTTGCCCAGATAATCACCTTCGGGACAATGGCATCAAGGGCTGCTGTGCGGGATGTGGGAAGGGTTTGTGGCATTCCGTATCAGGAAGTTGATAAGATTGCAAAGCTTATACCCCAGAGTGTAACAAAGGAGATAGATCTAAAAACAGCTATTGAGATGACCCCTCCGCTTAAAGATGCATATGAAACAAATCCCCAGATAAGGGAGCTTCTTGATATAGCAATGAAACTTGAAGGTCTTGCAAGGCACGCCTCTGTTCATGCTGCTGGCGTTGTGATTGCACCTCAACCCCTTACAGAATATACAGCCCTTTATAAGGGTTCAAAGGGTGATGAGACTATAACAACCCAGTTTGACCTTGAGTCCATAGAAAAGGTCGGGCTTCTTAAGTTTGATTTTCTCGGACTTGATACCCTTACCATAATTGATAAGACACAGAAGTACATAAAGGAGAAGGAATCAGATTTTGACATTAACAATATCCCTCTTGATGACAGGGAGACTTACAGGCTCCTCGCCTCAGGAAGGACTGCCGGTGTCTTTCAGCTTGAAAGTTCAGGGATGAGGGAATTGTTGATAAAGATGGAACCTGACAGGTTTGATGACCTGATTGCCCTTGTTGCCCTTTACAGGCCAGGCCCCCTTGGAAGTGGGATGGTAGAGGATTTTATAAAGAGAAAGAAAGGGATTGTCCCTGTTAAGTATGAATTACCTGAACTGAAAGACATACTTGAGGAGACTTATGGAGTGATACTATATCAGGAACAGGTTATGAGGATTTCCAACAGGATAGCAGGCTTTACAATGGGTCAGGCAGATATACTGAGAAGGGCTATATCAAAGAAAGACCCCCTTTTGATGGAAGAATTAAAGACAAAATTCATAAAAGGAGCTACCCTGAAAGGCTACCCAGAGGACATAGCGAAAAGACTTTTTGAACTGATTGAATATTTTGGTAATTATGGCTTTAATAAGTCTCACTCAGCAGCCTATGCCCTTGTTGCTTATCAGACCGCCTATCTCAAGGCACATTATCCTGTTGAATTCATGGCTGCCTCTTTAACAGCCGAGTCTGATAAGACTGAAAAGGTTCTGAGACTCATTAATGAGTGCAGGGATATGGGGATAGAGGTTCTACCACCGGATATAAATAAAAGTGAGGAAGGATTTACCATTGATGGTAAGGCTATAAGATTTGGGCTCAGGGCTGTTAAGGGAGTTGGTGATGCGGCAATTGAGCTCATCAAGGAGCAGAGGAAGAAGAAACCCTTTGAGTCCTTTAAGGATTTTCTTAACAGAACGGTGGAGTTTGAGACTAACGGAACCGGAGATAGTTCAAGAAAGTTAAATAAGAAGGTTATAGAGGCACTTATAAAGGCAGGTACCTTTGATTCACTTGGTATTTTAAGAAAGGATGCCCTGAAAAGGCTTGAGAAGGCTCAATCCACAGTATCGGTTAGTGGCAGTTCCATACAGCCAAGTATGTTTGAGATAGCAGAGGCCAGAAGTCAGAAATCGGAAACGGGCATTTCTACCTCAGACCTTCAACATCAGGACTCTGGCCTGAAAGACTGGGATGAGGCGTTGGCGCTTGCCTATGAAAAAGAGGCCCTTGGATTTTATATCACTGGTCATCCTGTAAAGCCTTTGAGAGAGATATTAAAGACCTTTGGAATAAAGAGCACAGAAGACTTAAAAACAGAGGTTAGGAATCAGCCCCCTGACTCAAAACCATTCGCCTCTATTATAGCAGGACTTATACTTGAACTTAAGAAACATAAGACCAAGGGAAAGAATGAATTGATGTCCTTTATTACACTGGAAGATGAAGAGGGCAGTATTGAGGTAATAGTCTTTCCAGAATTGTATAAGAAATCAGTTGCATTACTTGAAAAGGGTTCAATGCTTGTTGTAAAAGGCAATGCTGAGAGTTCTGAAAAGGGCGTCAAGATAATAGCTGGGGATATATGGGACTTTGAAGGTTTTATAAGGGAGTCGCTGCTTGGTTGTTCCAGAGTTCAGCTGAGACTCAGCTCATCACAATTTGAAAGAGATAAACTTCTCATGTTAAAGGATATATTAAGGATTAAGGAGGGGGAAATGTCTCTTCTGGAGGGAGGTCCAGGGAATATAAACCCTACTCTTTATAGAGGTATTCCACTATATATTGACTTTATAATGCCTGACTGTACAGTCACCATTCAAAGCAGATATTCCTTTGCACCTGATTATAGACTCCTCAAAAAGGCACAGGAGATAATTGGTAAGAATAAACTGGAGGTGGTCCTTTGAGCTATTATTTTGATTTTGAAAAACCAATTCAGGAGCTTGAACTTAAGATAGAGGAGCTCAGGGTATTTTCTGATGGAAGGGATATTGATTTAAGTAGAGAGCTTGCTGAGCTTGAAAAAAAGGCAGAAAAATTAAGAAAGGAGATTTATTCTAATCTTTCACCGTGGCAGAAGACACTTATTGCAAGGCATCCAGAGAGACCCTATACCCTCGATTATATAAATATAATGACAAAGGACTTTATTGAACTGCATGGCGACAGGCTCTTTGGAGATGACCCTGCTATAGTTGGAGGTCCCTGTTTTATAGGTGATAGGCCTGTGATGATTATAGGCCATCAAAAAGGAAGGGGTACAAAGGAGAGGATACAGAGGAACTTCGGTCAGCCCCATCCTGAAGGCTATAGAAAGGCACTGAGGCTCATGAGGCTTGCTGAGAGATTTAAGGTGCCTGTTGTAACGTTCATTGATACACCTGGTGCCTACCCCGGCATAGGTGCTGAAGAAAGGGGTCAGGCAGAGGCAATAGCAATGAACCTTATGACCATGTCAAGGCTGAGGGTCCCTATATTGACAGTGGTTATAGGTGAGGGTGGAAGTGGAGGCGCCCTTGCCCTGAGTGTGGCTGACAGGATATATATGCTTGAAAATTCAGTATATTCTGTTATATCCCCTGAGGGCTGTGCTGCTATTTTATGGAAAAAGGATGGTGAGCTCACACAGGATGACTATGCAAGGGCTGCTGAGAGTCTGAAGCTCACTGCCCAGGACCTGTTGAATTATAAGATAATTGATGGAATTATACCTGAACCACTTGGTGGTGCCCACAGGGATGTAAGGTCAGTAGCCTCAGAGATAGAAAAGGTAATAATATCCTCAATTCAGGAACTTTCTCAGAAACCATTGAACAGACTTCTTGAGGAACGGTATAAAAAATTTAGAAAAATCGGGGTGTTTCTGGAAAATGGGGGTCAGAGACAGGTGTCTGGTTCCTGAGATGTTTAGAGTTGTAATTGAGTTAAATTAATAAGCACAATTTATTATTTGATTAAAAAAAAGAATTTGACTTAACCGAGCCAGAGTCTTATAGTAGATTGATTTTTTAATCCTCAAAGGGGCGACGCCCCTTTGAAACCCCATAGAAGGAATTGAGATAAATTTTAAAAGGGGAGTTTGAGGGGCTTTGCCCCTCAAAGCTCTTAAAAATGGAGGAAATCATGAGGCTTGTCTTATTAGGTGCACCAGGTGCTGGTAAAGGAACACAGGCAAAAAAACTTATTGAAAAATATTCCATCCCTCAGATCTCCACAGGAGACATCCTCAGAAAGGCAGTAGCAGACGGGACACCCCTTGGAAAGGAAGCAAAATCTTATATGGACAAAGGAGAGCTCGTGCCTGATAGTGTTGTAATAGGTATTATAAGGGAAAGGCTTAAAGAGAATGACTGTAAAAAGGGATATATCCTTGATGGATTTCCAAGAAATGTTGCCCAGGCAAAGGCACTTGATGATATGCTTAAGTCCCTTAATTCTCCCCTTGATTTTGCAATAAGTATAGATGTCTCTTTTGATGAGCTTATGAAGAGACTAACAGGCAGGAGGACCTGTAAGAAGTGCGGTCAGATGTACAATATCTATTTTACCCCTCCCAAAAAAAATGGTGTCTGTGATAAATGTGGTGGAGAACTTTATCAGAGAGATGATGATAAAGAGGAGACGATTCGCAAACGGCTTCAGGTCTATGAGGCACAGACAGCACCAGTTATTGGATATTACAAAGAAAAGGGAATACTTAAGTCTGTTCCTGGAACAGGCAGCATAGATGATATATTCAATAAAATAATCTCAATATTAGAGAAAAGGGGGTAAAACCTATGGCTAAGAAGAAGGCAACAAGAAAGGCTCCTGCTGCACGTGCCAAGAAAAGGGCCGCAGCAAAAGTGGACAACTCCCTCTCTCCTCATGGTGGAAAATTAGTTAACAGGGTTATTGAGGACAGGGAGAAGGCAAGGAAGCTCGCCAGCAAGGCAAAGATTGAGCTTCCGATCAGAGACCAGCATGCAAGGGAGATAGTGAGTATGGCTTATGGATTTTTCTCTCCCCTTGATGGCTTTATGAAAGAGGCAGATGTGGCAAATATCTGCAAGAAGATGACCCTTGCAAGTGGTTATGTCTGGAGCATACCCATTGTGTTTGACCTTTCTGATGAAGAGATTAAATCAATGGGGATTAAGGAAGGAGATACACTCCTGCTTAAGTACCAGAATCAGCCCTTTGCAACCCTTGATGTTGAGGAGATCTATTCCTTTGACAAAAAACTTATGGCAGTGAGTGTCTATGGAACAGATGAAGAAAAGCATCCCGGTGTGAAGAGAACCTATCAGTACAAGGATAAATTCCTTGGTGGAAGGATTACACTTATAAATCCTCCAAGGATAAACCCTCCCTTTGACAAGTTCTGGTATCCACCTGCTCAGTCCAGGGAGAAATTTAAAGAACTCGGATGGAAGCGGGCAGTTGCCCACCAGACAAGGAATGTGCCACATACAGGCCATGAATGGCTTATGAAGGGTGCATGGTTTGAGGCACAGTCTGATGTAAATCCAGATGAGTGCGGTGTCCTTGTAAACTGCGTGGTTGGAGAAAAACGTAAGGGTGATTATATTGATGAGGCGATAGTGTTGAGCCATGCTGCCCTTGGTGAGAACAATTATTTCAAGCAGGGCACTCATATGGTATCTATCCTTCTCTGGGACATGAGGTATGCGGGACCAAAAGAGGCAGTATTCCATGCAATAGTCAGAAAGAATATGGGATGTACCCATCATATGTTTGGCCGTGACCATGCAGGTGTTGGCGATTACTATGCTAAGTATGCTGCCCATGAGATATTCTCAAAGATACCCAATCTTGGGATAAAATCAGTCCTCACACTTGAATGGTGGTACTGCCCGACCTGTGGTGAGGTCACCTATGAGGGTCTTTGCGGACACAAGCCGCAGAAGTTCAGTGGTAGTGTTTTAAGAAGCATCCTTCTTGATGGCGTAAAACCAACAAGGCTTGTTATGAGGCCAGAGGTATTTGATACAGTTATGATGGCAGCTGATAAATATGGTTTTGGAAATCCCTTTGTGGATGATAAATACCTTGCTCAGAGAAACGAAGTAATGACAGTACCACCAATGGAGGTGTAACATGGCAGAGACATTTCCAATTTATATCTGGATTAATGAAGAAAGGCTGGCGAAGCTTCAGCAGGCAGGTCTTGCTGATAAGGCGGTAGAGGCCTTTGCTGGACTCAAGAGACTTGAGGTTCATGCAAATGAGGCTCAGAAGGATGAGCTCCTTAAAAGATTTCCTGGTTCAAAGTGTGACCTTTCTACTACAAGGAGTATAGAGCTTCTTCCAAGGGCATTTAAGGACAAACTCTTTGCAAAGGTTCTTGAGATGAGGAGGCTTGATCCAGAAGTTGTTGATGCAGCATTAAAGAATGCATAGTAAAGACCTCATAGAGGTCTAAGAATTAATAAAAAGGAGGATAAGGGCAATGCCAAGCTATGTTATTACTGAGAAATGTGATGGCTGTAAGGCCCAGGATAAGACAGCCTGCCAGTACATCTGTCCGCATGACCTTATGACCCTTGACAGGGAAAAGATGAAGGCATACAATCAGGAGCCTGAGCAGTGCTGGGAATGCTATAACTGCGTGAAGATCTGTCCGCAGCAGGCAATTGAGGTAAGGGGTTACGCAGACTACATCCCCCTGGGCGGAAGTGTTTATCCAATGAGAGGAACAGACTCCATTATGTGGACAATCAAGTTCAGAAACGGTGTCATTAAAAGATTCAAGTTCCCCATCAGACTAACTGCAGAAGGTTCGGTTGATCCATATGCAGGACTTCCAGAGCCAGATTATTCAAAGATCAAACAGCCTGGCTACTTTAATTATGAAGCCAAGAAAGAATAAGGAGGTGTGACAATGGAAAAAGAAACCTGTACATTTTCATACTGTCAGAAGCCACCTGTTGTTGAGGTGGAGACAGATTTTCTTATAATTGGCGGTGGTATGGCTGCATGCGGTGCCGCCTTTGAGGCATGCAGATGGGCAAATCCGAAGAAGATAAGGGTAACCATGGTTGACAAGGCTGCCACTGACCGCAGTGGTGCTGTTGCAATGGGTCTCAGTGCTATTAATACCTATATGGGTGGAAACAAGGTTGCAGACTATGTCAAGTATGTCAGAAATGACCTTATGGGCATAATCAGGGAAGACCTCGTCTATGACCTGGGAAGGCATGTTGATGATTCAGTCCATCAGTTTGAAAAATGGGGACTTCCCATATGGAAGAAGGGTGATGATGGATTCTCCCTTGATGGATTCCAGGCAAGGGATGCAGGAAAACCACTCCTTGCTAACTGCAAGGACGACGCAGAGAGGGAGAAGCTTGTTGTCAGGTCTGGTAAGTGGCAGATAATGATAAATGGTGAGTCCTATAAGGTAATAGTAGCAGAGGCAGCAAAGAAGGCACTTGAGACAAACAGACAGGCAACAGGTGTCCCTCAGAATCACTTTGAGAGGGTCTTTATAACAAGGCTCCTTATGGATGCAAATAAGCCAAATACTGTATGTGGTGCAATTGGCTTCAGCACCCGTGAAAATAAGGTTTATGTATTCAGGGCAAAGGCAATCCTCCTTGTCCCTGGTGGATGCGTTAATGTCTTCAGGCCAAGGTCTGTTGGTGAGGGAATGGGAAGGACATGGTTCCCTGTCTGGAACTCTGGCTCAGGATATGCAATGGGTGCCCTTGCCGGTGCTGAGCTTGTCCAGATGGAAAATAGATTTGTCCCTGCAAGGTTTAAGGATGGTTATGGACCTGTTGGTGCATGGTTCCTCTTTTTCAAGGCAAAGGCAACTGATGCAAACAGGGATGACTACTGCGCAAACCAGGAATATATTGCAGAGGCAAAGAAAAAATATGGCAAGTATGTGGATGCAATGGGTACCACCATCAGGAACCATTTCATGATGGAGGCAATGATACGCGGTAAGGCCCCTATAATGATGTGGACAAATGAGGCAATGGCTAATATCAGCAAGCAGATGGTTGAGAAACTCGGTGAGAAAGAAGGAATGAAGAAGGTCAAACACCTTGAGGCAGAGGCATGGGAAGACTTCCTTGACATGACCATTGGTCAGGCAGGCATGTGGGCAGCAAATAACATAGAGCCTGACAAGGTTCCTTCAGAGATTATTCCTTCAGAGCCTTACTTCCTCGGTTCTCACGCTGGTTGTGCTGGCTTCTGGGTGAGCGGCCCTGGCGATATCAAGGGTGCACCATCACACTGGTTCTGGGGTTATAACAGGATGTCCACAGTAAATGGCCTTTTTATGGCTGGTGACACCTGTGGTGCCTCAGGTCATAAGTTCTCCTCTGGTTCCCATGCAGAGGGAAGGATTGCTGGTAAGGCAGCTATTGCCTATATCCTTGACCATATGGACTTCAAGCCCACCATAAAAGAGAAGATAGATGAGCTTGTAGCTGAGATATATCTGCCCTTTGAGGTCTATGAGAAATACAAGACCTACACAACGTCCCCGCATCATATCAGCGTGAATCCTCACTTCATCAAGCCAGACCAGTTCCAGAAGAGGCTCATGAAGATTGCTGATGAGTACTTCGGTGGTGTTGGAACATGGTTCAAGACAAGTGCAACCATGATACAGGAAGGTCTCAGAAGGCTTCAGCTCCTTAAGGAGGATGCAAACAGGCTTGCAGCATCTAACCTCCATGAGCTCCTCAGGTGCTGGGAGAATTACCACAGGGTTATTACTGCAGAGGCACATGCAAGGTCAATACTCTTCAGGGAGGAATCAAGGTATCCCGGATACTACTACAGGGCAGATAAGGACTTCATTGATGATGACAACTGGAAGGTCTTTACAATTGCAAAATATGATGCAGAGAAGGATCAGTGGACATTCAGAAAAGAGCCCTATGTCCAGATATTTCCCTAATTAAAAATTAAATAAGGGGGGCTTTTGTCAAGCCCTCCTTTATCAGTGAGACGGAAGGTGGAGGCTACTGAATAGTAGCCTCCATTTTCAGACTCACTGATAATGAGTTTAAGATAAAAAAAGATCCAGTTATGAGTAATGGGTGATAAGTTTTGTAATGATCCATCATGATGAGTGATGAACTAATTAACCTGTGAGGTATTACCCATTACAAATAAGGAATAAAGGAGGTTTAGATGTCTGACAATAAGACGCTCCTGGTTATAGGTGGTGGATTCAGTGGCCTTACAGCAGGTATTGAGGCTGCGGAGGCTGGCTATAATGTAGTAATAGTTGAGAGAAATCCATATCTTGGGGGTAGGGTTGCCCAGCTTAATAAGTACTTTCCAAAACTCTGTCCTCCTCTTTGTGGTCTTGAGATAAACATGAGGAGGATAAAGACCAACCCCAATATTACTTTTTACACAATGGCAGATGTTGAAAGGGTCTCAGGTTCTCCGGGTGCCTATGATGTAACAATAAAGCTCAGGCCAAGATATGTAAATGACAGATGTACTGGTTGTAATGCCTGCGCAGAGGCATGCCCTGAGGAGAGACCTGATGAATTTAATTTTGGCCTTTCAAAGACAAAGGCTGCCTATCTACCCTTTGACCAGGCCTTTCCTTTTAAGTATGTAATTGATGATAAATACTGTAAAGGAAGTTCCTGTGCAAAGTGTAAAGATGCCTGTAAATATGATGCCATAGATTTAAATATGAAGTCAGAGACCATTAACCTTAAGGCAGGAGCAATTGTCCTTGCCACAGGATGGAATCCCTATGATGCAAACAGGATTGATAACCTTGGATTTGGGAAGATTAAGAATGTAATTACCAATATGATGATGGAAAGACTTGCTGCCCAGAACGGACCAACAAAGGGGAAGGTTATAAGACCATCTGACGGGAAGCCAGTTGAGACTATTGGATTTGTTCAATGTGCTGGAAGCAGGGATGAGAACCATCTTCATTTCTGCTCTTACATATGCTGTATGGCATCAATGAAGCAGGCTATGTATCTATGGGAGCAGAATCCTAATGCAAAGGTCTATATCTTTTATATTGACATAAGGACTCCTGGCAGGTATGAACAATTTTTCTGGAAGGTAAAGGATAACCCCAACGCCACCCTTATCAAGGGGAAGGTGGCCAGAGTTGCACAGGCCCCTGATAGTGATGATGTTATAGTGGAGGCAGAGGACATGCTTTCAGGCCAGCTTATAAGGCAACAGGTTGATATGCTTGTACTTGCCACAGGTATGGAGCCATCAGCAAAGAGGGTGAGACCCCCTGTACCACTAACATTCAATGAGCATGGTTTTGCCGTTCCTGATAATAAAAGTATCCTTGCAGCAGGTTGTGCAAAGAATCCTTTTGATGTGGCAAAATCTGTGCAGGATGCAACAGGTGCGGCATTAAAGGCAATACAGCATATAGTGGGAGGTAGATAATGGAAAAGAAGATAGGTATATATATATGTGAGGGATGCGGAATCAGTGAGGCCATTAATACTGAGAAGCTTGAGAAGTCTGTCAGGAATTTCCCTGTAAAAAGGCATAATGCCCTTTGCAGTCCTGAGGGAGTGGAGCTTATAAAGAATGATATGAAGTCTGATGGCATTAATGCAGTTGTTATTGCTGCCTGCTCACCGAGGGTTAAATATGATGTCTTTGATTTTCCTGGCTCAATAGTGGATAGGGTAAACATCAGGGAGCTTGTTGCCTGGACACTTGAGCCAAAGGACGAGCTTACCCAGGCTGCTGCAGAGGATTATCTGAAGATGGGGCTCACAAAAGTCCAGAAATCAGACCTTCCAGAGCCATGGGTTCAGGAGACAGTAAAGACGATTCTTGTGATCGGTGGAGGTGCATCAGGTCTTACAGCTGCCCTTGAGGCAGCCAAGGCAGGATACAAGGTTTATCTTGTGGAAAAGGAGCCTGAACTTGGAGGGTATGCAAGGAAACTCTATAAACAGGTAACGAGGACTTATCCTTATAGACTTTCTGAACCAATTATTGGAGACTTAATCAAGGAAGTTGAGGCCCATCCTAATATTCAGGTATTCAAGCCCGCAAAGGTTGCAAAGACAGATGGGCAGCCAGGTATGTGGGATGTCACAATAGAGATGAATGGAAAGAGTGAGGTTCTTCGAATAGGTGCTATTGTCCTTGCAGCAGGATGGAAACCCTATGATGCAACAAGGCTTGAGCATCTTGGGTATGGAAAATTCAAGGATGTAGTTACAAATATAGAGTTTGAGGAGATGGCTAAGAAGGGAAGGCTGATCAGACCTTCTGATGGAAAAGAGGTAAAGAGCGTTGCCTTTATCCAGTGTGCCGGAAGCAGAGATCCCAACCATCTTCCCTATTGTTCAGCCTATTGCTGCGGAACTTCTTTGAAGCAGGCAAAGTATGTGAGGGAATTAACTGAGGATGGACTTGCCTTTATAATCTATAAAGACATAAGGACTCCCGGTCAGTATGAATTCTTTTATAAGGAAGTGCAGAACGACCCTGGCATAATGCTAACAAAGGGTGAAGTCACAGGCGTATATGAGGAAAATGGGAGGCTCTATGTAGAGGCTGATAGCACCCTCTTTATGGGGGAGAAGATAAAGGTTGAGGCAGACCTCGTGGTACTGGCAGTAGGAATGGTACCTGCCACAAAGGAGCCACAGGAATACCTTGATGGTCTTACAAAGGCAGCAGCACAGGGAGATGAGGCAAAGAAGGCTTATTTAGAGTCAACTCCAAAGCCAGAGTTTATATTGAATCTTAACTATAGGCAGGGACCTGAACTTCCTCCTTTTGCGGAAAAGAATGCCTTTGGTTTTGCTGATTCTAATTTTATATGTTTCCAGTATGAGACCAGAAGAACAGGCATTTATGCAGCAGGCTGTATAAGACAGCCCATGACAATTGCTGAGGCACAGGATGATGCTGCAGGTGCTGCACTGAAGGCAATACAGGCAGCAGAGCATGTAGCAAAAGGTATTGCAGTTCATCCAAGGGCATGGGATATGACCTATCCTGACCCATTACTCCTCAGATGTACTGCCTGTAAGAGGTGTACTGAGGAATGCCCCTTCGGTGCAATTGATGAGGATGAAAAAGGCGTGCCCTATTACAAACCAAACAGGTGCAGACGCTGTGCAACCTGTCTTGGTGCCTGTCCTGAAAGGATTGTTTCTTTCAAGGATTACAGTGTGGATATGATATCAAGTATGATAAAGTCAATTGATGTGCCTGAGGATGGGCTCATGCTTCTTGCCTTTGTCTGCGAGAACGATGCCTATCCAGCACTTGATACAGCAGGTATAAACAGATTAAAGCTTCCTCCAAATATAAGGATAATTCCTTTAAGGTGCCTTGGTTCAATGAATCTTGTATGGATTGCTGATGCACTTTCAAGGGGGATAGATGGTGCACTCCTTTTTGGATGCAAGTTTGGAGAGGATTATCAGTGCCATTTTGTTAAAGGAAGTGAGCTTGCAAATTACAGACTCGGAAAGGTTCAGGAGACCTTGAGCAGACTTCAGCTTGAGTCTGAAAGGGTAAAGATGGTTCAACTTGCAATAAATGATTACCCCAGGCTTCCTGAGATAATAAATGAATTTGTTGAAAAGATTAATGAATTAGGCCCGAATCCATACAAGGGCTTTTAGTTACAGTACATGGGAAATTTCAAGATATCCCCCGAAAATATTAAAGGGGATGTGGAACTTTATAAGGAGGTTTAGGATGGCTCAGATTATAAAACCGGACCTGAATTTTGTAAAAGATGTTATAAAATCAGGTGGTAAAGACCTGAAAAAATGTTATCAGTGTTCCACATGCACAGCAGTATGCAATGTCACGCAGGATAAAAAACCCTTTCCAAGGAAGGAGATGCTTTATGCTCAGTGGGGCTTAAAAGATAAGCTCTTTTCAAATCCTGATATCTGGCTCTGCCATCAGTGCAGCGACTGTACAGCCTACTGCCCAAGGGGTGCAAAGCCAGGGGAAGTCCTCGGTGCAATCAGAAAGCTTGCCATTAAAGAACATTCATGGCCAGGTTTTCTTGGAGGTCTTGTGGGTAGCCCACTTTATTTGATCCTTTTACTGGCGGTACCGGTGATAATACTTTTGATTGGCGCAAATGGAAATCCTTTGAATCCGGATTCTATCCCGAGGGGAGAGGATGGTAGTATTGTTTATGCTAAATTTATGCCAGTTAATACAGTGATAGATCCTATCTTTATAGCAGCAGCAGCCTTTGCTGTGATTTCCTTTGTGATTGGTATTAAAAAGTACTGGAATACACTCAAATCAGGTGGTTACGAGCCAAAATCTGCAAGTCTATCCCGGACATTTATCAGTACTTTAAAAGAGATATTGGTGCACAGACAGTTTTCAAAGTGTAATGTGGCAAAGACAAGGACCTATGCCCATCTTCTAACATTCTATGCCTTTGCTGGTCTTGCCATAACAACCACATGGGCGGTAATCTATCTTTATGGCTGGGAATTGCTGGGGATAGAGCCCTTCAGTATATTTCATTTTGGAGAGTCACCCTATCCAATGACCGATCCATTGAAGATTTTTGCAAATATAAGTGCCCTTGCCCTTATAACAGGGATAACACTTGTTGTACTCTTCAGGCTTATAAATTCACCAAAGGCAGGCATAGGAAGTTATTTTGACTGGCTTCTTATAACGGTCATATACGTGATTGCTGCAACAGGTATCTTGTCTGAGGTGCTCAGATTGCTTAATGTGGCAGGCCTTGCCTATCCGGTGTATTTCATACATCTCACATTTGTTTTCTTCCTCTTTGCCTATGCACCTTTTTCAAAGATGGCACATATGGTTTACAGGACAGTGGCAATGGTCTTTGCAAGACACAATGGCATAGTGTCAAAGGAGCTTATTACAGAGAGGCAGGCAGGTTGACAATAAGAGAATTATTAAAAAATAAGGGAGCTGAACTCATAGGCGTTCATCCTGATACAACCATCAGCAGGGCTGTTGAAAAGATGGTTGACAGGAATATTGGTGCATTAATTATTGTGGATGATGCTGGAAAACCCCTTGGTCTATTTACAGAAAGGGATGCCCTTAAGGCACTGGTAAGGTCTGGTATGAATCCTGACAGATTGAAGGTTACGGACATTATGACTGTTGATCTTGTTGTCATTAAACCAGAAGATAACCTTAATACCGCCATGTCACTAATGAATAAACTTAAGATAAGACATCTGCCTGTTGTAGAGAATGGAAGGGTTATAGGAATAATCTCTATCAGGGATGTGGTTAATAATCTTGTGGGGAAACTTGAGGCAGAGGTTCATTATTTGAAGGAATATATTTCTGAGGGAGTATAGTTTAAACAAAACTAAATTTAAAAGGAGGTATTTCAGATGAGTACAATTCTTATTATTGCTCTTCTGAGCGGTGTGCTGGGAGTTGCCTATGCCCTTCTTACTGCTCAGTCAGTCCTGAGACAGCCAAGCGGAACTGACAGGATGAGGGCTATTTCTGATGCAGTTAAAGAGGGTGCGCAGGCCTTTCTCAAGCGCGAGTACACAACTGTTGCTATCGCAGGTGCCGTGATATTTCTCCTCATCCTTATTGCTGGTCTTGGCACATGGACAGCAATAGGATTTCTGATTGGTGCAACTGGCTCTGCACTTGCTGGCTATATTGGAATGATGGTCACGGTGAGGGCAAATGTGAGGACAGCAGAGGCAGCAAAGGGTGGTCTTAATAATGCCCTCAAGCTTGCCTTCAGGGGTGGTTCTGTTACAGGTATGATGGTCGTTGGTCTTGGGATTATTGGTATTGCAGGATACTATCTTATCGTGACATCTGTTGAACCTGATGTGGAAAAGGCGTTCCATGCCCTTGTTGGACTTGGGTTTGGTTGTTCTTTGATGAGTGTCTTTGCCCGTATCGCTGGTGGAATTTATACAAAGGCAGCAGATGTTGGTGCAGACCTTGTTGGAAAGGTTGAGGCAGGAATACCTGAGGATGACCCAAGAAACCCGGCTGTTATTGCTGACAATGTTGGTGACAATGTGGGTGACTGCGCTGGTATGGCAGCTGACCTTTATGAGACCTATACAGTCACGGTTGTTGCAGGGATGCTCCTTGCAAAGACAATCTTCGGTGCTGACAGCGGGTGGGTTGTGTTTCCTCTTCTTATAGGTGCCATATCAATAGTTGCATCTATCCTCGGTACATTTTTTGTTAAACTCGGCAAGAGTCAGTATATAATGGGAGCCCTTTATAAGGGCCTCGCAGCCGCTGGAATCCTTGCTGCAATAGGTTTTTATTTTGCAGCTCAGTGGTTCCTCGGACAGCCAGGTGTTGATGCAGGTATCTTTACACCCTTAAAGATATTTACAACTGCCCTGATAGGACTTGTCCTTACCTGGCTGATTGTTATGATAACAGAATACTTCACATCTAAAAGTTTTGCACCTGTTAAACATATTGCTGCAGCAAGCCAGACAGGTCATGCAACAAATATAATTGCAGGTCTTGCTGTGAGCATGAAGTCAACCGGTCTTCCGGTGCTTGCAATCTCAGGTGCAATACTCTGGGCCTATGCACTTGGTGGTGGATTTAGCGGCAACGCTGGGTCAGGTCTTTTTGCTATTGCCCTTTCAGCAGTAAGTATGCTTTCAATGACAGGGATAGTGGTGTCCATTGACTCCTATGGACCAATTACAGATAATGCTGGTGGAATTGCTGAGATGGCAGAGCTTCCCAAAGAGGTAAGGGCTGTTACAGACCCACTTGATGCAGTTGGCAATACCACAAAGGCTGTAACAAAGGGATATGCCATAGGTTCTGCAGGTCTTGCAGCACTTGTTCTCTTTGCTGAGTACTCAAGGGCCTTTGGTGAAACCTTAGTATTTGAGCTTTCAAATCCAAAGGTTCTGGTCGGACTTTTCATAGGTGGACTGCTTCCATATTACTTTGGCTCACTTCTTATGGAGTCTGTTGGTAAGGCAGCAGGTGGCGTTGTTGAAGAGGTTAGGAGGCAGTTCAGGGAGATTAAGGGCATAATGGAAGGGACAGCAAAGCCTGAGTATGGTAAGTGCGTTGATATTGTCACAAAATCAGCAATAAAAGAGATGATGATTCCAGCACTACTTCCTGTCCTGGTCCCGATACTTGTTGGTTTCCTTATAGGGAGGGAGGCACTTGGCGGAGTCCTTATCGGGAGCATAGTAACAGGACTCTTCCAGGCAATTGCAATGACGAGCGGCGGAGGAGCATGGGATAATGCAAAGAAATACATAGAAGATGGCGCCTATGGTGGAAAGAAATCAGATGCACATAAGGCAGCAGTTACAGGTGATACAGTTGGTGATCCTTATAAGGATACAGCAGGCCCGGCAATAAACCCGATGATAAAGGTTGTAAACATAGTGGCACTTCTGATTGTTCCATTGATTAAATAGTATATGATATGTTAAAGGGCTGGCTATTAGCCAGCCCTTTTTTATTTTTCTATCAAGATGCCTAAATATTTTTATGTTGCCCAAATGCCGATAGAAATCAGGTGTATCTTTAAACAAAAAATTGGAGGTTTAAAGTGAAATTGAATATGTCCGCTGTTGATCCTGTGAAGTATACCCTGGAAACAAAATTTAAATTCAGGTGCCATAAAGGCATCTCATG
Organism: Thermodesulfovibrionales bacterium; assembly: GCA_041082235.1. Classification (GTDB taxonomy): domain Bacteria; phylum Nitrospirota; class Thermodesulfovibrionia; order Thermodesulfovibrionales; family CALJEL01; genus CALJEL01. The sequence continues at coordinate 8,924 of JBDOIG010000299.1, read as the reverse complement.
TTTTACCAGATGTTGCAGTAACATTGATATAATGCTTACACCCTATGATATCATTGTGATGAAAAGAAGACTTGGTCTTTCATCCACCGAGTTTCTTGAAAGATATACCTATACAACCATTGATGAAAAGACCTCTCATCCCTTTGTTTTTTTGAGGATGCTTGATGATGAATTAAGAAGATGTCCTTTCGTAACTGAGGAAGGTTGCTCCATTTATGATGCACGGCCTGTAAATTGTAGATATTATCCAGTTGGTCAGGGGGTGATAAAGAGCCTCAGAGGTGAAAAGATTGTGGCTGAAGATTTTTATTTTTTCCTGAGGGAAGGTCACTGCAGGGGATTTGAGGAGGATCAGGAATGGACCATAAACCAATGGAGAACTGACCAGGGTATTGAGATATACGATGAATTGAATATGCAATGGAGGGTGATACAGCTCAGGAAAAACCCCCCGGGTCATGTCCTTGAATCTAAAAAACAGGCACTTTATTATATGGCCTGTTATGATCTGGATAGATTCAGGAGATTTATATTTGAGAGCGGATTCCTTGAATATTTTGAGGTTTCTGAGGATAGGGCAGGGAAAATGCGGAATGATGAGATAGAACTCATGAAATTCGGTTTTGACCTTGCCAAGTACATCCTGATGATAGAAGAGACCTTAAAGCCCAGGACAGCTTAAGAACTCCATTAGATCAGTAACCACCGTAAGGACAAAGTAAACTTACATTACGAGCCACTGAATTTTCCAGGGAATTCTAGAAGCAGGTCAAGTACATTTTTAAAAAAATTAAATGAAAGGTCATCTTGCATTTCTACAATGAATGCACCTGATATGAATTTATCCTCATTCCTGTTACAGTAGACAGTTTTTATCTTCAGAAAGAGATCCTTCCCTGTTGCTCGTGTTGAAGAGAGTTTCAGGTCGTATATCATCCCCGGCTTTACAGGTTCTGTGGTAATAAACTGAAGACCCTGCTGACTAAGGTTTGTGATAATACCTGCAAGCATCCTCCCATGTGCATCTATTGAAAGGTCAATGTATTTTTGAATAGTCTCTGGTAGAGGATATCTTATCTCCCTGCGTCTTTCATTTAGAGACTTTCTGAGCGGTTCAGGAGAAAATTTAAGGTTACGGGCGATCTGAAGATATTTTACCCAGTTTATAATCTCATAAGGTCCCCTCAGCGCCTCGCGTAACATAAGGCTCAGCTCTTCATCCTGATATTTTTTTATCAATTGTTCAATTATTTCTGATGTTCCAAAGGCTTTATTTATCAGGATGTCCGAGATACAGTCAATCTGCTTTTTATTATTGATAAAGCAGTCATCAAGGCCGCCACAGATACGATGGCATCTCTCAATCACTTAAGTTTAGTTCCTTCCTGAGCCAGTTCTTTATTTCTTCTGTTATTCCGTACATACCGTGCACTGGTGGATGGACTGGATTTTGTATTGCTCTCTGGAGCATCTCCTGAGGTATCTCTTCTATAATGCCAACCGTGTCTGCAATATCGCTTTTATTTATCTTCATAAGCATAAGGGAAGGTTTCTCACAGGCGGTTTCAATATAGAAGATGTAACCAATCATCTTTTGCAATTCTTCAAACTCCTGTTTTGACATCTGGAAGCGGGACTTCATAATAAGTGGGAGTGACGCATTAAGTTTAATATTAGAAAGGATGTCCGGTCTTCTCTTGATGTCTTTTAGCTTCTGCATGCTGAAGATATTAATATCTTCATTGACCATAAACTCACCCCCTCCAGGGTCTTCTCTCAGGGACTACTCTATGAGGGATTTTACCCTCATTCCATTCCTTTGATACATAAAGATAGCAGTAGCAGCTTCCATACTCCTTAATATCATCATCCCTGTATTTGCAGGGACATATAATATCTTCATCCCTCTCCATGATCCCTGTTGCCAGCCTGCAGGGACACGATCTATAGCCATATCGTTCTTCATTCTTCAGTAGGCCCCTTATTATATCAAGGGTAAATTCTCTATCATTATTGAGTTCAATCCCCTGCTGTTTTGCATATCTTTTTAGTATCTCGTAAAGCTCTTCAGGTGTCATGATTTTTCAAATTTTTTCTTAAGTTTTTCAGGGTCATAGCCAACTATAACCTCTGAAATCACGAGTGTGGGATAACTGGCCTGAGGATTATATTTCTGAAGTTCCTTTGTCATTACCCATTGCTCACCACTGTCAAGTAAATCCACTTCTACCAGCTGATAGTTAATCTTATGCTCATCAAGAAAGGCCTTAACTTTTTTACAAACAGGACATGTGCTCAGGGCAAAGAGGGTGACCTTTTTCATTGCTAATGGGTTGTTGACTCAGGGTCTATAGGAAAATCCCTGTAGATATGATGCATATTGTCCATCACATCTTCAAGCATCTCGTCATTTGCCTTGAGAAGTCTTTCCATGGATACCTGAAGTTTTCTGGATATTTCAACAAATGGTATATTTTTCCCATAATGCATTTCAGCAATCTCAATCTTAAGGGTATGATCAATGATCATCTTCTTCAGGTCCTCGTCTGCTACTGCGATTGACTCACAGGCAAGGTCAAAGGATTGACCATTCTGAATGTTTCTACGGATCGTTTCAATAGATTTTTTATATATCTGGTCTTCTGACATAAATTATTATACCATAAAGTTCAGGGAACGGCTCAAAAGCCGTTCCCTGATAGTTCATCATATCTTGAAAGGATTTGCAAAGAGGATTATCAGAACCACAACAAGGGCATAGATTGCAAGAGATTCAATCATGGCAAGGCCAATGATAAGGGTCGTCATTATCTTACCTGATACGCCAGGATTTCTTGCTACACCCTCACATGCCCTGCTGAGACCTATTCCCTGACCTATGCCGGTACCAAGGGCAGCGAGGCCTATTCCAATGGCACATCCAAGAGCTGCCATTGCATAATATTTCAGTTTTGCCTCATTGGGAGCTGCTCCTTCTTCTGCAAAGGCCAGTGGAACCATGAGATAGAGAAATACAATAGCAAGGATTGTTACTGCTGCTGCTTTTTTCATTGTTCAACCTCCTTTCCTTCAAGGATTTTTATTGCCTTAAGCCTTAGAGAAAACATCTTCTGGATTTCTGCAGCTGCAGGAAATCCAAGAATTATCTATATAATATCCTGTTTGTTTAAAATAAACTCCTGCAATTTGTTTGCCATAATTAATGAGCTTCTTCCACAGCACCGGCAAGATAAAGGGTTGTTAAGAGAACGAAGACAAAGGCCTGTATTACACTGACAAGCACGCCAAGTCCCAGAATCGCCACAGGTACAATCCATGGTGTAAGTAAGGCAAGGATTATGAGTATCATATGTTTTGCTATCATGTTCCCGAATAACCTGACAGAAAGTGTAACAGGCCTTGCAAGATGTCCGATTACCTCAATGACAAACATCATTAACATCAGTGGAAGGGCCCAGATGCTCTTCATAGGTCCAAGAAAATGATTTATATATTTAAATCCATGTACCTTGATACCATAATAATGGGTTGCAAGAAATACGGGTAAAGCCATAGAGGCTGTTGTATTTATATTGCTTGTTGGAGATTCAAAACCAGGGATAAGACCCATAAAATTGCAGACCAGTATGTAGAGGCCGAGTGTACCTATTAAAGGAAAGAACCTTGGTGCCCAGTGATGACCGATATTTTCATCAGCGAGTTTTCTCAGCTCCTCAACGAGTATCTCAATAAAATTCTGTATTCCACCCGGGACAAGTTTTAAGGAACCCCTTATAATAAGGGCTACCATTATCAATATCACCATGGCAAGCCATGAATAGGTTACATAGGCGGGTACACCGTGTATCTCAATAAACAATGGTGCTTCCACAGAAACCTCCTTGGTAAGGATTTCAAATTAAGGTATAATACCCATCTCAGGGCTTAAAGTCAAGATTTAGGAGGTATATTCTGGAATAAAATTTTTTATTGATTTATAAAAGATTATAATTACAGAAATAAGTAACTGTTGACTTTTTGTCAGCCACAGTAGGCAGTTTTTTATCGCCCTTTTAATCTGAGGTCTGACTGTAAATTTTTATCAAGATTTGAGCCCTCTGCTACAGGTTGAAGCATAGCTTAATATATGGTATTATAATTGCAAGCTTCGGGAATTATTCAGCTTCGGTAGTTAAATGGATCGCGAGCCTATTCCCCTAAGTGTGGAGGGTTAAGCGAGCGAATATGCTATAAATAGCATAATTCATTAGATTAAATATTTCTGTAATTTACTGCAGAGGATCTTCAATAATTTAAGTGGCGAGGAATAAATGGCTGATATTAGACCATTTCATGCTGTGCTTTTTGAACCACATCATGTGAATATGGCTGATGTGGTTGCACCACCTTATGATGTAGTTTCAGAAGAAGAGAGGCAGAGACTTTATGATAAGAACTCTCATAATATCCTTCATGTAGATTTCGGCAAAGAATTTCCTGGTGATAATGACTCTTTTAATAAATATACAAGGGCAAAGGGTCTGCTCAATGGATGGTTATCTTCAGGGATTCTTATTACGACTGACAGGGCTGCTTTTTATGCTTATCAGCTTGAATATCAGGTAAACGGAAAGAATAAGACCCTGCGTGGTCTTATGGGTCTTGTGAGAATAGAGGAATTCGGGAGGGGTAATGTCCATCCCCACGAGGCCACTCATTCAAAACCAAAAACAGACAGGCTCAATCTGATAAAAACCTGTGGCGGTAATATCAGTCCTATTTTTGCACTTTATAAGAGTCCCGAAAAAAAGACAAGCAGGATACTTTGCGACCTGAAGAAGAGGCAACCCTACTTTCAGTTTATGGATGATGATGGCATAAGACACAGTCTATGGATAATAGACTCTGAGAGAGATATTGAGATTATACGGAATGAACTTTCTGATAAGGCAATATTCATAGCTGACGGTCATCACAGATATGAGACAGCACTGGAATATAAAAAGGAGATGTCTCAAAAATATCCCCATGTTGATGGCAGTGAACCCTACGATTATGTAATGATGTTCCTTGCAAATATGGCTGATGAAGGCCTCACTATTCTTCCAACACACAGGGTTATAAAAGGTCTTCCACAAGACTGGAAGGAAAGGCTCAAAGATTATTTTGAGATCTCAAGACTCAGGCTGAGAGGGCCTCTGGATATAGTAAAGAGAATCTATGGTAAAGAACACACGATAGGCCTTTATACAGGCAGGGAGGCCTTTATGCTTAAGTATCTTGGCAGAGACCTTTCAGACCTGCATCCTGCACTCAGATACCTTGATGTCACTATACTTCACAGCCTTATATTTGATAAACTTCTTGGTATCAGGGATGTGCTTTATGAGATGAATCCTGAGAAGGTAATCAACATGGTTAACAATGGAGAATATCAGGCAGGTTTTTTACTCAATTCAACAAAAATAGAGGAAGTGGAGATAGTTGCCCTTTCATCGCTTAGAATGCCACCGAAGTCTACATATTTTTATCCAAAGTTGAAAACAGGTATCGTCATGAATCTTTTTGAATATTCCTTCGGGAAAAAGGTATCTGTGCCGTGATACCAGAATATAATTAGGAGGTGTAATTATGGCTGTTAAAGTAGGGATCAATGGTTTCGGCAGGATAGGAAGAAATTTTTTCAGGGCCTCTTCAGGTATCAAGGATTTTGAGATCGTTGCAATCAATGACCTTACCGATTCAAAGACCCTTGCCCACTTACTGAAATATGATTCTGTGCATGGTATCTTTAAGGCTGACATTGGTTATGCCGGTGATACCCTTACAGTAAATGGTAAGACGATAAAGGTTTTTGCTCAGACCGAGCCTGAAAAGATTCCATGGCAGGACCTCGGTGTTGAGATAGTCTTAGAGGCAACAGGGAGGTTTACAGACAGAGCTGGTGCATCCAAGCACCTTAGAGGTGGTGTCAAATATGCGATAATCTCTGCTCCTGCAAAAGAGCCTGATGTTACAGTATGTATGGGTGTTAATGAAGGTATGCTTGATAAAAAGGCTCACAAGATAATATCCAATGCCTCCTGTACAACAAATTGCCTTGCACCGGTTGCAAAGGTTCTTCATAAAGAGTTCGGAATAGTAAAAGGTTTTATGACAACAATCCATTCCTATACAAATGATCAGAGGATACTTGATCTTCCCCATAAGGATCTGAGGAGGGCAAGGGCAGCTGCCCTTAATATGATACCAACCACTACTGGAGCAGCAAAGGCTGTTGGATTGGTTCTACCTGAGCTTAAAGGTAAACTTGATGGAATAGCCATAAGGGTTCCAACTGCTAATGTCTCACTTGTTGACCTTGTTGCTGAGGTCAGCAGCGATGTCACTGTGGAAGAGGTGAATCAAGCCTTAAAAAGGGCGTCTGAAGGTCCTTTGAAAGGGATAATGGAATATTCTGAAGAGCCCCTTGTATCCACAGACCTTAATGGAAACCCTCATTCAGCAATTGTGGATGCCACACTTACAGCAGTTATTGACAAAAGGATGGTTAAAGTCTTTGCCTGGTATGATAATGAATGGGGTTACAGTAACAGACTTAAAGACCTTATACTTTATCTAATAAAATAAGGGGGAGAGATGGCAAGGAATGATATTACACCCACAAATGTCCTTAACAAACTCTCTGTAGAGGACATAAATATAAAAGATAAGAGGGTATTCATAAGGGCTGATTTTAATGTCCCTCTGGATGATAATCAGAATATTACCGATGACAGAAGGATACGCTCAACCCTTCCAACTATAAATTATGCCATAGATGAAGGGGCAAGGGTTATACTGGCCTCTCATCTTGGAAGGCCAAAAGGAAAGGTTGATCCAAAATATAGCCTCAGGCCTGTTGCAAAAAGACTGAGCAGGTTACTTAATAAGGAAGTTCTTTTTCTTGAAGACTGTGTGGGAGGTGATGTGGAGCGAGCTGTTAAGAACATGGCAAAGGGAGACGTGATATTACTTGAAAATCTGAGATTCCATCCCGAGGAAGAAAAAAACGATGAGAATTTTTCCAGGGCACTTGCAAGCCTTGCTGACTATTATGTGAATGATGCCTTTGGAGCTGCCCACAGGGCGCATGCCTCAATAGTAGGGGTTCCAAGATTCATACCAGGTGCTGCAGGATTTTTGATGAGGAAGGAGATTCAATATCTTAGGGGTGCTGTAGAATCGCCTGTAAGACCCTTTGTTGCAATACTTGGAGGTGCAAAGGTCTCCGGTAAGATTGGAGTCCTTGAGAATCTTGCCCAGAAGGTTGATAAGGTCATAGTTGGCGGAGGAATGGCCTTTACATTTATTAAGGCAATGGGATATGAGGTAGGGGATTCACTTGTAGAAGAGGAAATGCTTGATCTTGCCACAAGGATAATGAACAGGCTCAGAGAGAATAAGGTTAAATTTTATCTTCCGGTAGATTGTGTAATAGCTCAGTCCGTGGAAAAAGGTGCAGAGACAAAGATTGTGCCTGTGCAGGAGATCCCAAAAGGATGGAAGGCACTTGACATAGGTCCTGCTTCCACAAGGCTTTTTGCAGAGGTTATACAGGATGCCAAGACCATAATATGGAATGGACCAATGGGAGTTTTTGAGATAGATGCCTTCTCAAGGGGAACCTTTGCCATAGCAAGGGCTGTAGCTGATGCCTATGCCCTTACCATAGTTGGTGGGGGAGATACAGATCTTGCAGTTCACAGGGCAGGTGTCTCTGATAGCATATCCTTTATATCAACTGGCGGTGGTGCGGCATTACAGCTTCTTGAAGGTAAAGAATTACCCGGGATTGCAGTACTTAAAGATAAAACCTGATATGGGCTGAAAGGCTAAAGAAACTTTTCATCCTTAGCTCATTTTTAAGCCACAAAAGCCTTCATCTTTGTTTCAGCCCTTTGTGCCAGGTTTAAGCCTGATGCAAAAACAAAATATCCTTTAAGGCTTATGCCTTGTGTCTTTTTTAAGAGATACCAAAAATCAGGTTACGAGTTCAAGCTGTACATCTGTTACCTTATGAGGTAGCTTTCTACCATCAACAGCGAGAATTCCTCTTTTCATCTCCACTATTGATGGATTTTTTGATTCAAATTTTTTTATAAGATATTCTGCTGCCACCTCAGGTTTAATCGTATCACCGCAGGTAAAGATGTCTACAGCTGCATAACCATATTCTGGCCAGGTGTGAATGGAGAGGTGAGATTCGGCAATAATAACCATACCGCTGATGCCGAATGGATTGAATTCATGAAAGGATACATCAATGATAGTGGCCTTTGCCCTTTTTGCAGCTGTAACAAGGGCATCCCGGACTTCTCCGAGATTCTTTAGGATATCTGGGTTGCAATCCCTTAATTCAACTAATAAGTGAATACCTAAAGCATGCAATTCACTACCCCCCTTCAAGGTATTTAACAGAGCAAAATGCTCTTTCTAAGACAAAAAATATAAAGCAAAATAACATATTTTGTCAATAGTTTTTTAAGCCTTGTGTGGTTACTATATCAAAATGTCACACATAATTACTATTTTTAGAATGTCACATATAAGAAAAACTCCTGAAATACCCCAAAGCCTCAAACTAAATACACAGTTTAAAAGCCATTTCTTCCTATTGCAATGGTAAGCACCCGAAGCAATCTCTAATAAGATAAAAAGGGCCGCTATGACAAATAAAAGGATATGCATGTGACATTTCAAGATAGTAATAAACTGTGACTTGATCTTAAGAATAACATAGTTTTTTTAAGCTTGGTCGGCAAAGGCAGGTGTAGTTTGACCCCTTGAGGGTAATGAAAATTTAACCCTAAACAGTGCATCTATGTCAATCACTGGAAACAGCAAAACCTGAGGATCAATATCAGGCCTGTCTTCACAAATTATCTCCCAGGGTGTCTTACTGC
>JBDOIG010000285.1:0-1396 GCA_041082235.1 Thermodesulfovibrionales bacterium | reverse complement strand
GGTTAAAACTGACCCCCTTGGGATAAGTCTTAAATGTATGGGCACGGAGTATCTATCAAGGCTCCTAAAATTTAAAAAGAAGCTTTTAATGAAAAAGGGAAGGAGCTATTTTAGGGATGGGATTTAATACACACTAGAGGATGGCTCCATCCAAACCTCAAACCGAGTATAATCTCGGTTAAACACCCTAAAAATGAGGTTTAGGATGGAGCCTAGTAGATATCGTATCATGCTTAGAGGAAAAAATGAAATTGATAAGGTAGAGGTAAGATTGCACATGGTCAGATACGCACAAAGATACGGTAACAAGGCAGCAGCCCGTGAATATGGATGCAGTAAAAACACGGTAAAACTGTGGAGGCGGAGGTTTGAGGCAGAGGGCATGGAGGGTTTAAAGGAAAAAAGGGATGTAGTGAGGGATATTCCTCACAAGACACCAAAGGAAATGGAACAATACATTGTGCAGTGCAGGCAGAAGATGCCCTGTTATGGTCCTAAGAGATTGAAATTATTTTTTAGGGTAACAGCATCTGAGGGAGCAATAAAACGGATACTAAAAGAGCATGGTCTTACAAGGACAAGGAGGAAGAAATATAAGAGGCATAATGACTTACGGGAGATAAAGAAGAGATACAAGGCGTTAAGCATGCATCAAGCAGACACAAAACATCTTTATGACATTCCGAGATACTGGCCGCAGATGAAGGAGCAAGGGCTTCCGAGGTATCAATACACAATCAGGGATGTAAAGAGTGGATTTATGGTTTTGGGTTATGGAAGCGAGTGTTCTGAGAAGTATGCTGAACTTTTTACGGAGATGTATATTGTCCATCTTAAAAGATATGGCATAAAGGCCTCTGAGATAACAATACAGACTGATAATGGGAGTGAATTTAGTGGCACCAGGAGGAGTTCTGTAAACTATGGCTATATTCACATGATAGAGCAGAGGTATGGAGCACGGCATAATTATATTCCACCAGGGATGAAGAATGCCCAGGCAGATGTGGAAAGTGCTCATAGTCTTATAGAGAGTGAGTTTTACGATGTAGAGGACTTTAGATCACGGGATGAATTTTTCACTAAGGCTCAACTGTATCAGGACTTTTTCAATATGGTGAGGCCTAACTTTTCAAAAGGTGGTAAAACACCATGGGAGATTATTTGCGAAGACAGGCCTGATATCAATCCTCAGGTTTTACTGTTTCCCGTGATTGACATAGATGAACTGTTTAGGGTTAAATTTTCTTTACCATTAAGGGGTCAGACTATACCTGCCTTTGCCGCTCCATAGCTTGCACTGTTTTGAATAAATCTGCTATTTAATATATTAAGGCTTCCGCTCGGGACACTTATTGCTCCGCCCTGCCATCCTGCTGAGTTATTATTAAATGTA
>JBDOIG010000216.1:0-1075 GCA_041082235.1 Thermodesulfovibrionales bacterium | reverse complement strand
AATAGTCCTTACAACAATGCCGGTTGCCATGATGAAGATGAGGTTTCTGGCTTTGTTCCAGTAATAAGGGATAAGCTCTGACTTAAACCTTAAAATAGATGCTTCAGGATAAAGAGACCTCAGCCTTTCTGCGAGATGAAGACCTTTCCTGGTTATATAAAAAACAGCAACATTCAAATTATCCTCTCCATTCCTTTTCAGATATGCCAGCCTGTCTTAATATCCTTTTTAATAAATCTACACCAATCTCTTTCCTGTGAGGATTTGGAATAGTAAGTCTTATATTTCCTTTTATCATGAATAAATGCTTTCCACCTGGGTAGGGACCATGAAATCCAAATTCTTTTAAGCGTCTTATAAGCTCTCGGTTGGATACTGGAGAAAGTCTTGACACTTAAACAGGAATTCCCTCTATTTCTTTTATTTCTATATCACCAAGTCTCGGTATCGGAATATTATTTTTAATGCTCACAAGTATCCAACCCTCTATAACCTCTTTCAGATTATTTCTGCACTCCTCAAGGGTTTTGCCTGTGGCCCATACACCTGGTAATTCTTTTATTTCGCCATAAAAAGGCTCTTCATCCTCTATGAGCTCATATCTTGCCCGCCTAAGGGCCTCCTCTATATATTCTGTCAGCATGTTTTATTTTATCATAAATCCTGATTTCTATATCCATGCCTGAACTCTCTGCTATAAAGCCGTGATTCTTTCCCGGTTGACTCCGCTGAAGCCCTCAGGGCATCACCGATATAGATTAAGGCAGTCTTTTTGATGCCAGCCTCTTTAACAGTTGAGGCAAGGTCTTTGAGTATGCCCTTAAATATCCTCTGTTCAGGCCATGTTGCCTTTTCAATAACAACAAAAGGTGTATCCTCAGGATAGGCATAAAGAAGTTCCTCCTGAACCCTGTCTATCAACCCGGCGCTCAGGAATATAACCATTGTTGAATTATGTCTTGCAAGGTCTCTTAGCCTTTCTTTCTCTGGAACAGGTGTTCTTCCCTCAAGCCTCGTAAGAATCACTGTCTGGCTTATCTCGGGTATGGTCAGTTCCTGAGCAAGCATTGCTGCA
>JBDOIG010000206.1:0-5372 GCA_041082235.1 Thermodesulfovibrionales bacterium | reverse complement strand
ATTGGAAGATTTAGACTCTTTTCTGTGCTCACAAGTTCACCATTCAAATACCAATCGTATAAGATTGTCACCTCATCATCATCAGGATCTGCAGCCTCAGCTTCAATATAAAGGGTATCACCTGGCTTGAAGACCTCTGGCATGAGTGAAATATTGGTCAGTTGAGGAGGTGAATTTTTTTTATCTTGAAAAAGTTCCTTTTGTGGGTTTTCTGGAGTGTGCAGATTTACATTTTCAGCAAGTTCCCGCCTCTCTTCTGTATTTATAGATGATTTGCTATTCTTTTGATCTTGAGTACATGAAAAAATAAAAAATAGAATCAATAAAATGAAATGATATTGAATATTTCTCAACCCTATGGCTATCCTAATGGGCATAAACAGCACTTATCTCTGCGCTATCCTGTGGGTTTGTTTTATTTTCAACCCTTATATCCAATGTGTAAATATAGGGTATAGCAGTTGGATTCGGGATAATATTAGATGAACCTCCTCTTGAACCTTCAACCACAGCGGCTGGTTTATACCAACCAGCACCTCCTCCTGCTGTATTACCAGGGAAAGTATCCACTATCTTTCCATAAGCAAAATAATTACCGAAATCAAATCTAATATCATAGGAAGCGCTTGATACTCCCATACCTGTATCACATACCCCCCAGGAAGACCTCCCTTTACTAAGCTTTATATCAAAACAGGCCTGATTATTTATTGTAGTTATTGCCGCAAAATCAGGAGACAAGCCTGAGGATATTATTGAGCCGGCACCCTCTGTCGCACCTTTTGCTGCACCAAGGGCTGAACTATACCTTTTCTTAAGACCTGATATCTCCAAACCCTGAATTACCATATAAATAGTAGCAAATGCTATCGCTAAGGCAAGTAAGGTTAACATCATTGTGGTAACAAGGGCAATGCCTCTGTCACCTCTGGAAATTTTTCTCCATCCTGTTGTTTTTTGTTTGTATTCTTTAACTTTCTGCCTTGACCTGCTCATATCCTATCTCCCTTTAAGGTTATCAGGTAAGATTACAAACTCATAAACTTTCCATCTATAATTCTGAAAGTTTGTAATCCCGGCTAAATTAAAATCTCTACCAAGGACTGAGTCAATTCCTGAAGGATTACATCTAATAAGGCCGCTGCTATCTCCAACCCTTACTGTATTGCTGCCAAAAATATAATTTCTATCAAACTGGCCTTCATGAGCCAGAATATATACCCTTACTTCCTTTACTCTATCCCTTATATTATTTGCATTATAAAGAGGTAATGCTATAGAAAGGTCATTTGTATAACAGTCAATCTGCCCATCAGGGGTAGCTGACTGGTCAACACCATAAACCACCTGCATATCAGCAACGCAGTCAAGGAGCGGAGAATAATCTCCTAATCTTCCATCTGCATGGTTTAAGGTTGCCTTTTCAAGCACACCTGTTCCATTCGCACATCGCGATGGTGGATTATTTCTTGAGATATAATAATCTGCCCTGTTAAAGGGCATTCTAAGGGAAGCATCTGACCCTACACCAAAAAGAAAAAAAACATCCTCCTTTAACGGAGAATAACTCGAAAATACATTTGATAATTGTGAAGAAAAAAGATAAGGTGAAGTAGTGCCATAGGTAATGAGCACCCTTTCTATTTTATTCTTGAGGGGAGCTATAGCCACAATCTGTGTGGTGTCTTCCATATTCTCACTGCTGGCTGAACAGGAAGCAAGTGAGGTAACACAGGAATTCCCCTGCCAGCAATTAAGACACACTTTTGCACCATCATTCCATAAATAAGTCCATTTCTGAGCCTCTCCATGATTTCTTACGGCAATTGATTTTATAACAAGGTAATCTGAGCCATCGCTACAAACATTATTGCCCGAAAGGATTGCCCTTGGTGCATTATTAGGAGCATCATTATAGGTGTTAATATTATGAGTGGAATTACAGACATTCATAGAAGCTGCCTCAACATAATTATTAAGAGAACCCCAGTCATTTGAAAAATTTCCATCATCATTAGTATCACTCACATACCACGGTAATCCATATCCTGCATGCTCTATGTCCTGTCTTAAGATCTCAAGGCCTATTATAGTCTCTGTTTCTGTTTCAGCAATCTTTGCCTGCCCCTTGGAGGATGACAGGATTGTTATAAAATTATTTCCTATAATAGCAAGCACTATGAGCAAAAGCCCCGTTACAACCAGGAGCTCTACAAGGGAATAACCTCTATTCTGTCTATACCATCTATCTTTATGTCTGATAACCTTTTTCATGATTTTATACGCACAAGGGATGAGATAGAATGAGAATAATTGACCCCTCTGTATTGCCAGGTGACAGTAACATTTATGATCTTGGCACCAGAATAGGTGGTAATCTGGATATTCGGATTATATAATACAGAAAAATTTCTCAGATTTCTTTGAACCCCTAGTGGCTGTACTGCTGGGGTTACAATCTGGTCATAGGGCAAGGCCCTCCACTGTGTCAATATCTCTTCAGCCACCCTGACACCCTCATCCCTTATTATATTTCTAACATTTTCTGCTGTTATCTGGGCTGTAAGTTGCAATAAGCCAAGCATGGTAATAAGGATAATCACAAAAGATACCATCACCTCAACAAGTGTAAAGCCCGGTCTATCTCGCAATACAATCCTTCCCATTCCACTTCCCCAACTTTATTCTTGTGTTTGATATGGCAATACAGTCATACTCTGCATCATTTGTGCTGTTAACCCTTATATTACCGTTAACATTAACCAGACCTCTGTTATCCAGGATAAGTCGGTCTGTATTACCTGGGAAAGCCCAGACGAGGTTATATTTAAGATGTGTTTTTGAATATTTATCTACCCTAATATCTCCAGCATCATAGTCTTCATCACCATTAATATCAATTGCAGCTACATAGGAGGTAGCACTAGTAAATTTTACCATATAAGGTCTGTTTTCAATCATCGCCCTCATCCTTGCACCAGTTATATCAGCATAAAGTGTCTTGACCTCATTTTCTGTATTGTAATTCACTATATAATTATTAAATGCTATTGTTGACAGAGACAAAAGTATTGTAAGTATAGTTATTACAACTATCAGTTCAATCAATGTCACACCTGAAGCTTTCTTAAGCATTACTATTTCTCCTTGATGAATAAAAATTTATCAATGGGTATAGCAGGGCCTATCAAAGCAAGACCGGAACCCTCTGGTGGCAAGCCAAAGAAGGCTACTGTTCTTCTACCTGAAGCTGTTTCACCTGAACCGCCACCTGAACCTCCTGAACCGGGTGCTCTTTCTACAAAGGCAGTGGAAAGGTCTATTTCCTTTATTTCACCCGTGGAAAGCTGAAGCAATGCCTTCCCCTGAAGGGCGCTCAGTAGAGCTGATCCACCAGTGGCTGCATCAACAGCCCAGATATAAGTATTTCCACCATAACCGCATATATCTGATGTCGGTGTTGTAGTTGTGAAAAAGACCACGCCCGTAGGCAAAGCATCTGGATTGGTAATAACCCTTTCAGCTCCATATCCTGAGGGTGATAGACATCCAGGATTCAAGGTCTCTACTGGCGCACAGACCTGGCACCCTGAATCCCAGGAGGCACAATCAAGATTTATATACCAGCCATAAGGGACTGAAGATAAAATGTTTTCTGTTGCATCATGGAGATCTGATTCTGAAATTGCAGTTGAACATGGATAGGTTAATTCATTGTTTTGATAGCAAGGGTCTTTTATACCGTAAATTCTCCTTCTACTGTTAAGGTCATCCAGCTTATATATATATCTACCTGTGCCAAAGAATAACCATAATTCACCCCTGCCTGGATGAGACAAAAAGTCTATACCAGAGGTAACAGGACCGGATAGCTCAATCAATGTGCTCAGCTTGCCACTGAAATCAGGATTTGTCAGGTCTCCTCCCTGCAAGCCTTTTATCATAAAACGCAGGATTCCACCAGCCCATTGAGTACCTGTCCAGCGTGAGTAAGGTATATAAACAACATCATCTTGATAATCCTCTGGACCGAAATCAAGTGCAGACCCCACCATTGCTCCTGCAAAGGCATTCTGGATATTTGTATCAATGGTTGAAAGGAGTGCACCGGTCTTAAGGTCAAGGATGAAAAGCTTGAGATTCTGATCTGACCTGCCAAGGAATTGCTGAGAGTTGGTATCTATAGGTCCTGTTGGTCCTGAGGCAAGCAGAACAAACCATCTGCCATTTTTGCCATCTGGACCTTCCCGCAATATAAGAGGACCAGCAGTTGAAAAACCTAAATCGGGATGAGAAAATTCCCAGAGGAGCTGGGGATTATTCTCATCAGTTATATCAAGGGCAAAGTAGGAAGAATAACCGGCATCTGTGACAGGCGTCTTCACGCAGTTTGTGCATGTTGAACCCAGGTTTCTACAGGCTCCACCAAGCCTCATGCTACCTATGAGGACAGTTCTCCATCTATCCCCTCTGCGATCACAATCCCAGTAATTTGATTCAGTGCATTCATTTGTACCTATTGATACATCCTTAATATAGGGTGTGGCATCTACATAATAGAGATGGCAGTAATCAGGGTCCATAAGATATTTCAGATAAGGAAGGGCATTTTTTGGTATAAAGGCCCACTGCTCCTCACCAAGCCCTGTGCCTGAAAGACAGGCCTTATCTCCTGAGCTAAAAGTACAGCTTGTATTACTCTGAGAAGGAAATTCTAATTTACCAAGTTTAATTGCGTGAAGCATACCATCATTTACTCCCACATAAACCATGTTTCTGTCTTTGAAAGTAGGTGAATTCCTATAATCAAGATAACTCTCATCTGCATATTTCTCAAAATAAGGATCAATTGTATAAGCACTTTTAATTTTTGGTGTTGAATGGACTATATCAGCTAATTTCCAGGTATTTGTAACATTAATGCCACCTATATCCAGTGTTACAGTCCTGCTGCGATAGTTTGTTATGTCAGTACCTCTCACATAATTTATGATATTCTGTGCCTCTGTGGCATTTGCTGCCTGGAGGAGACCCTGAAAGGTTGCATTACTGGCAAGGCTTGTATCAAAGGATGTAATGGTATTGTTAAAGTTTGTATAAATCCTTCTATTAACAGGTGACTTCTGGAATAGTTTTATTCCTGCTTCCCAGAGGTTTTTAAGGTTTTCAAAGTCAACTGTTGGTTGCACTGTATCACAGTCGCCGTCACCATCAGTATCCTGACACCTTGATGCCTTTGTCTTACCCTCCATCTGGTCAAAATAGATCTGTGTAATGTAATCCGAAGTAAGATTAAGCTTTTTGTTCTGGTCTGTGTCTTCCCTTATACTGCTAAATTGAGAGAACGGGGCTATATAATACCATAGGTTCTG